>NZ_JBFACN010000018.1:0-193128 GCF_040640875.1 Streptomyces sp. NPDC021562
GTGTAGTGGGGGGTTTTTGCCTCACGCCCGCCGCCCGCCGCGGGGGGCCCGCCCCGCACACCCCCACCACGCCCTAGGCCCCGCCGGGGCTCAGCCCTTGCCGCCGAGGGTGAAGAGCAGGAAGAGGAACGCGGCGAACACGTGCCCCACGGCGATGTAGATGATGAGCCGGATCCACAGTGACCGTGGGAACCTCTCCTCGTAGTTGCTCATGGCAGTTCTCCAGGGGTCGGTCCCAGGCACAGCGCGGCCGTGGGACTCTGCAACAGGGTGTGGACGAACAGGAGCGCGACCCCGTCGTGGTCCTCGGCGGCGAGCCGGTGCGGGGTCAGCGAGTCGAAGTGGGCGCTGTCGCCGGGGGCGAGCACATGCGTGGTGTCGCCGAGGCGCAGCCGCAGCCGCCCTTGCAGGACGTACAGCCACTCCTCGCCGGGATGCACCCGCACGACGTCGCCCTGCGAGCCGTACGGCACCCGGACCCGCAGCGCCTGCATGCCCCGGCCGGAGGACCCGGCCTGCCAGTACGTCCAGCCGCCCGCCCCGGTCGGTTCCATGTCACCGGCGCGCACGATGGCGTCCCGCTCGGCGGCGGTCTCCCCCAGCAGCTCCGAGACCGTCGTACCGTAGATGCGGGCGAGTGCGAGCAGCACCGGCAGTGAGGGCTGGCGCTGCCCGGTCTCCAGGCGGGAGAGATGGGCCGGTGACAGCCCCGCGGTGCGCGCGGCCGCCTCCAGGGTGAGGGCGGCGCGCCGGCGCAGGGCGCGGAGCTGCGGCGCGACGGCGGGCAGGACCTCGTCCGGCCCGGCCGGGGGCCCGGTCTCGGGAGAGCTCATGCTCTCCATTCAGCCGCAGTTTTGCCTCTGCGGCAAATTTCTTGCCTCAGAGGCAAAACGGGCCGGGGCGCGCTAGCGGTTGGCCACCGCCTGCTTGATGAGGGTTCTGCCGAAGTCCCACATCAGGCCGCCCCCGCTGTGGGCGTCGTCCATCACGTCCGTGAAGGCGTCCATGAAGCGGTCGACGTCCGCCTCGTCCACGATCAGCGGCGGGATGAGCTTGATCACCTCCAGGTGGTCGCCGGAGACCTGGGTGAGGATCCGGTGCCGTTGCAGCAGCGGTACGACGACCATCTGCGCGAACAGGCCCTTGCGGGCCGCCTGGAGCATGGCCCAGCGGCTGCGCAGCTTCAGCGAGCTGGGCCGGCCGAACTCGATGCCGATCATCAGGCCCCGCCCGCGGACGTCGGCGAGCAGCTCGTAGGTGCCGATCAGCGCGGTGAGCCGGGACTTGAGCTGCTCCCCCACCGCCCGCGCGTTGGCGACGACCTGGTCGTTCTCCATGACGGAGAGCACCGCGAGGCCGGCCGCCATGGCCTGGGCGTTGGCGCCGAAGCTGGCCGAGTGGACCAGGACGCGGTCCATGGACGAGTAGACCTTCTTGAAGATCCAGTCCTTGCCGAGGGTCGCGCCGACGGGGACGTAGCCGCCGGAGAGCGCCTTCGCCACGCACAGCAGGTCCGGCTCGACGCCGTCCTCGTGCTGGTAGGCGTAGAAGTCGCCGGTGCGGCCGAGACCGGTCTGCACCTCGTCGCAGACGAGCAGCGCCTTGTGCCGGTGCAGCAGTTCCTGCGCGGCCCGCAGGTAGCCGGGCGGGGCCTCGTGCACGCCCTTGCCCTGGATCGGCTCCACGATCAGCGCGGCGACGTCGCCCTTCCCCAGTTCCCGGGCGAGCGCGTCCAGGTCTCCGAGGGGGACGGCCGTGTCGGGCAGCAGCGGGGCGAAGCCGTCCCGGAAACCGTCCTCGCCGTTGACCGACAGGGAGCCCGTGGTCAGGCCGTGGAAGGCGTGGTCGCAGTACAGGACGCGCGGTCTGCCGGTGGCGAAGCGGGCGAACTTCAGGGCCGTCTCGACCGCCTCGGTCCCGCTGTTGCCGAAGAACACCCGGTCCAGGTGCGGGCTGTGCGCGAGGAGCCGTTCGGCGAGCAGGCCGGGCAGCGGCTGGCAGTCGAAGCGGGTGAGGTCGGCCAGCTGGGCGTCCAGGACGTCGTGCAGGGCCTTGCGGACGACGGGGTGGTGACGGCCCAGGCCCATCACCCCGAACCCGGCGAGCATGTCCAGGTAGTCGTTGCCGTCCGCGTCCCAGAAGTGCGCGCCCTCGGCCCGCTCGTAGACCTTGTCGAAGCCGATGGTGTGCAGCATGCGGGGAAGCTGGTGGTTGAGGTATTTGGCGTGCAGCTCGTACCGCTCACCACCACGCTCGGCGAGCAGCGCACCGAGGTCGAACTCCGTACTCATTCTTTCTCCTTGACAGCACTCTCGGTGAAAGCGCCCTCGACTGCGGCGCCCTGGAGGGGCGCGGGGAACTGCGCGACCGGCCGTGACGGCGCCGCACCCGCCGAAGGGCCCCCCGCGCCATCCCCGTGGGCGCGCCCCGCGAGGCTCGCCCCGATCCGCCCCGCGATCTCCACCGGCGTCAGCCCGATGTCGGCCAGCACCTCCCCCCGCTTCGCATGCGCAAGGAACTGCTCGGGGATCCCGAACCGCCGCACCGGCACGTCCACTTCGGCGTCACCGAGCGCCAGCGCGACCGCCGCGCCCACGCCCGCCGCCCGGCTGTTGTCCTCGACGACCGCCACCAGCTCGTGCCGGGCGGCCAGCACCGGCAGCGCCGGATCCACGGGCTTCACCCAACGGGGGTCCACGACCGTGCAGTCGACGCCCCGGGCGGCCAGCAGCTCCGCCGCCTGGAGGCACACCGGCGCCATCACCCCGACCGCGACCAGCAGCACCCGCGGGTCCCCGCCCCGGTGCAGGACGTCCACGCCGCCGACCCGGTCGACCGCCGGGATCTCCGGCCCCACCGACTCCTTCGGGAAGCGGATCAGCGTCGGCGCGTCGTCGACGGCGACGGCCTCGCGCAGTTGGAGGCGCAGTTGCCCGGCGTCGCGCGGGGCGGCGATTCGCAGGCCGGGCACCACCTGGAGGATCGACATGTCCCACATGCCGTTGTGCGAGGCCCCGTCGACCCCGGTCACCCCGGCGCGGTCCAGGACGAACGTCACCCCGCAGCGGTGCAGCGCCACGTCCATCAGCAACTGGTCGAAGGCGCGGTTGAGGAACGTGGCGTAGACGGCGACGACGGGGTGCAGGCCGCCGGTGGCCAGCCCCGCCGCGGAGACGGCCGCGTGCTGCTCGGCGATGCCGACGTCCCAGACCCGGTCGGGGAAGCGCTCGGCGAACCTGCCGAGGCCGACCGGGTGCAGCATCGCCGCGGTGATCGCGACGACGTCGTCCCGTTCCTCGCCGATGCGGACGATCTCGTCGCCGAACACCGACGTCCAGGACGGGCCGTTGGAGGGCGTGAGGGGCTCGCAGGTGAGCGGGTCCATGACGCCGACGGTGTGGAAGTGGTCCTCCTCGTGGGCGAGCGCGGGCTCGTAGCCGCGGCCCTTCTCGGTGAGGCAGTGCACCAGCACCGGACCGTGGAAGCGTTTCGCGCGCCGCAGCGCGGACTCCACCGCTCTGATGTCATGGCCGTCGATCGGGCCGACGTACTTGAGCCCGAGGTCCTCGAACATCCCCTGCGGCGCGAAGGCGTCCTTGAAGCCCTTCTTGGCGCCGTGCAGGGACTCGTAGAGGGTGCCGCCCACGACGGGTGTGCGCAGCAGGACCTCCTTGCCCCAGGCCAGCACCTGCTCGTAGCCGTCGGTGGTGCGCAGGGTGGCCAGGTGGTTGGCGAGACCGCCGATGGTGGGGGCGTACGAGCGCTCGTTGTCGTTGACGACGATGATCAGCGGCCGGTCCTTGGCGGCCGCGATGTTGTTGAGCGCCTCCCAGGCCATTCCGCCGGTCAGCGCCCCGTCGCCGATCACCGCGACGACATGGCCCTTCTCCCCCTGCACCTGGCGGGCCTTGGCGAGGCCGTCGGCCCAGCCGAGCGCGGTGGAGGCGTGACTGTTCTCGATGACGTCGTGCTCGGACTCCTCGCGCGAGGGGTACCCGGACAGGCCGCCCTTGCCGCGCAGCTTGGAGAAGTCCTGGCGGCCGGTGAGCAGTTTGTGGACGTAGCTCTGGTGACCGGTGTCCCAGAGGATGCGGTCGGCCGGGGACTCGAAGACCCGGTGCAGCGCGACGGTCAGTTCCACGACGCCCAGGTTGGGCCCGAGGTGACCGCCGGTCCTGGCGACCGCGTGCACCAGGAACTCGCGTATTTCTTCGGACAGTTCACCGAGTTGTGCCTCGGACAGCGCCTTCAGGTCGCGTGGTCCCCGGATGGTCTCCAGAATCGTCACGCTCGGCCCCCTCTCGGTCCGTGCTGTTCAGCTCACCGTGACGGCGGGTGTTCCGGACCCGGCGCCGTCCTGCTCCATCTGCTCGGCGATCTTCATCGCTTCCTCGATGAGGGTCTCCACGATCCTGGACTCGGGCACGGTCTTGACGACCTCGCCCTTGACGAAGATCTGCCCCTTGCCGTTGCCGGAGGCGACGCCCAGGTCGGCCTCCCGTGCCTCGCCGGGGCCGTTGACCACGCATCCCATGACGGCGACGCGCAGCGGTACCTCCATGCCCTGGAGCCCCGCCGTCACCTCGTCCGCCAGCTTGTAGACGTCGACCTGGGCGCGCCCGCACGACGGGCAGGAGACGATCTCCAGGCCGCGCTGCCTGAGGTTGAGGGACTCCAGGATCTGGTTGCCGACCTTGACCTCCTCGACCGGCGGCGCGGAGAGGGAGACCCGGATGGTGTCGCCGATACCCTGGGACAGCAGCGCCCCGAAGGCCACCGCCGACTTGATCGTGCCCTGGAAGGCCGGGCCCGCCTCGGTCACCCCGAGGTGCAGCGGGTAGTCGCACTGCGCGGCGAGCTGCCGGTACGCCTCGACCATCACGACCGGGTCGTTGTGCTTGACGGAGATCTTGATGTCCCGGAAGTCGTGCTCCTCGAAGAGCGACGCCTCCCACAGGGCCGACTCCACCAGCGCCTCCGGAGTCGCCCTGCCGTACTTCTCCAGCAGCCGCCGGTCGAGCGAGCCGGCGTTGACCCCGATCCGGATCGGCGTGCCGTGGTCCTTCGCGGCCCGCGCGATCTCCCTGACCTGGTCGTCGAACTTCTTGATGTTGCCGGGGTTCACGCGGACCGCAGCGCAGCCGGCCTCGATGGCCGCGAAGACGTACTTCGGCTGGAAGTGGATGTCCGCGATCACGGGGATCTGGGACTTCCTCGCGATGGTGGCCAGCGCGTCCGCGTCGTCCTGCGTGGGGCAGGCGACGCGGACGATCTGGCAGCCGGACGCGGTGAGTTCGGCGATCTGCTGGAGGGTGGCGCCGATGTCCGAGGTGCGGGTCGTGGTCATCGACTGCACCGACACCGGGGCGCCGCCGCCGACCGCCACGGGCCCGACGTGGATCTGCCGGGACACGCGCCGCTCGGCGACCGGCCGGGCCGGGACCTCCGGGAGGCCCAGGGAAACCGCGGTCATACCGTTACTCCCGGTTCCCGGAGACCGTCTCGCGCATCGCGCGCAGCGACTCCTTGAGCGATCCCATGGTGGCGAGGACGGCGGTGGGCTCGTAGCCGCAGTGCGCCATGCAGTTGGCGCAGCGCGGGTCCTTGCCGCGGCCGTACTTGTCCCAGTCGGTCTTCTCGATGAGTTCCCGGTACGTCGGGACGTACCCGTCGCTCATCAGGTAGCAGGGGCGCTGCCAGCCGAACAGCGAGTAGTTCGGGATCGCCCAGGCCGTGCACGGGAAGTCGACCTTGCCCTCCAGGAAGTCCAGGAAGAGCGGGGAGTGGTTGAGCCGCCACTTCTTGCGGTTGCCGCCCGCGAAGGCCTTCTTGAACAGCTCGCGGGTCTGCTCGACGCCCAGGAAGTGCTCCTGATCGGGGGCCTTCTCGTAGGCGTAGGCGGGCGAGATCATCATCTCGTCGACCTTGAGGTCGTCGTTGAGGAAGTTGAGCACCTCGATGATGGTCTGCGGGGTGTCCGTGTTGAAGAAGGTCGAGTTGGTGGTCACCCGGAAGCCGCGCCGCTTGGCCTCCTTGATGGCCGCCACCGCCTCGTCGAACACGCCCTCCTTGGCGACGGACTCGTCGTGCCGCTCGCGCAGCCCGTCGATGTGCACCGCGAAGGCGAAGTACGGCGAGGGCGTGAACTTGTCCATCTTCTTGCGCAGCAGCATCGCGTTGGTGCACAGGAAGACGTACTTGCGCTTCGCCACCAACTGCCGCACGATCTCGTCGATCTGCGGGTGCATCAGCGGTTCGCCGCCCGCGATGGAGACCATCGGCGCACCGGACTCCAGCACCGCGCCGACGGCCTGGGCGACCGGCATACGCTGCTTGAGCACCCCCGCCGGATGCTGGATCTTGCCGCAGCCCTCACATTTCAGGTTGCAGGCGAAAAGCGGTTCCAGCTCCACGATCAGCGGGAACTTGTCCCGCTTGCGGAGCTTCTGTTCAGCCAAGTAGGTAGCGACCTTGATCGACTGGCGCAGCGGCATGGCCATCTGGCTCACCTCCGGGGGAGCAGCAAAGAACGGTGCCATTCGAAGAAAGCTGGAAGAACGGATCGAAGGACGCGGAAAGCCGATATTCCACCGCGCACCGTGCCGATCCGGACGAGTTCATGTTCAGGAGCGTCCACGACCACCCGTACGGCCGCAACCGGTCGCTCGCCCGCGCGCACCGCGCTCAGGAGCGTGGCCGCCGATTCCATGTCGACCGCGATGGCGCCGGTCGCGAGCAGGTCGAACCGTTCGTGACCGCGGACGACGTGGTCGGAGCCGGTGACGGGCCCGGTGTGGACGGTGCGGCCGGGCAGGGTCCGTACGAGTTCCTTGACGAGGAGTTCGGTGCCGACGCACGGGACGCTTCCGCGCGGGTCCCGGGTCTCCTCGGCGACGACCAGGTCGCCGGGGTGCATTCCGGGGGCGAGCCCGGCGCAGAAACCGGTGGCCAGCACGGCGGCGGCGGCGAGCGCCGGGTCCGCCAGGACGCGGGTGACGGACCGTTCCGCCGCCCTGGGTCCCATGCCGGTGCGCAGCACGGTGACCGGCCCGTCCGCGCCACCGCGTTCGCCGGCGCGCAGGGCGAGGTGCTCGATGCCGAGCGCGCAGGCGATCAGCAGCGGGGCCGCAGCGGGCGTGGTGCTCATTCAGCTCCTCTCGGCCTCGGGTGTGGGCTCGCCGTGGACGTAACGGCCGAGCGCGGTGAGCGGGAAGACCTGCCGGTAGAGGTGGTAGTTGATGGAGAAGTCCCAGGGGAAGCCGGTGCCCGTGAAGTACGGCTCGTCCCAGGAGCCGTCCTCGTTCTGGGTCTCGGCGAGCCACCGCACGCCCCGCTCCACCGCCTTGGACTCCCGCTCCCCGGCCGCGAGCAGGGCCATCAGCGCCCACGCCGTCTGGGAGGCGGTGGAGGCGCCGCGCCCGCTCCATTCGTCGACGTGCTTGTAGGAGCGCAGGTCCTCGCCCCAGCCGCCGTCGTCGTTCTGGACGTTCTCCAGCCAGGTCACCGCGCGCCGGATCGCCGGGTGGGAGGCGGGCAGTCCGGCCGCGGTGAGCGCGGGTACCACGGAACCGGTCCCGTACACGTAGTTGACGCCCCAGCGCCCGAACCAGGAGCCGTTGGGCTCCTGTTCCGCGAGCAGCCACTCGATGCCGCGCCGGGTGCGCGGGTCGTGGGACATGCCCTCGAAGGCGAGCATCTCCACGACGTGGGCGGTGACGTCCGCGGAGGGCGGATCGATGACCTCTCCGAAGTCGCAGAACGGCAGCCGGTTGGGGAACGGGCTGGTGTTGTCGACGTCGAAGGCGCCCCAGGCCCCGTTCTTGGACTGCATGCCGAGGTTCCAGCGCACCCCGCGCCCGATGGCCTTCTCCATCCGCTCGGGGTCGTGGTGTCTGATGCGGCGCAGCGCGAGGACGACCTCGGCGGTGTCGTCGATGTCGGGGTAGTTGTCGTTGTGGAACTCGAACGCCCAGCCGCCCGGCGGGAGCTGGGGTCGCTTCACGGCCCAGTCGCCGGGCCGGACGATCTGCTCGCCGAGCATCCAGTCGGCGGCCTTGACCAGTTGCGGGTGGTCGGCGGGCAGCCCGGCGTCGGCGAGCGCGATGGCGGCGAGGCAGGTGTCCCACACCGGCGACTGGCAGGCCTCGATCATCCGGGCGCCGTCCTCGCGCCAGACGGCGTAACGATCCAGCGACTCCAGGCCCGCGCGCATCACGGGGTGCCGCAGGTCGTAGCCGAGCAGGTGCAGGGCGATCAACGAGTACACGGCGGGCGGCTGGATGCCGCCCCAGGCGCCGTCGTTCTCCTGCCGCTCGACGATCCAGCGGGCGGCGGAGTTCAGCGCCGAGCCGCGCAGCCGGCGCACCGCGACCTTGCGGTAGCCGCGGACAACCTTGTCGAGCCGCTGGAACAGGCCCTCCCAGGTGGTCGGCGGGGCCAGTGGGCGGGGCGGGTTGGGGTTCGCGGGGTCGGTGTGCAGTTCGTCCAGCGGGAAGGGGGCGGGGCGCACCGGCCGTTTCGCCGAGACGACGGTGAGCGGCACGATGGTCTGCCGGGCCCACTGGCCGAAGTTGTAGATGCTGAGCGGGAACCACTTCGGGAAGTACAGGAGTTCGGGCGGGAGTTCGGGCAGGTCCTCCCACTTCCACCAGCCGAACAGGGCCAGCCAGATCCGGGTGAAGACCCGGGCGGCGGCGATCCCGCCGCGCTCGCGGATCCAGGCCGACGCCTTGGCCATGTGCGGCGCGTCGGGCGCGTCCCCGGCGAGCCGCAGGGCGACGTACGCCTCGATGGTGGTGGAGAGTTCGCCGGGGCCGCCGTAGAAGGTGGCCCAGGTGCCGTCCTCGCGCTGCTCGCCGCGGATGAAGAGCGCGGCGGCGGCGGTCGTGGCCTCGTCGCGGATGCCCAGGAACTGACGGAGCAGCAGGTCCTCGGCGTCCATGGTGACGTTGGTCTCCAGGTCGCCCTTCCACCAGCCCTGCGCGTCCTGGAGGGCGAGCAGGTGGTCGGTGGCACGCCGGACGGCGCGTTCGGCGGCTTCTTGTACCCCGGCCGCGACGGGGGTGGTGAGTTCGGTGGTGGCCGAGTCGGCCCGGGGCGGCAGGGTGGCCCCGGTGCTTCCGTCGGTCGTCGCTGTCATGGCATCCCCTTCGTGCAGTCGTGCGAAATCGTTCTGCTGCGGGTCCGCCGTCGGCCGGTGCTGGCTGCGCGCTCGCACCGGCCGGCGACTACGCGAGGGCTATTCGACCGATAATGATCATCTCTTTCGTACGACGACGAAGTCGGCCAGCGCCGTGAACTGCGCCCGTACCCGGTCGGGCATGTCGACGGCGTGGAGGGCCTCGATGGCGATGGTGTGCTGACGGCGCGCCTCTTCGGCGGTCCACTCGCGTCCGCCGGCCTCCTCGATGAGGGCGGCGCGAGCGGCGAACTCCTCCTCGGAGAAGTTCTCGAAGTCGCTGCTCTTGGCGTCGGCGGCGAGGATCTCGCCGAGCCGTTCGGACGCCGCTCCGCCGGCCGCGAGGGCCGCGACCACCGGCAGGGACTTCTTGCGCTGGCGCAGGTCGCTCCAGGTCTGCTTGCCGGTGGACTCCGGATCGCCCCAGATGCCGAGGAGGTCGTCGACGGCCTGGAAGGCGAGGCCGAGGTGGTAGCCGTACCGCTCCAGGGTGTCGGCGGTGCGGTCGTCGGCGCCGCCGAGCACCGCGCCGATGGAGCTGGAGGCGGCGAGCAGGGCGCCGGTCTTGTTGCCCTCCATCTCCAGGCACTCCTCGACGCTGACCCGGTCGCGGTGCTCGTAGGAGATGTCCTGCGCCTGGCCGTCGATGAGGGCGCGGGTGGCGGTGGTGATCCGGCGGGTGGCGCGGCCGGCCTCGACGGTGCCGAGTTCGAGGAGGATCTCGTTGGCGAGGGCGAACAGGGCGTCGCCGACCAGGATGGCCTGGGCGGGGCCGTGCACCTTCCAGACGGTGTCACGGTGGCGGCGCTGTTCGTCGCCGTCCATCAGGTCGTCGTGCAGCAGGGAGAAGTTGTGGACGAGTTCGACGGCGACGGCGCCGGGGATGCCGATCTCCGGCGCGGCGCCGGTGACCTCGGCGGAGAGCACGGCGAGGGCGGGGCGCACGGCCTTGCCGCCGTCCCCCTCGGCGGGGTTGCCTTCGGCGTCGATCCAGCCGAAGTGGTAGGCGGCGACGGTGTCCATGGGAGGTGCCAGGCGGTCGACTGCCGCCCGCAGTACCGGTGTTGCAAGGGTCCGGCCGCGCTCCAGGAGCGCGGTCACGTCCACCGCGTCGGCAGCCGTCTCGGCCGGGGGCACAGTGGGCACAGTTTCTCCTCTTGTCGCGGTACCGGGGGTGCGGAGGCCTGCCACCCGCTGATCGAGCGTCACGCCGCCTCCTCGAACTCGAAGAGGTGACGGGGGCGGGGCCGGCCCAGAGTGCTCAACGCGGCATCGGCCGCACAGACACCGCTGCGGACCGCACTCTCCATGGTCGCGGGCCACCCGGTGGCGGTCCACGCTCCGGCCAGGTAGAGGCCGGGTGCCTTGGTGCGGGCGCCGGGCCGCAGCCGCCCGACACCGGGGGTGGGGGCGAACGTCGCGGTGCGCTCCCGGGTCACGAAGAAGTCCCGCACCCCGGCGCCGCGCGCGCCGGGCAACAGCCGCTCCAGTTCGGGCAGGTAGCGCTCGCGCAGCACGGCCACGGGGGCGTCGATCTCGTCCTGGGCGGCGGACTGGGACAGCGCGAGGTACTGGCCCTCGCGCAGCCCCGAGGCGCCGGTGCGGTCGAACACCCACTGGACCGGGCTGCCGAGGGCCGCGAAGAACGGCTTGGTGAGCACCGTACGGTCGTAGACCACATGGACGTTGAGGATCGGCGCGGTGCCGATCTCCAGAAGGTTTTCCGGGGCGTCGAGGGCGCCGGCGGGCAGCAGGTCATGGGCCTCGCGCTGGGCCACGGCGAGCACCACCGCGTCCGCCGTGAGCGTCTCGCCGGGAACCTGAACGCTCCAGCCCCCGTTCTCGTTGTGGAGGACGGAGGTGACGCGTGTTCGGACTTCGGTACGCACGCCCGCGGAGTCGAGCGCCTTGCGGGCCAGCCGGTCGTGCAGTTCGCCCAGCGGCACATGGGCCCAGCCGATGTCGGCCGCGCCCGGGTCGGACAGCAGACCGGTCTTGAACACCATCGCGGCGAGCCCCAGCGAGGTGTCGCCCGCGACCGCGTTGAGGGTGGCGACCCCGACCAGGTCCCACAGGGCCTCGACGGCACGCGCCGACTGGCCGTGGGCGGCCAGCCAGCTGCCGAAGTCCTGTGCGTCCAGGCTCGGATCGGCGAGGTCGAGTCCCTTGAGCGCGAGCGCGGCACGCCCGACCCTGGCCCGTTCGGCGAGCGAGAGGTGCGGATAGGCGGCCAGGCTGCGTCCCAGATGCAGGGGTACGGGCAGCGGGTCGCGCCGCAGCCTGCCCAGGCGCCGGCCCTCGGGCTTCGCGAGGTCGAGCACGGGTACGTCGAGGCGGTCCTGCAGCGGTGCCAGCGCCGCGCCCTCGATGCGGTCGAGGAACCAGCGGTAGGCGGTGCAGCACCGCAGGTACACGTGCTGGCCGTTGTCCACGGTCAGGTCGCCGCGCCGGAAGGAGAAGGCGAGCCCGCCGAGCCTCGGCCTGCCTTCGAGCAGGGTGACGCGGACCCCCGCGTCGGCGAGGGCGAGGGCGGCCGTGACGCCGGCCAGGCCGCCGCCGACCACGACGGCGGTGCGCCCGGACGGGATGTCGTCGTGCGTCCCCTCGGATCGCGTGCCGTCGCTCATCGTGCGCCCTTTCCCGCCTGCCCGTCGTGCTGCCGGAATCGGCCACGGGGGGCCTTCGCAGTCAGGGACGCCACCCTGACGCGGAGGGTTGCCTGCCGTTTCCCTCCGGTGGAGCCGCCCCGGCCCGGGTTGCCCATCAGGCGCGCCTCCTGACGGCCTGCCGGGAGGTGTGCCGCCGGGTGTCGATCCCCGACAGCCCGCGTACGGCGACGTAGGCCTTCTCGTGTCCGGGCAGCGAGACCCGGCCGCGCAGCACCGCGTCCGGTTCGCGCTCGATGCGGTCGAGGAGGCGGCGGTAGATGCCGGCCATGGCGGCGACGCAGGCGCCGCTGCGCCGGTCGAGCATGGGCAGCAGCCGGTAGCCCTCGGCGAAAAGGGCACGGGCGCGGCGTACTTCGAAGTGCACGAGACCCGCGAAGTCCGAGCCCTCGGGCGGGATCGGACCGTCGAGCCCCGCCGAGCAGCCGAACTTGGCGAGGTCGTCCTGGGGCAGGTAGGTACGGCCGTTGCCGGCGTCCTCGCGGATGTCCCGGAGGATGTTGGTGAGCTGGAGCGCGAGCCCGAGCGTGTCCGCGTACTCCGGCGCGCGCTCGGCACCGCGCGCCCCTGGTTCCGTACCGAACACGCCGAGCGAGAGCCTGCCGATGGCACCGGCCACACAGCGGCAGTAGACCTTGAGGTCGTCCCAGGTCTCGTAGGTCTCGCCGCGTACGTCCATCAGCACGCCGTCGATCAGCTCGTCCAGGCCGCCGAGCGGGATCGGGAAGGCCTGGGCGGCGTGCGCGAGGGCGACCGCGACCGGGTCGGTGTCGTCCTCGGCGACCGCGCCCTCCTGGATCCGGGCGAGCAGCGCCCGGGTGTCCTCCAGCCGGGCCGCCTTCACGTCGTCCGCCAGCGCACCGTCGCCGATGTCGTCGACCCGCCGGGAGAAGGCGTAGAGCGCCGACATGGCGCGCCGCTTCGGTGCCGGCAGCAGCCTGATGCCGTAGGCGAAGTTCCGGGCCTGCTGTCCGGTGACCGTCTCGCAGTAGCTGTAGGCGGCGAGTACCGGTGGGGACACGTGTGTGGCAGAGTCCACGGTCCGGATCACCCCTCTCCTCGCAGAGTCACGCCCACCTCACGCAGCAACCGGCCCTTGCCGGGCTTGGGCGGGCCGGTCAGTACGTCGTATTCGGCGGCGGCGATCGCGCCGATCGCCGCCCTTCCCCCCGCCACGAACCCCGCGAGCAGCAGCTTCAACCTGCCGTGGACGCTACCCACGAGGGGGGCGCCTTCATTCAGGAGACCGCGGGCGCGTTGCGCTTCGTATGCAACCAGTGCACGCACCGATGCGCCTGTGGTTTTCCCGGCGAGATCCGCCTCCTGGACGTGAAAGCGCTTCATGTCCTCGGCGGGCAGATAGATCCGGTCGCGGCCGTAGTCCTCGGCCACGTCCTGGAGGTGTTCGACGATCTGCAGCGCGGTGCAGATCGCGTCGGAGAGCCGGACCCGCTCGGGGGTCGAGGTGCCGGTGACGGCGAGGACCAGACGGCCGACGGGGTTGGCGGACAGCTCGCAGTAGGCGAGCAGGTCGTCGTAGGTCTCGTACCGTGCGACGGTCTGGTCCTGGCGGTTGGCGGCGATCAGGCCGAGGAACGGCTCGGGGGTGAGGGAGTGGCGGCGCACGGTCGGCTGCAGGCGGCGCAGCAGCGGGTGGCGCGGGGTGGCGTCGAAGACGCGGCGCAGGTCGGCCTCGAAGGCGTCCAGGAGAACCAGGCGGTCCTCGGCCTCTGCGGCCGGCACTCCGAGCAGCCGGGCGTCGGCGCCACCGGGGGCCAGATCGCCGTCGCCGATGTCGTCGACGAGGCGGGCGAAGCCGTACACCGCCATCAGGTCGTCGCGCCAGGCCTTCGGCAGGAAGAAGGGCGCCACGGGAAAGTTCTCGTCCGCGGCCTTGGCCAGCGTGCCGCGCTCCGCGTCGGCGGGGTGCGCCGGGGCGGTCGCCGTCACCGTTCACTGCCCGGGGCGGGGACGGCGCGGCCTGCGTTGAGCTGGGGAGTTTCCGTAGCCATTGCCGTCACATCTCCCGTTCTACACTGCCGACCCAATACACACTATTTCGGACACGCCGCCCAGCAGCCCGCAGGGCAGCCCGGCGGAGGGTGTCGCGCATTATCGCCCCACTTGCCGCTTTCCGAGACCGGTACAGCTTACGTTGTACAACGCATGGAGGTTCGTCGGGGTGTCCCGCAGATCACAACAACACACCGATTGGCTTCAAGATTCCTTCGGCGCCCCGGAGTTGACGCTTCCTTTGCAGACGCGGGGCCCCGCCGGAAGGTTCCGGCGGGGCCCTGGCCGAAATCGGTCGCCTGCCCGTGGAGCGGGGGCTACTTGCCGGTGAACTTCTCGTACTCCTTGAGCACCTCTTCGGTCGGGCCGTCCATGCGCAGCTCGCCGCGCTCCAGCCACAGGACCCGGTCGCAGGTGTCACGGATGGACTTGTTGTTGTGGCTGACCAGGAACACCGTGCCGGCGTGCTCACGCAGCTCGCGGATCCGGTCCTCGGAGCGCTTGCGGAACGCCGCGTCCCCGGTGGCCAGCGCCTCGTCGATCATGAGGACGTCGTGGTCCTTGGCGGCGGCGATGGAGAACCGGAGCCGGGCCGCCATGCCGGACGAGTAGGTGCGCATGGGCAGGGTGATGAAGTCACCCTTGTCGTTGATGCCGGAGAAGTCGACGATCTCCTGGTAGCGGGCCCGGATGTCCTCACGGGACATGCCCATGGCGAGACCGCCGAGGATGACGTTCCGTTCGCCGGTGAGGTCGTTCATGAGGGCCGCGTTGACGCCGAGCAGCGAGGGCTGGCCGTTGGTGTAGACCCTGCCCTTCTCCGCGGGCAGCAGGCCGGCGATGGCCCGCAGCAGGGTGGACTTGCCGGAGCCGTTGGACCCGATCAGGCCGATCGCCTCGCCGCGGTAGGCGACGAAGGAGACCCCGCGGACCGCGTGCACCTTGCGGACACCGCGCTCGTCGCCGCGCCGGACGATACGGCTCAGGGCGGAGGTCGCGCTGCCCTTGCCGGTCTTGGCGCCGTTGACGCGGTAGACGATGTGCACGTCCTCCGCTATGACGGTGGGGATCCGCTCCCCTGTGCTCTGCTCAGCCACGGCCGTACCGCTCCTCCGCCTTCCAGAAGTACACGAATCCGCCGCCGAAGACGACCACGGCCCAGGCCAGGGCGACGGCCCAGACGTGCGGCGGCAGGTTCGAGGCGCCGTAGCCGTCGATGAGCGCGAAGCGCATCAGGTCCATGTAGACGGTGGCCGGGTTGACCTGGAGCAGGGTGCGCGCCCACTCCGGCCGGCCCTCCATCATCTTGGTGATCGAGAACATCACGCCGGACATGTACATCCAGGTGCGCAGTATGAACGGCAGCAGCTGCGCGAGGTCCGGCGTCTTGGCGCCCATCCGGGCCACGATCAGGGCCAGCCCGGTGTTGAACAGGAACAGCAGGAACAGGATCGGCACGACCAGCGCCCAGGACAGGCCGGGGCGGCTGCCGAACCCGACCACCACGGCGACCATGACGATCATCGAGAACAGCAGCTGCTGGAGCTGCTGGAGCGCGAAGGAGACGGGCAGCGAGGCACGCGGGAAGTGCAGCGCGCGCACCAGGCCGAGGTTGCCGGAGATCGCCCGGACGCCCGTCATGATCGAGCTCTGTGTGAAGGTGAAGGTGAAGACGCCGGTGACCAGGAACGGGATGTAGACGTCCTGCGACATGCCGCGGCTGGCGTGCAGGATGACGCCGAAGATGAAGTAGTACACGGCCGCGTTCAGCAGCGGGGTGGCCACCTGCCAGAGCTGGCCGAGCTTGGCCTGGCTGTACTGGGCGGTGAGCTTCGCCTGGGAGAAGGCCAGGATGAAGTGACGGCGGCCCCACAGCTGGCGTACGTACTCGACGAGGGAGGGCCGGGCGCCGCTCACCGCGAGCCCGTACTTGGCGGCCAGCTGCGCCGCCGTGAGGCCCTCGTCGGGCGCCGGTGCCGCGCTCACCGCGATCCCGCCGTCATGCGTTGTCTCACTCAAGGGTGGAGGCCTTCGTCGTCTGGTTCGTCTTACTCATGTCTTACGGAATTGTGCTACAGGAACGCGACACGTATCCGCGAGGGGATACGGTCCCGAGGGGCGGCCGCGCGGCCGCGCACCCCCGAGCCTGTCAGATCACCGGCGGACGGCCCAGTCGCGTGAGCTTCCACACGGTCCGCCAGCGCATGGGGCGGCGCGGTCCGCAGGCGGTGGTCCAGCCCTCCCGGAAGCCGGCGAACCAGGCGCGCAGGGCCGGACGGGACGGACGGCGCAGCAGGGTCAGCAGCAGCCACACCCCGAGGTAGACGGGGACCAGCGGCGCGGGCAGGTTGCGGCGGGCCAGCCAGACCCGGTTGCGGGCGACCATCCGGTGGTAGACCGCGTGCCGGGAGGGGGCGGTCGTGGGGTGGAACAGCACCATGTCGGAGCGGTAGTCGATCATCCAGCCGGCGTCCAGGGCGCGCCAGGCCAGGTCGGTCTCCTCGTGGGCGTAGAAGAACTCGTCCGGCAGGCCGCCGACCTCGGCGAGGACCTGGGTACGGACGGCGTTGGCACCGCCGAGGAAGGTGGTGACCCGGGAGGAGCGCATCGGGTCGGAGGCCCGCAGCCGCGGCACGTGGCGGCGCTGGGTCTCACCGGTCTCGGGGTCGGCGATGCGGAAGCTGATGATGCCGAGCTTCGGGTCGGTGGCGAAGGCCTGCCGGCACAGCTCGGCGGTGTCGTGCTCGGGGAGCAGGCCGTCGTCGTCGAGGAAGAGCAATATGTCGACGTCGCGGCCGCTGGGGCCGAAGGCTTCTATGCCGACGTTGCGCCCGCCGGGGATGCCGAGGTTCTCGGGCAGCTCCAGGGTGCGGACACCCTCGGGGACGTCCGGGACGGGCGAGCCGTTGCCGACGACGACCACCTCGATCCGCTCGCCGTGCTGCTTGGCGATCGAGTCGAGGAGGGCGCGCAGTTCGTCGGGGCGGTTGCCCATCGTGATGACGACCGCGCCGACCTTCAGCCCGGCGCTCACCGCAGCCTGCTCGACGCGAGCACGGACACCAGGTGCAGCAGGGTCTGCAGCACCGCGATGCCGGCCAGCACGGCGGTGCCGAGCCGGGTCCAGAAGAGGTCGCCGTGGAAGTGGTCGGCGACGGCGAGCAGCAGGATCAGCAGCGAGGCCTCGATGCCGAGGATCAGCCGGTGGAACTTGAACGCGGCGGCGGCCCGGCGGGCCAGCGCCATCCCGGAGGAGCGCATCTCGGCGGCGGCCTCCTTGACCACCGGCAGCCCGGCCTGGTGCCGGGCGACCCCGACCAGGTCGGTCTCGGCCTTGATCAGGATCGCGCCGAGCGCGCCCAGCGTGCCGAGGAAGGCCCACAGCCAGTCGATACGGCCGCTGCCGAACAGGTCGGCGGCACGCAGCCCGAGTCCGACCAGGACGGCCGCGTCGGTGAGGTAGGCCCCGACCCGGTCGAGGTAGACCCCGCCGAGCGAGTACTGCTGCTTCCAGCGCGCGACCTCGCCGTCGACGCAGTCGAGGAGCAGGTACATCTGGACGCACACCACGCCGAGCACGGCGCCCCAGACGCCCGGCACCAGCAGGGCCGGGCACGCGAGGACGCCGAAGACGGTCATCAGGTACGTGAGCTGGTTGGGGGTGACCCTGGTGTTCACCAGGTAGCGGTCCACCCGCAGGGACACCTCACGCATGTAGAGGCGTCCCATCCAGTGCTCACCGCTGCGCCGGTCCTTGACCCCGGCGGGGTGCACGACCGGACGGAGTTCAGCTACCGATGGCCTTGACATAGTCGACGTAGAAGTCCTTGATCTGGTGGGTCTTGAGGTCGAGGTGCTCGAGGATGGTGTAGCGGCCGGGCCTGGTCTCCGGAGCGAACTCCACGACCCGGACGAACTCGTCCACGGTGAAGCCGATCTCCTCCGGCAGCACCGGCAGCCCGTGCCGGCGCAGCACTTCGGCCATGGACACGGACTGCTCGTGGGCTCCGCGCAGGTACATCGCGAAGGCCGCGCCGAGCCCGCACTGCTCCCCGTGGCTCGCGGCACGCCTCGGGAACAGCAGGTCGAAGGCGTGGTTGATCTCGTGGCAGGCGCCGGAGGAGGGGCGGGAGTCGCCCGACACCGACATCGCGATGCCGCTGAGCACCAGCGCCTCGGCGAGCACCTGGAGGAAGTCGTTCTCCCCGATGCCGCCGGGGTGGCGCAGCACCGCCTCGCCGGCCTGCCGGGCCATCGCGGCCGCCAGTCCGTCGATCTTCTCGCCGTTGACGCGGTGGGACAGCTCCCAGTCCGCGATCGCCGAGATGTTGGAGACGGCGTCACCGATGCCGGAGCGCACGAAACGCGCCGGGGCCTCCCGGATGACGTCGAGGTCGATGACGACCGCGATCGGGTTCGGCACGCCGTAGGAGCCGCGGCCCGCGTCGTTGTCGAGGGTGGCGACCGGCGAGCACAGGCCGTCGTGCGCGAGGTTCGTCGGCACGGCGACCAGCGGCAGGCCGACCCGTGCCGCGGCGAACTTGGCACAGTCGATGATCTTGCCGCCGCCGAGGCCGACGACCGCGTCGTAGCGGCCGGCCTTGATGTCGCCGGCCAGCCGGACCGCGTCGTCCAGGGTGCCGCCGCCGACCTCGTACCAGGTGGCGCCGGGCAGGCTCGGCGAGATCCGCTCGCGCAGCTTCGTGCCGGAACCGCCGCTGACGGCGACGGCGAGCCGCCCGGAGTGCGAGATGCGTTCGTCGGCGAGCACGCCGCCGAGGTCGTCGAGGGCACCCGGGCGGATGTCCACGACGACCGGCGAGGGGATCAGCCGGGTCAGTACTGGCACGCGATCTCCCGTCCCCTGGCGAGATCGTCGTGGTTGTCGATCTCGACCCACCGGACGTCGCCGATCGGCGCGACGTCGATCCGGAAGCCGCGGTTGACCAGCTCCTGGTAGCCGTGCTCGTAGAACTGCTGGGGGTCGGCCTCCCAGACCGTCCTCAGCGCGTCGGCGAGCTCGGGCGCGGCGTCGCCCTCGATGAGGGTGACGCCGATGTACTCGCCGGTCGCCTCGGCCGGGTCCATCAGCTTGGTGATCTTCGTCATGCCCCGCTCGGCGTCGACGACGACCTTCATCTCCTCGTCCGCGAGGGACTTCACGGTGTCGAGGGCAAGGATGATCCGCTTGCCGTCGCCGCGCGCGGCGAGCAGCGTCTTCTCGACCGAGACCGGGTGCACGGTGTCGCCGTTGGCGAGGATCACGCCGTCCTTGAGGGCGTCACGGCCGCACCACAGGGAGTAGGCGTTGTTCCACTCCTCGGCCTTGTCGTTGTCGATGAGGGTGAGCCTGAGGCCGTACTTGGCCTCCAGGGCCGCCTTGCGCTCGTAGACGGCTTCCTTGCGGTAGCCGACGATGACCGCGACCTCGGTCAGGCCGATCTCGGCGAAGTTGCCGAGGGTCAGGTCGAGCACCGTGATCGAGTCCTCTATGCCCGCGGGCCCCACCGGCACCAGCGCCTTGGGCAGGCTGTCGGTGTAGGGGCGCAGACGCCGTCCGGCGCCGGCCGCCAGCACGAGGCCGATCATGCGGGTTCTCCTTCGTCGTGTACGGCGGGCGCCCCGGAGGACACCCAGAAGCGGATGCTCTCGACGAGCACCAGCACGGCCACGGCCACGGCGAGGACCGTGAGCGCGACCTCGAACTGCGCGGCGGTGAGCACGGCGGCGAGCACGGTGACCGCCAGCGTCCGCCCTTCCTGCCCCCCGACGGCCCGTACCAGCCAGGCCGGCGGCGCCCCGGCGTCGCCGCGGATGCGGTACACCGTGTCGTAGTGATGGTAGGCGACCGCGGCCACCAGGCCGAAAGCCGCCGGAAGGGCTCCGTTCACCCCGGCTTTGCTCGCGAGGACGAGGACGGTGCCGTATTCGGCGGCGCGGAAGAGGGGCGGGACCAGCCAGTCGAGGGCGCCCTTCAGGGGGCGGGCGAGGGCCTGGCCGGAGGTGAGGGCGTAGACGAGGGCGCCCGCGACCGGGGCCCAGGTGACGCCGGAGAAGAGGGAGACGGCGAGGACGGCGGCGCCGCCCAGCGCCACCAGGAGCGGGGGTCCGAAGGGGCGGCGGCGACCCGCGAGCCGGGCGAGCGGGCCGTTGTCCGCCAGGTCCGCCAGCGCCCGCGCCGCCCGGTCGGTCCGGCTGGCCTTGCGGGTCAGCGACCGCAGCACCCGCCCGGCCGTGGTGTACGTCGCCGCGAGGGCGCAGCCGGCCAGCAGCACGCAGAAGGTGATCCGCGGGGTCGTGGCCGCCGTCAGGACGGCTATGAGTGCCCACCGTTCGCCGATGGGCAGGACTATCATCCGGCGCACCCAGACCGTCCAGCCGACGCTGTCGAGCCGGTCGGAGAGGGCGGCGGTGGGGCTGGTGTTGGCGGTGGCGTCGTGGTTGGCCTCGTTGAAGGAGAAGTCGACCACGTGCCGGCAGGTCTGCAGGATCATCGCGCCGAGGGCCAGCGCCCACACGTCGTCGCCGCCGCGGGCCGCGCCCAGCGCGAGGCCGGCGTAGTAGGCGTACTCCTTGGCCCGGTCGAAGGTGGCGTCCAGCCAGGCGCCGAGCGTGGAGTACTGCAGGGAGTAGCGGGCGAGCTGGCCGTCGGTGCAGTCCAGTACGAAGGACGCGATGAGCAGGACGCCCGCCGCCACGAACCCGGCCCGGGTACCGGTGGCCGCGCAGCTCGCCGCGATCAGGGCGGTGAGCAGGGAGGCGGTGGTGACCTGGTTGGGGGTCAGTCCCCGGCGCGCGCACCAGCGGGCGACGTAGCGGGAGTAGGGGCTGATGAAGAAGGTGGTGAAGAAGCCGTCGCGGGACTTCACGGCCGACTTCAGGCGTACGGCCTCGTCGTCGACGGCCGCGACGGCCTGCCGCGCCTCGTTGCGGGCCTGCGGGTCGGCGGGTACGGCGGCCACCAGGCTGCCCAGCTCGGGACGGTGGACGTCGGCGTCCAGGGCGGTGACGAGGCCGTCGACGGCGAGTACGGTGCCGCCGCCCGCCGAGGCCTCACGCGACAGCGCCCGGGCGAGGGCCTGACGGGCGGCGGGCTGGGCGGTGACGGCGCCCGGGATCGCGGCGAGCGGGAAGCGCGGATCGGTGAGACCGAGGCGCAGGGCGTGCGCGTGGCCGACGAAGCGGGCGTCGACCACCGCCACCCTCCGGTCGTTGGGCACGGTCGCGAGCACGGCCTCGGCGTCGGTCGCGTCGGCGGCCGGGCGCACCTCGAAGCCGAGTGCCCGCAGATCGTTCTCCAGTGACGATCCGGGGACCGGCTGACCGGTGACGATGGCGGTCGACAACCGAACTCACTCCCTGGGTGCGGCGCACGGGCGCCTGCTGCGTGATGGGGCACGGTGTGGCTGGGCGGCCCCCCGGACGGCATTCGGCAGAGGTTAGCGGATGGTGAGGATTCCTTGTTCACCGGCCGTTCACGGCCCGGACGGCGCACACCGGCCCGGCCTTTGCCGAGATCATCATCCGTGATCCGGGCCCCGGGCCACAAACCGCGCTCGCAGACCGGGCATTGGCGACATAGTGAGGGTGCCCTGACCTGAGGTCGTTTGCGCAGGTCAGGGCACATGACAACGGTGTTCACTGCCGCGTTGCCGGATACCCCCCACCCGTAGTTCACTGTCATCCCGGGCCCAGTACAGGAGGCGGATCCCATGGGGGCAGGCCACGACCACGGCCACGCGCACAGCCACGTGCCGACCACCGGTACGGCCGCGGCGGCGTACCGCGGCCGGCTTCGGGTCGCGCTCGCCATCACCCTCGGCGTGATGGTGGTCGAGATCTTCGGCGGGCTGGTGGCCGACTCGCTCGCGCTGATCGCGGACGCGGCGCACATGGCGACCGACGCCCTGGGCCTCGGGATGGCCCTGCTGGCGATCCACTTCGCCAACCGCCCGGCGAGCACCAACCGCACCTTCGGCCTCGCCCGCGCGGAGATCCTCGCCGCCCTGGCCAACTGCCTGCTGCTGCTCTGCGTGGGCAGCTACGTGCTCTACGAGGCGGTCCAGCGGTTCCTGACGCCCGCGGACACGCACGGCGGCCAGATGATCGTGTTCGGTTCGATCGGCCTGGTCGCCAACATGATCTCGCTCACGCTGCTGGTGCGCGGCCAGTCGGAGAGCCTGAACGTGCGCGGCGCCTTCCTGGAGGTGGCGGCCGACGCGCTGGGCTCGCTGGCGGTGCTGATCTCGGCCGCGGTGATCCTGACCACCGGCTGGCAGGCCGCCGACCCGATCGCCTCGCTGGTCATCGGCGTGATGATCGTGCCGAGGACCCTGAAGCTGCTGCGCGAGACCCTGGACGTCCTGCTGGAGTCCGCCCCGAAGGACGTCGACATGGCGGAGGTGCGGTCGCACATCCTGGCGCTGGACGGCGTGGAGGACGTCCACGACCTGCACGCCTGGACGATCACCTCCGGCATGCCGGTGCTGTCGGCGCACGTGGTGGTCCGCTCCGACGTACTGAACGCCATCGGCCACGAGAAGATGCTGCACGAACTGCAGGGCTGCCTCGGCCACCACTTCGACGTGGAGCACTGCACCTTCCAGCTGGAGCCGAGCGGACACGCGGAGCACGAGGCCCGGCTCTGCCACTGACACCGCCGTCGCCCTGGTGTTCGAGGCGTCCCCGAACAGGTACCCCTTGGGGCCCGCAGGGTTCTCGTTCGTACGCTTAGGGCACGATCAACAACCGGGCCCCCTTCCGGCGTGCCCGCACGGGAAGTGTCGGAAGTGTCGGTTTCGTACGGCAGACTTGGGGTGCCAGGACCGAGGCGAAGGATGGGTATGCCGATCACACCTGCCACCACGACGCACAGCACGTCGGAAGGCACCGCGGACGCGATCTTGCTGGAACTCGTCGACGAGAAGGGTGTGACCATCGGCACCGCGGAGAAGCTGGCCGCGCACCAGCCGCCCGGGCAGCTGCACCGGGCGTTCTCCGTCTTCCTCTTCGACGAGCACGGCAGGCTGCTGCTCCAGCAGCGGGCGCTGGGCAAGTACCACTCCCCCGGCGTGTGGTCCAACACCTGCTGCGGCCACCCCTACCCCGGTGAGGCGCCGTTCGCGGCGGCGGCCCGCCGCACCTTCGAGGAGCTGGGCGTCTCCCCCTCGCTGCTCGCCGAGGCGGGCACGGTCCGCTACAACCACCCGGACCCGGCCTCCGGCCTGGTCGAGCAGGAGTACAACCACCTCTTCGTCGGGATGGTCCAGGCACCGCTCGTGCCGGACCCCGAGGAGGTCGAGGCGACCGCCTTCGTGACGGCCGCCGAGCTGGCCGAGCGGCACGCCGAGGAGCCCTTCTCCGCCTGGTTCATGACCGTGCTGGACGCGGCCCGTCCGGCGGTCAGGGAGCTGACCGGCGCGTCCGCGGGCTGGTGAGGGGCCTCACCCGGCCCGCCGTCACGGCAGCATCGCGGGTTTGAGCGGCAGGGCGGCCCAGATCACCTTGCCGCCGCTCGACGTGTGCTCCACGTCCACGACCCCGCCCGCCTCCCGGGCGATCTCCCGGACCAGCAGCAGCCCCCGGCCGCCGGTCTGGCCGTGGTCGGCCTCCAGGGCGGTCGGGCGGTAGGGGTGGCTGTCCTCCACGGACACCCGCACCCACTCGGCGCCGACCGCGACCTCGACGGCCAGCACGGGCGACAGCACCGCCGCGTGCTTGACCGCGTTGGTGACCAGTTCGGAGACGATCAGCAACAGTCCGTACACCAGGTCCTCCGCGACGGGGACGCCCTGGCGCCGGAGCAGGTCCCGTACGGCGCGGCGCGCCTGCGGGACGGAGGCGTCCACGGCGGCGGCCGTGAACCGCCAGACGCCCTCGTACGGCAGCGGATCCGGCGGCGGCTCGCCGCCCGCCTCTGGACGCGGGTCGTGCCCGCGCCCGTGGTTCTCCATCGTCCGGTCGCCACCCTCGCGCTCGATTGTCACCACACGTCGAGTGTTGGTAACGACCCGCTCCGCTCCCGATGACTGAACACAAGTCAGCGACTATCGAACGGATCTGACCGTTGGCGTATGACAACGTCAGTTGTGGGACCGCTTGCTGAGCCGCCAAAAGCCGACTTCGCGAACTATTAGGGTTGTACTGCAACCCTGGGGGCGTGGGGAACCGCGCGCGACGCGTGGATACCATCCGGCACCATGGAGCCCCGCCTCACCCACCGGGTCGAAGAAGCCGTTGCCACCGTAGTGATGCGCAACGCGGCCAAACGCAACGCGATGACCGCGGCGATGTGGCGGGCCCTCCCGCCCCTGCTCGGGGAACTCGCCGCCGACCCCGCGGTGCGGGCGCTGGTCCTCACCGGCGAGGGCGCCACCTTCTGCGCCGGCGCCGACATCACCACCCTCCAGGGCTCCGCCACCGAGGCCCAGGCCCTCGCGGGCGCCGCCGAGGAGGCGCTCGCCGCGTTCCCCAAGCCGACCCTCGCCGCCGTCCGGGGCCACTGCGTCGGCGGCGGCGCACAGCTGGCCGCCGCCTGCGACCTGCGGTTCGCCGAGGAGGGCGCGCTGTTCGGGGTGACGCCCGCCCGGCTCGGCATCGTCTACCCGGCCACCGCCACCCGCCGACTGGTGTCGCTCGTCGGGCCGGCCACCACCAAGTACCTGCTCTTCTCGGGCGAGCTGCTCGGCACCGAGCGGGCGCTGCGCACCGGCCTGGTGGACGAGGTGCTGCCGGAGGGCGAACTCGACAAGCGGGTGGCCGAGTTCACCAGGATCCTGGTCGCGCGCTCCCAGCTGACGCAGGCCGCCGCGAAGGAGTTCGCGAACGGCCGCACGGACCGCGACGCCCACTGGGCGGAGCAGGCCCGCGGCAGCGGCGACACCGCGGAGGGCGTCACCGCGTTCCTGGAGCGCCGCGCGCCGCGGTTCACGTGGTCGGTCCCGGGCCGGGGCTGAACCGGCTCCCGGCTCGCCGCGTCGGAGCCCTGGAGTCCGTACCAACCAGTCAGTAGCGTGCTCGCCATGACTACCGCCGTCCTGGAGCCGCTCGCCGGCCGCCGCTGCCACACCCTGCTCAACTCCCTGCACGCGACGCACTTCTTCAGCCCCGAGCTGGCCGAGGAGCTGGCCGCGCTCGGGGTGAACCACCCGCGGGCCGTCAACTTCGCGGTGCGCGCGGCCGCGCTGGGACCGGTCGGGGCCGGGACGGTGACGGCCGTGTTCTACAACTACAAGCACGAGCTGGTAGCCCGGCATGTACCGGCCGTCTGGGAGGCCGCCTCCCCGGGCGCCGTCCTCGCCGCACGCGCGCGTGCCGTCGACGCGTCGATGCGGCGGCTGCTCGGTGCGGACGCGCTGGTCTGCGACGCGATGGCCGAGGCGGCGGACTTGGCCCTGCGGGCCACCGAGGCGTGCTGCCGCCCGGGACGGCCGCTGTACTCGGCCCACGCGGACCTGCCGGTTCCCGGGGAGCCGCACCTCGCCTACTGGCACGCGACGACGCTGCTGCGTGAGCACCGGGGCGACGGGCACATCGCGACGCTGGTCGCGGCCGGTCTCGACGGTCTCGAGGCGGTGGTCACGCACACCGCGACCGGCAAGGGCATGCGGCCGAAGTGGGTGTTCGCCACGCGCGGCTGGAGCCGGGACGACTGGGACGCGGCCCGGGAACGGCTCCGGGAGCGCGGACTGCTGGACGCGGCGGGCGAGCTGACCGCGGCGGGGGTGGCCCTGCGCGCGGAGATCGAGACGGAGACGGACCGGCTCGACCGGGCGCCGTACGAGCACCTGGGGGCCGCCGGGGTGGCCCGGCTGACCGAGCTGGCGCGCGGGTTCGCCGCGGCGGCCGTGGCGGCGGGCGCCTACCCGGCGGATCTCATCGGCAAGGGGTGAGCCGGCCGGGGGCGACGGGTGGCCGGTCGTGGCGGGTGGGGACACGTCGGACGGGAACACGGCGGAATGGCGCCCTGAGGCCCGGTTGTCGGTGTCACCTGCCACAATTGCGGCGCAACCTCAGTGGAGAAGGCGGTACGGGATCGTGACGACACCCGGGTCCCTGGTTCCAGGGTCCATCGAAGGCAGGATCGCCGAGGAGCTCGGCGTACGGGAGCGGCAGGTCAAGGCTGCCGTGGAGCTGCTCGACGGCGGTTCGACGGTGCCCTTCATCGCCCGCTACCGCAAGGAAGCGACCGAGATGCTCGACGACGCGCAGCTGCGCACGATCGAGGAGCGGCTGCGCTACCTGCGGGAGCTGGAGGAGCGGCGCACCGCGATCCTGGAGTCGGTGCGGGAGCAGGGCAAGCTCACCGCCGAGCTGGAGGCGCAGATCCGGGGCGCCGAGACCAAGGCGCGGCTGGAGGACATCTACCTGCCGTACAAGCCGAAGCGGCGGACCAAGGCGCAGATCGCGCGGGAGGCCGGTCTCGAACCGCTGGCCGAGGGGCTGCTCGGCGACCCGACCGTGGAACCGCTCGCCGCGGCCGCCACGTTCGTCGACGCCGACAAGGGCGTGGCCGATCCCCAGGCCGCCCTGGAGGGGGCCCGCGCGATCCTCGCCGAGCGGTTCTCGGAGGACGCCGACCTGATCGGTGAGCTGCGCGAACGCATGTGGGTGCGGGGCCGGCTCACCGCGAAGGTGCGGGACGGCAAGGAGGAGGCGGGCGCGAAGTTCGCCGACTACTTCGACTTCTCGGAGCCCTTCACCGAGCTGCCCTCGCACCGGATCCTCGCGATGCTGCGCGGCGAGAAGGAGGACGTCCTCGACCTCGTCCTGGAGCCGGAGGAGCCGGCCGAGGGACCGTCCTCGTTCGAGGGGATCATCGCCCACAGGTTCGGGGTCGCCGACCGGGGGCGGCCCGCCGACAAGTGGCTGTCGGACACGGTCCGCTGGGCCTGGCGGACCCGGATCCTCGTCCACCTCGGCATCGACCTGCGGCTGCGGCTGCGGACGGCCGCGGAGGACGAGGCGGTCGACGTGTTCGCGGCGAACCTGCGCGACCTGCTGCTGGCCGCCCCGGCGGGCACCCGCGCGACGCTGGGTCTGGACCCCGGTTTCCGCACGGGCGTGAAGGTCGCCGTGGTCGACGCCACCGGCAAGGTGGTCGCCACGGACGTCATCTACCCGCACGTGCCGGCCAACAAGTGGGACGAGGCGATCGCCAAGCTGGCCCGCCTCGCCCGGGAGCACGCGGTCGAGCTGATCGCGATCGGCAACGGCACGGCGTCCCGTGAGACCGACAAGCTCGCCGGTGAGCTCATCACCCGGCACCCGGAGCTGAAGCTCACCAAGGTGATGGTGTCGGAGGCGGGCGCGTCCGTGTACTCGGCGTCCGCGTTCGCCTCGCAGGAACTGCCCGACATGGACGTGTCGCTGCGCGGCGCGGTCTCCATCGCGCGCCGTCTTCAGGACCCGCTCGCCGAGCTGGTGAAGATCGACCCCAAGTCGATCGGCGTCGGCCAGTACCAGCACGACCTGTCCGAGGTGAAGCTGTCGCGCTCGCTGGACGCGGTGGTCGAGGACTGTGTGAACGGCGTCGGGGTGGACGTCAACACCGCCTCCGCGCCGCTGCTCGCGCGGGTCTCCGGCATCACCTCCGGGCTCGCCGAGAACATCGTGAACCACCGGGACGCCAACGGCCCGTTCACGTCCCGCGCGCAGCTGAAGAACGTGGCCCGGCTCGGCCCGAAGGCCTACGAGCAGTGCGCGGGCTTCCTGCGCATCCGCGGCGGCGACGACCCGCTGGACGCGTCGAGCGTGCACCCGGAGGCGTACCCCGTCGTACGGCGCATGGTGAAGACCTCCGGCCAGGAGGTGGCCTCGCTCATCGGCAACACGGGCGTGCTGCGCTCGCTGCGGCCGACGGACTTCGTGGACGAGACGTTCGGTCTGCCGACCGTCACCGACATCCTCAAGGAGCTGGAGAAGCCGGGGCGCGACCCGCGTCCGGCCTTCAAGACGGCCACCTTCAAGGAAGGCGTCGAGAAGATCTCCGACCTGGCCTCCGGGATGATCCTGGAAGGGGTCGTCACGAACGTGGCCGCGTTCGGCGCGTTCGTCGACGTCGGTGTGCACCAGGACGGTCTGGTGCACGTCTCGGCGATGTCCAAGACGTTCGTCAAGGACCCGCGGGACGTGGTGAAGCCGGGTGACATCGTCAAGGTGAAGGTGCTCGACGTGGACATCCCGCGCAAGCGGATCTCGCTGACGCTGCGTCTTGAGGACGAGGCGGCGCCGGCCTCCGCCGGTGAGCGCCGGCAGCAGCGCGGCGGCGGCGCGCGTCCGCCGCAGCAGCGCCGGCAGCAGAGCCAGGGGGGCGGCTCCCGCCAGGGCGCGGCGTCCCCGGCCCCGGCGAACAGCGCCATGGCCGACGCGTTGCGCCGCGCGGGGCTGCTGAACCCGAAGAACGGCAAGCGGTGACGACTCCGCCGGGAGCCGCACGGATGTGAGACGACGGGGAGCCGTAGCGCCACCCAGGCCGACCACGTGGCTCCCCCTGCCCGTCGAGCCGCCGGAGGAGATCACCTGCACCGCGTCCTCACGCGCCTGGTCGCCGAGACCCAGCGGCACGTCGGGCACGCCGACATCGTTCGCGAGCTCGTCGACGGGGCGGCGGGGCGTCCGGGGCTCAGCGTTCCGTGACCTTGCCCGTGGTGACCTCCAGGTGGCGGGTCACCCGTACCGCGTCCAGCATGCGGCGGTCATGGGTGACCAGGAGGAGGGTGCCCTCGTAGGTGTCGAGGGCGGACTCCAGTTGCTCGATCGCGGGCAGGTCCAGGTGGTTCGTGGGTTCGTCCAGGACGAGGAGGTTGACGCCGCGGCCCTGGAGCAGCGCCAGGGCGGCGCGGGTGCGTTCGCCCGGGGAGAGCGTGCCCGCCTGACGCAGCACATGGTCCTGTTTGAGGCCGAACTTGGCCAGCAGGGTGCGCACTTCGACCGGCTCGGTCTCCGGGACCGCGGCGCAGAAGGCGTCCAGCAGGGACTCGGTCCCGTGGAAGAGCCTGCGGGCCTGGTCGACCTCGCCGACCAGCACTCCGGAGCCGAGGGCCGCGTGCCCGGCGTCCAGCTCCACCCGGCCCAGCAGCGCGGCCAGCAGCGTCGACTTGCCCGCGCCGTTGGCGCCGGTGACCGCGACCCGGTCCGCCCAGTCGATCTGGAGGGAGACCGGACCGAGGGTGAAGTCGCCGCGCCGCACCTCGGCGTCCCGCAGGGTCGCCACGACGGCGCCCGAGCGCGGAGCCGCCGCGATCTCCATGCGCAGCTCCCACTCCTTGCGCGGTTCCTCGACGACGTCCAGGCGTTCGATCATGCGCTGGGTCTGGCGGGCCTTGGCGGCCTGCTTCTCGCTGGCCTCGCTGCGGAACTTGCGGCCGATCTTGTCGTTGTCGTTGGACGCCTTGCGCCGGGCGTTCTTGACGCCCTTGTCCATCCAGGAGCGCTGCATCTGGGCCCGGTCCTGGAGGGCGGCCCTCTTGTCGGCGTACTCCTCGTAGTCCTCGCGGGCGTGTCGCCGGGCCACGTCGCGTTCTTCCAGGTAGGCCTCGTAGCCGCCGCCGTAGAGGCGGATCTGCTGCTGGGCGAGGTCGAGTTCGAGGACCTTGGTGACGGTTCGGGTGAGGAACTCGCGGTCGTGGCTGACGACGACCGTGCCCGCGCGCAGACCGGTCACGAAGCGTTCGAGCCGCTCCAGGCCGTCGAGGTCGAGGTCGTTGGTGGGCTCGTCGAGGAGGAAGACGTCGTACCGGGACAGGAGCAGGGAGGCGAGGCCCGCGCGGGCCGCCTGGCCGCCGGACAGGGCGGTCATGTGCTGGTCCAGGTCCACGGCCAGACCCAGCGCGTCGGCGACCTCCTCGGCCCGCTCCTCCAGGTCGGCGCCGCCGAGTCCGAGCCAGCGCTCCAGGCTGACGGCGTAGGCGTCGTCGGCGCCCGGTGCGCCGTCCACCAGGGCCTGGGTCGCCTCGTCCATCAGGCGCTGTGCCTCGGCGACGCCGGTGCGTCGGGCGAGGAACGCGCGGACGGTCTCCCCCGGCCGCCGCTCCGGCTCCTGGGGCAGATGGCCGACGGTCGCGGTCGGCGGGGACAGCCGCAGCTCGCCCTGCTCGGGGGCGCTGAGCCCGGCGAGCAGCCGGAGCAGGGTGGACTTGCCCGCGCCGTTGGCACCGACCAGACCGATCACGTCCCCGGGCGCGACGACGAGGTCGAGCCCGGAGAAGAGCGAGCGGTCGCCGTGCCCGGCGGCGAGGTTCTTGGCGACGAGGGTGGCAGTCATCAGAAGGCCGATCCTAATGGTCCGCGCGGGACGCTCCCCGTCCCGTCCCGCCCGGTCAGCGGGGCGTCGCCGCCACCAGGACGCCTCCGGTGGTCCGGGCCACGAGGTAGGACGTGCCTCGCCCCGGGATCCCGTCGAGGGGGACGCGGTGGCTGCCGGGTTCCAGGACGCCGTCGAGGAGTTCGTGGGCGCGGGGGCGGGAGAACCGGTCCAGCCGGTACGCGGTGAGCCGTACCCGGCAGGGCGCGGTGACCTCGACGACGGCGGTGCCGGCGGCGGCGACCAGGCGGGCGAGCCGGCGCTGCGGGAGCGGGCTGCGGTCGAGAGCGTGCTCGATCTGGGCGACGAGGAGCGGGATGATCGGGGCGAGCCCGTCGACGTACGCGACGGCCAGCCCCGCCCGGTCGAACGCCTCGCGGACGGCGGCTCGTTCGGCCTCCCCGGCCGTGGGGCCGAAGGCCACGGCGCCGTAGCAGCGGAGTTCCTCGGCGGGGACGCCGTCGGCGTCGCGGGTGATGTCGGCGCCGACGCCGATGGTGCGCAGGGCGGCGGCCAGCCTGGCGAGGAGGGCGACCCGGGCGCCGATCAGCAGGACGCGGCGGGCGGCCGGCGGGCCGGGGGCCGCCAGGAGGGCGCCGAGTGCCTCGCGGTAGCCGGGGCCGTGGAAGCGGAACGGGCCGATGCCGTGGTAGCCGTTGCGCTCCAGGTCGGCGCGGGGGCCGGTCTGCCAGGCGAAGTCGCGCCAGACGTAGTCGTCGCCGTCCCGTTCGATGAGCGCGGTGACCGCGCCGCAGGCCAGGTCCTCGCACTCGGGGCAGCCGTAGATGACGTACCGGTCGTCGGGCAGCGGCGGTTCGGCCTCCAGTAAGAGGCAGCGGACCTGGGCGGTGAAGATCGCGGGCGGGACGTCGGAGGCGAGCGGGGAGACGGCGTCCAGGTCGGAGAGCTGGAACAGCAGCGGGCGGCCGTCGACGACGAAGTCCACGAAGTCCCGGTGGAGCTGGTAGCCGCCGTCGGCGCGGACACCGCCGGCGCGCGTCGCCGGGGCCAGGCCGAAGGTCGCGTATGCGGCAGACATGCTGTGAGTATCCCCAGAGCGGGACGTTCTGAGCGCAGCATGACATGTTCGGCTAACGTCGCCGTGTGGCGTACGAGCTGAGCGGCGAAGTGATCGTGGTCGGTGCCGGGGTGGTCGGGCTGACCACGGCGGTGGTGCTGGCGGAGGGCGGCCGGCGGGTGCGGGTGTGGGCACGGGAGACCGGTGGTCGTACGACCTCGGCGGTCGCCGGTGCGTTGTGGTGGCCGTACCGCATCGAACCGGAGGCACTGGTCGGGGAATGGGCGCTGGCCTCCCTCGTGGTGTACGAGGAGTTGGCGGCCCGGCCCGAGGAGACCGGCGTACGCCTGGTCGAGGGTGTACACGGCGGGCTGCGGCTGGACGAGGTGGGTCCCTGGGCGGCGCGGGTGCCGGGGCTCACCGCCACGGACGAAGGTGTCGCGGCGCGCCTGCCGTTGATCGACATGCCGGTCCACCTGGCGTGGTTGCGGGCGCGGTTGGAGCGGGCGGGCGGGACGGTCGAGGAGCGGGAGGTGCGCGGGCTGCACGAGGTGCCTGCGCCGGTGGTGGTGAACTGCACCGGGCTGGGCGCTCGTTCGCTGGTGCCGGATCCCGCTGTGCGTCCGGTGCGCGGGCAGCTGGTCGTGGTGGAGAACCCGGGGATCACGACCTGGTACACGTCCGTCGACGAGGTCGAAGGGGGTGCGTCCGCCTACTTCTTCCCGCAGCCGGGCGGTTTGCTGCTCGGAGGCACGGCGGAGGAGGACGGCTGGTCCCTGGAGCCGGATCCGGCCGTCGCGGCCGGGATCGTGGCGCGGTGCGCGGCGGTACGGCCGGAGATCGCCGGGGCACGGGTCCTGGCGCACCGGGTGGGGCTGCGGCCGTACCGGGGAGCGGTCCGGCTGGCGCGTGAACCCCGGCCGGGCGACGGGCTGCTGGTCCACAACTACGGGCACGGTGGGGCCGGGGTCACGGTGGCCTGGGGATGCGCCCGGGAGGCGGCCGGCCTGGTGGACACCGGACCGGCCGCCTAGGCCCTGTCGTCAAATTCCCGTCGTCGCCCGGAGGGCGGCCCTGCGGCGTCAGGTGCGTGCTCTCGGCGTGCCGGGCCCTGACCCTCGTACTGGATGTACTCGGGTCTGGGCCCGGTGCGGCGAGAGTGCGTGCATGGCGTCGTGGGGCAGGCGGGAATTTGACGACAGGGCCTAGGGGTGGGTTCTTCCGAGGCCCGGGGGCTCAGCTCGCCGGGACGCGGTGGGTGGTGCGCGGGGCGCGCACGCCGTCCAGGGGGCCCCTGGTGGGGGCGGTCCAGCGGGCGGTGGTGGCGCCGGCGAACGCGGCCGGGCCGCCGACCAGCGGGACCCCGGCCGCCGTACGGGACAGGTCCAGGGTGAGCGTCGGGGTGGTGGACGGCGGATCGATGAGGTCCTTGTCCGTGCCCGCGACGATCAGCGCCAGCCGGTGTCCCTTCGGTACGACGTGGTCGGTGGCCGCCAGATCGACGGTGATCGTGTACGCCCTGCCCGGGGTGAGCGGGACGCCCCGGCCGGGGTCGGCGTAGGTGCCGAGGTCGGCCCAGCCGCGGCTGAAGACGGTGTAGTCGACGGCCTTGGTCTTCGCCGCGGTCCTCAGGAAGCAGGCGCTGTCGCCGGCCGTGCTCTCGCCCCAGCAGGTGCGGTCGGTGAGGGTGGTGATGCCCTCGGCCTCGTCGGAGTAGTCCCGGATGGTGTCCGGGCCGAGGTCGACCAGGACGGCGGTCAGGTGGGCGGTCGAGGTGGTCGGGGTGGCGGTGACCGTGACCGTGGCGGAGCCGGACAGCCGCAGGTCGTGCGTGAGCGGCGCGGTGAGGAAGCCGGCCTTGTCCGGGGTCGGGGTGGCGATCCGGGCCGCCCAGTCGGTCTCGCTCTGCCGCGGGTCGTCGGTGAAGGTCTCGGTGCCGGTGCCCACGCGCAGGCCGAGGGTGCCGACGCCCGCCTGGGTGCCGGCGGCGGGACGTAGGGTGGTGGTCCGCGTACCCCGCGGCGGCCACACGGTGGAGGTCACCCACTGGTCGGGGTGGCGTTCGATGTCGGCCATCGGCTCGTGGTCGATCCCGTTGGCGTAGCCGAGGAGTTCGTGGTCGAACCAGCGGTGCAGGGTGTCGACCCAGGCGCCGCGCCGGTAGTCGAAGGGGTCGACGTGGCCGGTCTGGGAGAGCCAGATCTTGCGCCGGACGCCGTTCTTCGCGAGGGCGTCCCACCACTGGCCGAAGTGCTTGGTGCGGACGTTGAGGTCCTGCATGCCGTGCACGAGGAACACGCTGGCCTTCACCTTGGCCGCGTCCTTGACGTAGTCCCGCTCGGTCCACAGGCCGGTCCAGTCGCCGCTGCGCGGGGCGCCGTCGACCAGTTTCCGCTGGACGGCGGCGCACGAGGCGTGGGCGGAGTCGCTCTCCACCGCGTCGGCGAGCCAGTCGGGTCCCGAGTCGTACAGCGGGGCGCCCTGGGCGAAGTAGTAGTCGTACCAGGACGAGATGGCGCTGATCGGGACGATCGTCTTCAGGCCTTTCACGCCGGTCGCGGCGACACCGTTGGCGATGGTGCCGTCCCAGCTCTTGCCGATCATGCCGGTGCGGCCGTTGGTCCAGGTCGCCTTGACGGTGGTGGTGCCGGTGCGGCTGCGGTACGCCGTGGCACGGCCGTTCAGCCAGTCGATGACGGCCTTGGCGGACTGGATGTCCGAGCGGCCGCCGACGTCGACACAGCCGTCCGAGCGGTTGGTGCCGGCCAGGTCGACGCCGACGACGGCGTAGCCGCGGGGCACGAAGTAGTTGTCGTAGAACAGCGGCATCTGGACGACGTTCCCTTGGGCGTCGTACGTCTTGAGCTGGCTCTCGTTGCCCCGGCCGCAGCACGAGTAGTAGGGGCTGGCGTCCATGATGACCGGCACCTTGCGGCCCTGGGCGGCGGGTTCGGCGGGGCGGACGATGTCGGCGGCGACGCGGTCGGTCTTCCCGTCGCCGTCGGAGTCGAGTCCGGTGTCCACCCAGACCGCCTCGCGGATGGCGTGGGCGTACGAGTAGACGGGCCGGCTCTCCCGGGGGTGACCGGCGGCCTGCGCCGTGGCCGGGGTGAGGAAGGCGGCGACCAGGGCCGCGACGGCCGCCACGGCGAACGGTCTCCAGATCGTGAAGCGCGTACGAATCGGCATGCGGCGGACGCTACCTTGGTCAACTCCCGTGCAGAAGGGGGCGCCTGAGGGGCCGTTGGATCGGATGACGGCCGAATGGCGATCGTGTGACAGCAGGTGCCATGGACAGGCCAGGGGGCACAGGGACTGAATAGGCTCCGAACAGGCTCGTGCTCCATCCACCAGATGCATGCTCCACCGACGTGGCGTCCCGGCCCGCTGTGCCGGGGACGCCCCGGCCCCCTACCGACCTGGAGTTCACTTGCACCGCAGAATCCTCGTGCCGGGCGTCCTCGCGGCGGCCTCCCTGCTGCTGGCGATCCCGGCATCGGCGGCGAGTTACGGCCCTGGCGCGCCGGGCATCGGCGACCCCTACTACCCGTACTACGGCAACGGCGGCTACGACGTCTCCCACTACGACCTGCGCCTGCAGTATCAGCCGGCCACCGACGAACTGGCCGGAACGGCCACGATCCTGGCGCGGACCACGCAGGACCTGTCCAGCTTCGACCTGGACTTCCTGCTGGACGTGAGCGAGGTACGGGTCAACGGGACGCAGGCCGCCTTCACCACCTCCGGTCAGCACGAGCTGGTGATCACGCCGAAGTCGCCGCTCGCGAAGGGCACGCCGATCACCGTCGTCGTCCGCTACAGCGGGGTGCCGTCGACCAAGAGCGCGTACGGCTTCAACACGTGGCACCGCACCCCGGACGGCGCGGTCGCGGCGGACGAGCCCGAGGCGGCCTGGTGGTGGTACCCGAGCAACGACCATCCCCTGGACAAGGCGACCTACGACGTGTCGGTGGCCGTCCCCGAGGGCACCCAGGCGATCTCCAACGGCACGCTCCAGTCGACGAGCACGCAGCGCGGCTGGACCCGCTTCAACTGGCGGCAGAACAAACCGCAGGCGACCTACCTGACCACGCTGGCGGTCGGGAAGTTCGACATCACCACCGGCACCTCCGAGGGCGGGGTGCCGGTCGTCAACGCCTACAGCAAGGACCTCGGGGACAACGACGGGGCGGCGCGGGCGAGCGTGGAGCGCACCGGGGAGCTGGTGGACTGGCTCTCCGGCTATTTCGGGCCGTATCCGTTCGCCTCGGCCGGCGGGTACGTGCCGAACACCACCACCGGGTACGCGCTGGAGACGCAGACCCGGGTGTACTACAGCCCGAAGCAGTTCGCGAACGGCGCCAACACGTCGGTGGTCGTGCACGAGCTGGCCCACCAGTGGTACGGGGACGACGTCTCCCTCAAGGGCTGGAAGGACATCTGGCTCAACGAGGGGTTCGCGCGGTACGCGCAGTGGCTGTGGTCGGAGCACGAGGGCGAGGGGACGACGCAGGAGCTCGCCGACTACGTGTACGCGTCGCATCCGGCCGACGACGCGTTCTGGACGGTGAAGCCCGGGGATCCCGGGCCCGACGACCAGTTCGACATCGCCGTGTACGACCGGGGGGCGCTGGCCGTGCAGGCGCTGCGGAACGCGGTCGGTGACGACGCGTTCTTCGCGATCCTGAAGGGGTGGCCGAAGGAGCACGCGTACGGGAACGCCTCGGTCGGGGACTTCGAGGAGTACGCCGAGAAGGTGTCGGGTAAGTCGCTGTCCGGGTTGTTCGATGCGTGGCTGTTCCAGCCGACGAAGCCCGCGGCATCCGCGTTCAGGGCGGCGGTGGCTCCGGTACAGCCGAAGTCGTGGAAGCGGATCGAGGCCACGAACGACGTGCACTGAGCGTCTGCCGGGTTCGGTGGGAGGGGGACTGCGAGTCCGTTGCGGCTGGTCGCGCAGTTCCTCCCCCAGCGCCCCTAGAGGGGCGTTTCGTCGCCGTGGTCGTACACGGTGACCGCTATGCCCCGCCCCACCAGACGCTCCGCTATCAGCGGCTCGACGCGGGACCACTTGCCGCCCGCCAGGCCGCAGCCGATGCGGGGCATGTGGACCGACGCGCCGAGTTCGAGGGTCCGGTCGGCCAGGGTGGCCAGCGCCGTGTCGATCGCCTCGTAGCGGACCGGGACGCCCTTGCTGCCCGTTCTGGTGCCACGCTGGCCGATCATGTTGGCCACCCATGTGTAGCGGTCGACACGCACCAGCTGGACCGCGCCCAGCGCGAAGTCGTTGTGCGCGCGGTCGCGGTGCCAGGCCCGGTAGGCCTTCTCCGGCTCCGGCCAGCGGCGCGAGACCGCCAGCACGAAGCCCTTTCCCCAGCCCCCCAGGTCGTTGCAGACATGGGCGATCACCTTGACGCCCTTGCCCGACGGCGCGGTGGCATCCCCCCGGATGTACGTGATCCCCGACATGACGCCACCCTAGGCGATGCCACTGACAGCGGCGCCGACCCGCTACTTCTGGCTGGATCGCTGGGCGACCCGGCCGCGCACGCCGAACCAGCCCGCCACCAGGAGGACGGCGATCACCGGGACGAGCAGGAGGGTCTTGCGGCCGACCTCCGGGTCGTTCCACATCATGCCGAGGCAGAGCAGCAGGAAGGCGATCGTGGCCAGCTCGGTGCCCGGGCTGAAGCGGAGGCGGAACGAGGGGCGCTCGACCAGGCCCGCCTTCGCCCGGCGGACGAAGACCAGGTGGCAGAGCATGATGATCACCCAGGTGCTGATGATGCCGAGGGAGGCCACGTTCAGCACGATCTCGAAGGCCTGGCTGGGCATCAGGTAGTTCAGCACGACGCCGAGCACGCAGACCGCGCACGTCAGCAGGATGCCGCCGTAGGGGACCTGGCTGCGGTTCATGCGGGCCGTGAACTTCGGGGCCGAGCCCGCCGTCGCCATCGAACGCAGGATGCGGCCCGTGGAGTACAGGCCCGAGTTGAGGGAGGACATGGCGGCGGTGAGGACCACCAGGTTCATCACGTCGCCCGCGCCGGAGACGCCGATCTTGGAGAGGACCGTGACGAAGGGGCTCTCGTCGGCCGAGTAGACCGAGCCGGGGAGCAGCAGGGCCAGGAGGACGACCGAACCGACGTAGAAGAGTCCGACGCGCCACATGATCGAGTTCACCGCGCGCGGGACGACCTTCTCCGGCTCGGCGGTCTCGCCGGCCGCGACGCCGACGAGTTCCAGGGCCGCGTACGCGAAGATCACGCCCTGCATGACCAGGACGACCGGCATCAGGCCGTGCGGGAAGATCCCACCGTGGTCGGTGATGACACTCAGGCCCGGGCTCGTGCCGTCGACCTTGTGCTGGGTGGCCAGCAGGAAGATGCCGACCAGCATGAAGCCGACCAGGGTGGCGACCTTGATGATCGCGAACCAGAACTCCATCTCGCCGAAGATCTTCACGGAGATCAGGTTCACCCCGAGCACCACGGCCAGGGCGATCAGCGCGAGCGTCCACTGCGGGATGCTCGTGAACATGCTCCAGTAGTGCGTGTAGAGCGCGATCGCGGTGATGTCGGCGATACCGGTCGTCGACCAGTTGAGGAAGTACATCCAGCCGGCGACGTAGGCGCCCTTCTCACCGAGGAACTCGCGCGCGTACGACACGAAGGATCCGGAGGAGGGGCGGTACAGGACCAGCTCGCCGAGGGCCCGGACCACGAAGAAGGCGAAGATGCCGCAGACCAGGTAGGCGAGGGCGAGTGCCGGGCCGGCGTTGTGCAGGCGTCCGCCGGCGCCCAGGAAGAGGCCGGTGCCGATCGCACCGCCGATGGCGATCATGTTGACGTGGCGGTGCTTGAGGTCCTTGCTGTAGCCGGCGTCGCCCGCGTCCGCGGGCGTCCGTGCCGCGTCGGTCCGGGTGGCGACGGCCTGTGCCGTGTCGACGGCGTCCTTGCTCACAGGTGGTTCCACTCTCTGGTGCGCCCGAGCGGATCGCGCTCGGCTGTCCGGACGTACTCGGTCGGCGCGCTCGGTGGGGGCACAGACCAAGGCGCAACCTTCCCCCGCGCACCGGGGCACACGCGATGACATGGATCACAAAGCGGGACTTCTCACGGTGTCGCAGTGCCGGTGTGACAGCGATACTGCTGCACATGACGACCGACACCGACGGCGAGTCCGGAGAGCCCGCGCTCACGATCGACGAGCTGGCCGCGCGGGCCGGTACCACGGTCCGCACGGTCCGCTTCTACGGCACCAGGGGGCTGCTACCGCCGCCGGTGATCGGTCCCCGCCGGGTGGGGCACTACGGACGCGAGCACCTGGCCAGGCTGGCGCTGATCGAGGAGTTGCAGCACCAGGGCATGACGCTGGCGGCGATCGAGCGCTATCTGCGGCAGCTGCCGCCGGGCCTGAGCGATCACGATCTGGCCATCCACCGGGCCGCGGTCGCCTCCTGGGCCCCGGACGCCGAGGAGACGGTGACCGCCGAGGAACTGCGGCGCCGGGCCGGGCGCCCGCTGGACGGGCCGGACGTCGAGCGGCTCGTCGCCATGGACGTCGTACGGCCCGACGGCGACGCCTACCGCGTCGACCCCGGTCTGTTCCGGCTGGCCGTGCGGCTTCTCGACGTACCGCTGTCCGAGCAGGCGATCCTGGCCGCGCGCACGGTCCTGATCGAGCACTCCCGGGCGGCGGCCCACGAGCTGTCCCAGCTGTTGCGGGCGGAGGTCGCCGAGCGGGCCGAGGAGGACGTGAAGTCTCTCTCCGCGCACATGCGGCCGCTGGTGGTGCAGGCACTGCTGACCACGTTCCAGCGCTCGCTCAGGGCGGAGGTGCAGCAGTGGCTCGCCGCCCCTCAGGAGGGCGGCGAGCCCGCTGCGGACCCGGACGTCAGCGGGCGTCGGTGAAGGTCTCCCCCTTCTCCGCCTTGGCGAGGAGCAGCGCGGGCGGTGTGAAGCGCTCGCCGTAGGTCTCGGCGAGTTCGCGGGCGCGGGCCACGAAGCCCGCCAGGCCGCCCTCGTAGCCGTTGACGTACTGGAGGACGCCGCCGGTCCAGCCGGGGAAGCCGATGCCGAGGATGGAGCCGATGTTGGCGTCGGCGACCGAGGTGAGGACGCCCTCCTCCAGCAGGCGGACGGTGTCCAGCGCCTCGGCGAAGAGCATCCGCTCCTGCATGTCCCGGAACGGGATCTCGTGGCCGGGCCTGGTGAAGTGCTCGCGCAGACCGGGCCAGAGCCCGGCCCGGCTGCCGTCCTCGGCGTAGTCGTAGAAGCCGGCGCCGCCGCTGCGGCCGGGCCTGCCGAACTCGTCGACCATGCGGTCCACGACCGCCTCCGCCGGGTGCGCCTGCCAGGTGCCGCCCGCCTCCTCGACGGCCCGCTTCGACTCGCGGCGGATCTTCTGGGGCAGGGTGAGGGTCAGCTCGTCCATCAGGGAGAGCACCTTGGCCGGGTAGCCGGCCTGGGCCGCCGCCTGCTCGACCGACGCGGGCTCGATGCCCTCGCCGACCATGGCGACGCCCTCGTTGATGAAGTGGCCGATCACCCGGGAGGTGAAGAAGCCGCGTGAGTCGTTGACGACGATCGGCGTCTTGTTGATCTGCCGGACCAGGTCGAAGGCGCGGGCGAGCGCCTCGTCGCCGGTGCGCTCGCCCTTGATGATCTCGACGAGCGGCATCTTGTCGACGGGCGAGAAGAAGTGCAGCCCGATGAAGTCGGCCTGGCGCTCGACGCCTTCGGCGAGGGCGGTGATGGGCAGCGTGGAGGTGTTGGAGCAGAGCAGCGCGTCGGGGGCGACGACGGACTCGATCTCCTGGAACACCTTGTGCTTGAGGGCGGTGTCCTCGAAGACGGCCTCGATCACGGCGTCGCAGCCGGCGAGGTCCTGCGGGTCCGCGGTGGGCGTGATCCGGGCGAGCAGCGCGTCCGCCTTCTCCTGGCTGGTACGGCCCTTGGCGACGGCCTTGGCGCACAGCTTCTCGGAGTAGCCCTTGCCCTTCTGCGCGGCGGCGAGCGAGACGTCCTTGAGGACGACGTCGATGCCCGCGCGGGCGCACGAGTAGGCGATCCCGGCGCCCATCATGCCCGCGCCGAGCACGGCCACCCTGGTGACCTTGCGGGGCTCGACGCCCTGCGGGCGGTTGGCGCCGGAGTTGACGGCCTGGAGGTCGAAGAAGAACGCCTGGATCATGTTCTTCGAGATCTGTCCGGCGGCCAGCTCCACGAAGTAGCGGGCCTCGATGACCTGGGCGGTCTCGAAGTCGACCTGGCTGCCCTCGACGGCGGCGGCGAGGATGCGGCGCGGCGCCGGGTAGGGGGCGTTGTTGGTCTGCTTGCGCAGGGTCGCCGGGAACGCGGGCAGGTTGGCGGCGAACTTGGGGTCGGCGGGCGTGCCGCCGGGGATCCGGTAGCCCGGCCGGTCCCAGGGCTGCTGTGACTCGGGGTGGGCGTCGATGAAGGCACGCGCCTTGGCCAGCAGTTCCTCCGGGGTGGCGGCCACCTCGTGGACGAGGCCGTTCTGCAGCGCGCGCGTGGCGTTGTACTGGGTGCCCTGGAGGAGGACCTTCAGCAGGGCGTCGGCGATGCCGAGCAGGCGTACCGTGCGGACGACTCCGCCGCCGCCCGGGAGCAGGCCGAGGGTGACCTCGGGGCAGCCGATCCTGGTGCCGGGGGTGTCGAGGGCGACGCGGTGGTGGCAGGCGAGGGCGAGTTCGAAACCGCCGCCGAGGGCCGCGCCGTTGATGGCGGCGACGACCGGCTTGCCGAGGGTCTCGATCCGGCGCAGGTTGCGCTTGACGGCGAGGCCGCCGTCGAAGAGGTCCTGGGCGGTCTCGGGGGTGACCCGGATGAGGTCGCGCAGGTCGCCGCCGGCGAAGAAGGTCTTCTTGGCGGAGGTGAGGACGATCCCCCTGATCGAGTCCTGCTCGGCCTCCAGCCGGTCGGCGACGGCGGCGAGGGACTCGACGAAGGCCGCGTTCATGGTGTTGGCGGACTGATTCGGGTCGTCGAGGACGAGGGTGACGACGCCGGTGTCGTCCTGTTCCCAGCGGATGGTGGTGCTCTCGGTCATGGTTCGTGTCTCCGTGAGGTCTGTTGGTTCCGCCGGGAGTTGTCAGACGCGCTCGACGATGGTGGCGATGCCCATGCCGCCGCCCACGCACAGCGTGGCGAGGCCGTAGCGCTTGTCCTGGCGCTCCAGCTCGTCGACGAGCGAGCCGAGGATGATCGCGCCGGTGGCGCCCAGCGGGTGGCCGAGCGCGATGGCCCCGCCGTTGACGTTGACCTTGTCCAGGGACAGACCCATGTCCTTCACGAAGCGCAGCACGACCGCCGCGAACGCCTCGTTGATCTCGACCAGGTCGATGTCGTCGATGGTCAGGCCGGCCTTGGCGAGGGCCTTGCGGGTGGCCGGGGCGGGGCCGGTGAGCATGATGGTCGGCTCCGAGCCGGAGACGGCCGCCGAGACGATCCGCGCGCGCGGGGTGAGGCCGTAGCGCTCGCCGATCTCCTTCGAGCCGATGGCGACCAGGGAGGCGCCGTCGACGATGCCGGAGGAGTTGCCCGCGTGGTGGACGTGGTCGATCTTCTCGACCCAGTGGTACTTCTGCAGGGCGACCGCGTCGAAGCCGCCGAGTTCGCCGATGTCGGCGAAGGAGGGCTTCAGCTTGGCGAGGGAGTCGGCGGTGGTGCCGGGCCGCAGGTGTTCGTCGTGGTCGAGGACGGTGAGGCCGGCGCGGTCCTTGACCGGGACCACGGAGCGGTCGAAGCGGCCCTCCTTCCAGGCGGTGGCCGCGCGCTCCTGGGAGAGCGCCGCGTACTCGTCGACGTCCCGCCGTGAGAAGCCCTCGATGGTGGCGATCAGGTCGGCGCCGATGCCCTGCGGGACGAAGTTGACGTCCAGGTTGGTCATCGGGTCGTTGAACCAGGCGCCGCCGTCCGAGGCCATCGGCACCCGCGACATCGACTCGACGCCGCCGGCGAGGACGAGGTCCTCGAAGCCGGAGCGGACCTTGGCGGCCGCCATGTTGACCGCCTCGAGGCCGGAGGCACAGAAGCGGTTCTCCTGGACGCCCGCCACGGTGTCGGGCAGTCCGGCGGCGATGGCGGCGATCCGTGCGATGTCGGAGCCCTGGTCGCCGACCGGGCCGACGACACCGAGCACGATGTCGTCGATGGCGGCGGGGTCGAGGCCCGGGAAGCGGTTCCGGAGCTCGTGGATGAGTCCGACGACCAGGTCGATGGGCTTCGTGCCGTGCAGGGCGCCGTTCGCCTTGCCGCGGCCGCGCGGGGTGCGGATCGCGTCGTACACATACGCTTCGGTGCTCACTGACAAGCCTTTCAACGAGGGTTCGCGCAGGGCGACGGTGGGGTCAGAGCCAGTTCCTGACGGTCTCGACCAGGCGGGCCGGGTCCGGGCCGACGGGGGTGACGTCCAGCATGGTCACGCCGGCCTCGCGGAAGGCCTCGACGCGCTCGCGGACGTAGCCTGCCGGGCCGCACAGGGATATGAGTTCGCAGAACTCGTCCGGTACGGCCGCCGCGGCGTCCCGGTGCCGGCCGTCGAGGTACAGCTCCTGGATGAGCCGGGCCTCCTTCTCGTAGCCGTAGGCGACGGCGAGGTCGTTGTAGAAGTTCCTGCCGGGCGCGCCCATGCCGCCGACGTAGAGGGCGATCCGGGGGCGGGCGAGGTCGCGGGCGGCGGCCGCGTCCGCGCCGATGGCCAGCAGTCCGCCGGCGACGATCTTCAGTTCGCCGAGGGCCGGGTCGCGCCGGGCGGCGCCCTGGGCGAGCGGGGTCCCCCAGACGTCCCGGGCCTTCTCCGGGATGAACAGGGTGGGCAGCCAGCCGTCGGCGATCTCGGCGGTCATCCGGACGTTGGCGGGGCCGAGGGAGGCGACGTAGAGCGGGACCTCGGGGCGGACCGGCTTGGTGAGGATCTTCAGCGGCTTGCCGAGGCCGCCCGGGCGCGGCATGTCGGTGATGCCGTGGTGGTCGATGGTTTCGCGGCGCAGGATCCGCCGGGTCAGCTCGATGGTCTCGCGGGTGCGGCCGAGCGGCTTGTCGTAGGGCTTGCCGTGCCAGCCCTCGACCACCTGGGGGCCCGAGGCGCCGAGGCCGATGATCGCCCGGCCGCCGGAGACGGCGTCGAGGCCGGCCGCCGTCTGGGCGATGAGGGCGGGGGTCCGCGAGTAGACGTTCAGGATCGCGGAGCCGATCTTCATCCGTTCGGTGCGGGCGGCCAGGTAGCCCATGACGGTGGGCGAGTCGAAGCCGTACGCCTCCGCGACCCAGACCGCGTCGAGGCCCGCCGACTCCAACGCGGCCGCCTGATCCGCGGCTCGCCGCGGGTCCCCCGCGTAGTCGAGAAAGGTCGAGAGCTCCATCAGACGGTGTCCTTGTCGTGAGCGTCGCGGGAGCCGCCGACGTCGCGGGGGTTCTCGTCGTGAGGGTGGCCGGTGGGGTCGGGGGCAGGGAGGAGGGGTGGTACTGCCCAGTCGTGGGCCACCTCGGTGGTGTGGGCGCCCGGTTGCGCGGGGGCGGTGCGTACGCTCGTGGGGGTCGCGGAGAAGCGGGGGGCGGGGGCCGGCTGGGTGATGCCGCCGTGGTCGGTGAAGGTGGCGCGGGCGGCCAGATGGGGGTGGCGCGGGGCCTCCCCCAGGGACAGCACGGGGGCCACGCAGGCGTCGGACCCCTCGAAGACCGCCGTCCACTCGTCCCGCGTGCGCGCCTTGAAGCGGGCGGCGACCCGCTCGCGCAGCTCGTCCCACCGGGTCCAGTCCTTGCGGGCGTCGGCCAGGTCCTCCAGGCCGCCGAGCAGGCCGAGGAACTCGGCGTAGAACTGCGGCTCCAGGGCGCCGACCGCCATGTACCGGCCGTCGGCGGTCTCGTAGGTGCCGTAGTAGGGGCAGCCGCCGTCCAGCAGGTTGGCGGCGCGCCGGTCCTGCCAGCCGCCCGCGGCCAGCATTCCGTGGATCATCGCGGACAGGTGCGCGGTGCCGTCCACGATGGCGGCGTCCACCACCTGGCCGGTGCCGGTCGCGCGCGCGTGGTGGAGCGCCGCCAGGACGCCGACGACCAGGTAGAGGGCGCCGCCCGCGTAGTCGCCGAGGAGGTTGGCGGGTACCGCCGGGGGTTCGTCGGGGCGGCCGATCATGCCTAGGGTGCCGGTGAGGGCGATGTACGCGATGTCGTGCCCGGCGCGGTGGGCCAGCGGCCCCTCCTGACCCCAGCCGGTCATCCGGCCGTAGACCAGTCGGGGGTTGCGGGCGTGGCAGTCCGCGGGACCGACACCGAGGCGCTCGGCGACGCCGGGGCGGTAGCCCTCGACGAGGATGTCGGCCCGGGCGGCGAGTCCGAGGACCCGGGCGGGGCCGTCCGGGGACTTCAGGTCGACGAGCACCGAGCGTTTGTTGCGGTTGGTGACGTCGTACGCCGGGTCGATCGCCAGCCCCGGGCCGCCGGGCCGGTCGACGCGGACCACGTCGGCGCCCAGGTCCGCGAGGAGCATCGCGGCGAACGGACCCGGTCCGATGCCGGCCAGCTCGACCACGCGCACGCCGGCGAGCGGGCCCTGTCCTGGCGTCCCTGCCGTGGTCATGGCGCCCCCGGTCCGATGGAGTCGTGTGACACAACTGATGTAACACCGATGATGCTAAGAACACGTTCCACTGGGCACAAGAGTGGACGAGCAAGCGCTTAGTCAAGATACCCGGTGGGGGTGCGTCCGCACCCTTCACGCTAGCCTCAGCCACCGACAACGGCGCGGGTTCGACCACCAAGAGGTGTCATGAGCAGGCTGAAATCGACGGACCGTCCCTACGACATCGTCCTCTTCGGGGCCACCGGGTTCGTCGGCGAGCTCACCGCCGAGTACCTGGCCGCGCACGCCCCCGAGGGCCTGCGCTGGGCGGTGGCGGCCCGCGACGAACGCAGGCTGCGGGCGCTGCGCGAACGGCTGCCGGATGGCGCGAAGGTGGGCCTGCTGCACGCCGACGTCACGGAACCGGCCTCGATCCGCGCCCTCGCCGAGCACGCGCGCGTGGTGGCCTCGACCGTCGGTCCGTACGGCCGGTACGGCGAGGAGCTGGTCGCGGCCTGCGCGGACACCGGGGCCGACTACCTGGACCTGTGCGGGGAGCCCGAGTTCGTCGACCTGATGTACGTCCGCCACGACGCACGCGCGCGGGAGACCGGCGCCCGTCTGGTGCACGCCTGCGGTTTCGACTCGGTGCCGCACGACCTGGGCGCCTACTTCACGGTGTGCCGGCTGCCGGAGGGCGTGCCTCTGACGGTGGACGGTTTCGTCACCGCCGAAGCGGCCTTCTCCGGCGGCACCTTCGCCTCCGCGCTGGAGCAGTTCGCGCGTCCCCGGCAGATGGCCGCCGCCGCGCGGGACCGGGCCCGGCACGAGCCCCGGCTGATGGGCCGGCGGGCGACCGCGCCGGCCGGTGCGCCGCGGTTCGCCCGGGAGATCGGGGCCTGGGCGCTGCCGCTGCCCACCATCGACGCCCAGATAGTGCGCCGTTCGGCGAGGGCCCTGGGCCGTTACGGCCCCGACTTCCGCTACCGGCACTACGCGGCCGTCAGGCACCTGCCGGTGGCGCTCGGCGGGGTGGCGGCCGTCGGCGCGGTCGCCGCGGCTGCCCAGGTGCCGCCGGCCCGGCGCTGGCTGTCGGACCGGCTCAAGCCCGGCGAGGGGCCGAGCGCCGAGAAGCGGGCGCGCAGCTGGTTCCGGTTGCGGTTCGTCGGCGAGGGCGGCGGCCGACGCGTCTTCACGGAGGTCTCGGGCGGCGATCCGGGCTACGGCGAGACGGCGAAGATGTTCGCCGAGGGGGCGCTCTGCCTCGCCTTCGACGAGCTGCCCGCCACGGCCGGGCAGGTCACCACGGCACAGGCCATGGGCGACGCGCTCATCGACCGGCTGCGGGCGGCCGGGATCGGCTTCCGGGTGGCCGCGACACTGTGAACCCCGGGTGTCCCGTGACTCCAGGGCTGCCCTACGCCTGCCACTGGAGCACGGTGTAGAGCATCCCGGCCGTCCAGGCGAGCCCCGCCACCACGGCGAGGACCAGCGCGGCCGTCATGGGGCGCTCGGCGGGGCGGGCGGTGTGGGCCATGGACTCACGGTGTGTCGTCATGCGGCCAGCCTGCCGTCGGCATGTAACAGCGGCATCCGTACTCGTACTCAGATTCGCTACTCGGACCGGGCGTCCCGCAGCGCCCCGCGGCACAGCGCGTCCGCGCGGCGGGTGGTCTCCGGCAGGCGGTAGCGCGGGCTGAGCGCGAGGGTGTGGGCGCAGGCGTTGTCCAGGCTCACCCGGTGGCCGACGGAGACGAAGACCGGCTTGACGGCGTCCCGGGTGCGCAGGGCGCGGCCGACCTCCTCGGCGCCCGCGAGCAGCGGCGTGTGGCTGCCGCGCGGGGCGCCCGGGTCGTCGTACCCGAAGGTGAACGGGTTCTTGGCGACGCCGATGGTGGGCAGGCCGGTGAGGACTCCGAGGTGGCTCGCGAGGCCGAAGCGGCGCGGGTGGGCGAGGCCGTAGCCGTCGCAGACGACCAGCCCGGGCGGGCAGGGCAGGGCGTCGAGAGCGGCCCGTACGGTGGGGATCTCGCGGAAGGCGAGCAGCCCCGGCACGTACGGGAAGGAGACCCGGCCGACGGCGGTCGCCTCCGCGACGGTCTCCAGGGTCGCCGCGTCCAGCACCACGGCGGCCGCCGCGACCAGGTCGCGTTCGTCGTCGTAGGCCACGTCCACGCCCGTCACGTGCCCGGTGCCGGGCGCCGGGCCCGGCTCGTCGAGGATCACCCGCCCCCGCAGTTCGTCCTGGACCGCCAGGGCGGCTTCCTCGGTCGCGGGCCAGCCCGCGGGTACGCGTACGGTCGTCATGGTGGCCCCGAGCGTACGGCCCGGCACGCGCGCGTGCGGTCACGGGGCCGCCCCGGCCCGGCGGGACACCCGGCTCTTCCGGGCGCCGGCCGCGCGGCACGACGACCGCCCCCCTTCGTGGCCTGCCGCCGCCGGTCACCCGGGGGTCAGCCCTCCAGGCGCGCCGCCCGGCCCTGTTCGCCGGCCGCCCAGCAGCCGAGGTCCGGGGTGCAGGCCACGGTGTCGTAGGAGCCGGTGTCGACGGTCCGCCAGGTGCGGCCGCCGTCGGTGGTCAGGTCGGTGCCGGTGGGGCCGACGGCGAGGGCGGCCGTGCGGCTGTGCGGGAGCCAGGTGACGCCGGAGCGGTAGGCGGGCGGCGGGGTGGCGGCGGGCCGCCAGCTTTGGCCGCCGTCCGGGGTGGCCGCGGCCGCCAGCGGGGAGGGCTGGTCCGCACGGTAGTCGCCGCCGACGGCGAGGCCGTGGGCGCGGTCGCGGAAGGCGAGGGCGAAGACGCCCCTGGCGGGGTCGCCCGCCGGGATCGGCGTGTCGGCCGCGGTCCAGGTCAGTCCGCGGTCGGCGGAGTGCAGCACGCGCGCGTGCGCGCCGCCGCCGGTGGCCAGCCAGGCGTCCTCGGGTCCGGAGGTGACCAGGCACTGCCCGCTCGCCGCGAAGCCCGCCTCGCCGTCCAGGGCGGCCGGCATGCCGGCGTTCGGCAGCACCCGCCAGGTGCGGCCGCCGTCGCCGGTGGACAGGATGCGGAACCTGCCGTCGACCGGGTCGCTCACGGCGAGGCCGTGGCGGTGGTCGAAGAAGGCCAGGCAGTCGTAGAAGGCCGCCGGGTCGGTGTTGCGGAACGACTCGGTCCAGGTCGTGCCGCCGTCCTCGGTGCGGTAGACGCGGGACGCCTCGCCCTCGCCGATGGCCAGGACCACCGCGTGCCGGGAGTCGAGCGCCTCCACGTCGCGGAACTGGAGGTCGCCGGCGCCCGGCGGCGAGACGTTCCGCCAGTGCGCGCCGCCGTCCGTGGTGCGCAGCACGGTGCCGCCGGTGCCCGCCAGCCAGGCGGTGTCCCGGTCGACGGCGGCCAGGCCGCGGAAGCGCACGTCCGGGGTGCCGGTGTCCTTCAGCGCCCAGTGCGGCGCGGGAGTCGCGGCCCGCGCGGAGCCGGCGGTCAGCGCCGCCAGGACCGCCGTGCACGCCACCCCCACGGCCGCCACCCGCCTCGTCCGTCGTACCCGTCCGGTCCGTCGCGTGCTCCCCATACGCCTCATGGCGCGCGAAGCTAGCCGACCGTCCCGGTGGCGTAAAGAGGGCCCGGTGGCCCCGCGGGGGGTAAGCCGGCGGTGTGAATAACCCCGGTGACAGAGGTCACTCGCACTTCATGTGCACGGATGGTCCGTGCCGGTCGTCTCTTCCAGTGCCAGGTCTCACCCGCCCGGATATTCGTTCAGCCGTCATGAGGGAGCAAGGCGTTGTCCATCGTCATCGAGCAGCCCGTAGAGGCCCGTCTTGTCGCCGCGGCGCCGCGCATGCCGAGCATTCCCGCCACGCTGCACTACGACCGTGAGGACCCGTTCGCCGTCCGCATGACCTTCCCGGCGCCGGCCACCCTGGAGGGCGTCGACGTCTGCTGGACGTTCTCCCGCGAGCTGCTCGCGGCCGGGCTGCACGCCCCGGAGGGCGACGGGGACGTGCGGGTGCGGCCGTACGGGTACGACCGGACGGTGCTGGAGTTCCACGCCCCCGAGGGCACCGCCGTGGTCCACGTGCGCACGAGCGAGATCACCCGGTTCCTGGAGGCCACCGGGGAGCTGGTGCCGGCCGGTCTCGAACACCTCCAGCTGGACCTGGACCACGACCTCGCCGAACTGATGCGGGACGCCTGCTGAACCACCACCGGGCCTGCGCCGCCTGGACCGCGTTAATTCCTTTGACGCCCCTTCCGGCGTCCCCCTAACCTGTTCCACGTCCTGTTGCCGTCGATTGGAGAAGGACGTTGCTCGTCTGAGGTCCTGAGACACCGCGTCACACCCGCGAGGTGTGTCTGTGGCGTTCGACCTCGGCGTACGAGCCGTCCTCCGGCGCGGGACCCTTCCCCGCCCCCCGGCTGCTGCCCCGCGGTGTCTCGACACGCGATTGCCCCCGACACCACAAGCAACCGCGAGGCGCCCCATGTCTGCTTCCGTCACCTGTACCGCCCTGTCCTTCTCCTGGCCCGACGGCTCCGCCGTCTTCGAGGGCCTGGACGTCGCCTTCGGACCCGGCCGCACCGGCCTGGTCGGCGTCAACGGATCAGGCAAATCAACCCTTCTGAAGCTCGTCGCCGGCGAGCTCACCCCGTCCGACGGCACCGTGAAGGTGGCCGGCGAGGTCGGCTGCCTCCCGCAGAACGTCACGCTGGACACCGCGCTGCGGGTCGACGAGGTGCTCGGCATCGCCGCCCGCCGGGCCGCGCTCGGCGCCATCGAGGCGGGTGACGCGTCCGAGGAGCACTTCGAGACCCTCGGCGACGACTGGGACGTCGAGGAGCGCGCCCTGGCCACCCTCGGCGAACTGGGGCTCGGTCACATCGGCCTGGACCGGACCGTCGGCGAGGTGTCCGGCGGCGAGTCGGTGCTGCTGCGGCTGGCCGCGCTGCTGCTGCGCCGTCCGGACGTGCTGCTGCTCGACGAGCCCACCAACAACCTCGACCTGTACGCGCGCAAGCGCCTGTACACGGCCGTCAGCTCCTGGCCCGGCGTGCTGATCGTGGTCAGTCACGACCGCGAACTCCTCGACCTGGTCGACCAGATCGCCGACCTGCACGCCGGGGAGGTCACCTGGTACGGCGGCAACTTCTCGGCGTACGAGGAGGCTCTCGCCGCCGAACAGGAGGCGGCCGAGCGCATGGTGCGGGTCGCGGAGGCCGACGTCCGCAAGCAGCGGCGGGAACTCTCCGACGCCCAGGTCAAACTGGCCCGCCGCAAGCGCTACGGGCAGAAGATGTACGAGCAGAAACGCGAGCCCAAGATCGTCATGGGGGCGCGCAAGCGGGCCGCGCAGGAGTCGGCCGGCAAACACCGCATCATGCACGAGGAGCGGCTCGCCGAGGCGAGGGAACGGCTCGACGAGGCGGTGGAGGCGGTACGGGACGACGACGAGATCCGCGTCGAACTGCCCCACACGGCCGTGCCGCCGGGCCGCAACGTGCTCACCCTGGAGAACCTGGAGCTGGCCCACGGTGCGCGGGTCGAGGGGATCCTGGATCTGCGCGGCCCCGAGCGGATCGCGCTGATCGGGCGCAACGGCGCGGGCAAGACGACGCTGCTGCGCACGATCGCCGGGGAACTGGCGCCGGTCGCGGGCGAGGCGCACACCCATGTGCCGCTGCGCTTCCTGCCCCAGCGCCTCGACATCCTCGACGACGGGGCGAGCGTCGTGGAGAACGTGGCCCGGTTCGCGCCGGGCGCCACCAACAACCGGATCCGGGCGCGCCTGGCGCGCTTCCTGTTCCGGGGCGCCCGCGCCGATCAGAAGGCGGCCACGCTCTCCGGCGGCGAACGCTTCCGGGCCGCCCTGGCCGCGCTGCTGCTGGCCGAACCCGCCCCGCAGCTGCTGATGCTGGACGAGCCGACGAACAACCTCGACATGGCCAGCGTCCGGCAGCTGACCACGGCCCTGGAGTCCTACCAGGGCGCCCTGGTCGTGGCCAGTCACGACGTGCCGTTCCTGGAGTCGATCGGGATCACCCGCTGGCTGCTGATGGCGGACGGCGGGCTGACGGCCACCACGCCGGAGGAGGTGGCACGTCTCGGCGAGGGCACAGCCTGACGGCAGGGGTTTTGTCGACACGGGCGCGCCCTGCATGATGGCGGTCCGGCACCCCCACGACGGGTGCCGGACCGCGCCCCCCGACCCCGGAGACCCGACGTGCCCAGCAAGAAGGCCCTCGTCCGCCGCCCCAGCCCGCATCTCGCCGAAGGCCTGGTGACGCACATCGAGCGGGAGAAGGTCGACGCCGGGCTCGCCCGGGAGCAGTGGGAGGCGTACGTGGAGACCCTGCGCGCGCACGGCTGGGAGACCATCGAGGTGGACCCGGAGGACGACTGCCCGGACTCGGTCTTCGTCGAGGACACCGTCGTCATGTTCCGGAACGTGGCCCTGATCACCCGGCCCGGCGCCGAGTCCCGGCGGGCCGAGACCGCGGGCGTCGAGGAGGCGGTGGCCCGCCTCGGCTGCTCGGTCAACTGGGTGTGGGAGCCGGGCACTCTGGACGGCGGTGACGTCCTCAAGGTCGGCGACACCGTCTACGTCGGCCGCGGCGGGCGGACCAACGCGGCCGGGGTGCAGCAGCTGCGGGCCGCCTTCGAACCGCTGGGTGCCCGGGTGGTGGCGGTACCGGTGAGCAAGGTGCTGCACCTGAAGTCGGCGGTGACCGCGCTCCCCGACGGGACGATTCTCGGGCACATCCCGAACGTGGACCGGCCGTCGCTGTTCCCGGGCTTCCTGGCGGTGCCCGAGGACGCGGGCGCCCACGTGGTGCTGCTCGGCGGCGGCAAGCTGCTGATGTCGGCGAGCGCCCCGAAGACCGCGGAGTTGCTGACCGATCTCGGCCACGACGTCGTCACGGTGGACATCTCCGAGTTCGAGAAGCTGGAAGGATGTGTGACGTGCCTCTCGGTCCGCCTGCGGGAGCTGTACGTCTGACGGGCGATCGATTCACCTCTCCGGCCCTGGGACCTGCGGATGCCGGGGCCGGTTGACATGTCCCGATTCGCCGCGCGCACAGCACCTGATCAGCGATCTTTACAGCGCACTTAACCTACGGCTTCGTAACCTACGGATTCGTAGCCTACGATCTCGTAGGTTCCCGGCCCCGCTCGCCGGTTCTTTCGCGTTCTTTCCCCCTTGTTCGGCGTCCCCCTGGAGTTCTCGTGACGATCACTTCTCCCCACCTCGGCAGCTCGTCCGCCTGGACCGACGCGCGACTGCTGTACGCCCTGGAGGAAGTGGTCGAGAAGGAACTGAACCGCCATCTGAAGGTCGCCAAGGACTGGATGCCCCACGAGTACGTGCCCTGGACCGACGCCCGTAACTTCCCCGGCTTCTTCGAGGACGGGCAGGCCTGGGAGAAGGAGCAGTCCAAGGTCACCGAGATCGGCCGGATCGCCCTGGTGGTGAACCTGCTCACCGAGGACAACCTGCCCAGCTACCACCACGAGATCGCCTCGCTGTTCGGCCGGGACGGCGCCTGGGGCACCTGGGTGCACCGCTGGACCGCCGAGGAGGGCCGGCACGGGATCGTCATGCGTGACTACCTGCTCGCCTCGCGCGCGGTCGACCCGGACAAGCTGGAGGCGTTCCGGATGTCGCACATGAGCGAGGGCTTCGAGTCGGACAACAGCCACTCGATGCTGCACTCGGTCGCCTATGTGGCGTTCCAGGAGCTCGCGACCCGTATCTCGCACCGCAACACCGGCCACCAGTCCGGTGATCCGGTCTGCGACCGCATGCTGGCCCGCATCGCGACCGACGAGAACCTGCACATGGTCTTCTACCGCAACCTCCTGAAGTCCGCGTTCGAACTGGCCCCCGACCTGACCATGCAGGCGGTGCGGGACGTCGTGGTCAACTTCCGGATGCCCGGCCACGGCATCCCGGGCTTCGAGCGCGCCGCCGCGCAGATGGCGATCGGCGAGGTCTACAACATGCGCATCCACCACGACGACGTGCTCCAGCCGGTGCTGCGCCACCTGAAGGTCCTGGAGATCGACGGGCTCGGCCCCGAGGGCCTGCAGGCGCAGGAGGAACTCGGCCTGTTCATGGGCGGGCTGAACGCGGAAGCCCTCAAGTTCGACGAGAAGCTGGCCGCTCGCAAGGCCCGGATGGCGGCCCGCGCCGGCGCCTGACCCCCCGGGACGGCGGGCGGGGGCACCTGGCGCGGCGTCCGGTTCAGCGGGACGCCCGGCGCAGTCGCAGGCGCTCCTTCTCGGAGAGCCCGCCCCAGACACCGAAGCGTTCGTCGTTGTCCAGCGCGTACTCCAGGCAGGCGGAACGCATCTCGCACATACCGCAGATGCGCTTCGCCTCGCGCACCGAGCTGCCGGGCTCGGGGAAGAAGAAGTCGCCCCCGGTCTGCGCGCACAGCGCCTGCGCCTGCCAGGCCGGGACGGGCGTACGGGGCGTGGTCATGGTGTCGAAGTGCATGGCCAGGATCGTGCCGTGCGGTGAAAAACGTTCGATCAACGCCCGCTCAACGCGGGTCCGGCCCACCGCATCGGTGTCGATGATGCGCCCACGTGCCACGCCCGTGCACGGCGGCGCGCGGCACGGATCCGGTTCGGTGGGCGTGGTCCGGCCCTGATTGTCAGTGGGCGGTGGAAGACTCGGTGGAGCAGAGAACGGGACCCTTATGAGGAGGGCGATGATGCTCACCACCCGTTTCGTCGACGGCGCTCCCAACTGGATCGACCTCGGCACGCCCGAGATCGACGGCGCCGTCTCCTTCTACAGCGGTCTCTTCGGCTGGCGGTTCCAGTCGGCGGGGCCCGACGCCGGCGGTTACGGGTTCTTCCAGCTCGACGGCCGGATCGTGGCCGGCGGTGTGGGGACCGCACCGGAGCAGGGCCCGCCGGCCTGGACGGTGTACTTCCAGAGCGCCGACGCGCAGGCGACCGCAAAGACCGCCGAGCAGGCGCACGGCGGTGTCCTCCTCCAGCCGACGGACGTGCTGGACCAGGGCCGGGTGGGGCTCCTGTCCGACCAGGCGGGCGTGCCCTTCGGCATCTGGCAGCCCGCGTCGCGGAAGGGTGTCGACGTGGCGGGCGAACCGGGTTCGCTGTGCTGGGTCGAGCTGTACACCGCGGACATCGCGGCGGCCGCCGCCTTCTACTCCAAGGTGCTGGGTCTGGAGACCTCCGCGGCGCCGTTCCCCGGCGGGACCTACACCTGTGTCAATCCGGCGGGCGGCGACGAGGGGTCGATGTTCGGCGGGATGGTGCCGCTGGCCGAGGATCCGGCCGAGGCGCAGGTGGGCGCGTACTGGCTGCCGTACTTCGAGGTGGAGGACCCGGACGCCGTGGTCGAGAAGGCGCAGCAGACGGGCGGCAGGGTACGGATGCCGGCCACCACGCTGGAGGGGGTGGGCCGGATGGCCAAGCTGGCCGACCCGTACGGCGCCCGGTTCGCGGTGATCAACAGCCGACCGCAGCAGGGCTGAGCCCGGCGGGGCCGTCGGAAGCAGGCTAGGCGGAAGCGCGCCGTACCAGTGTCGTGGGCAGGATGACACTGGACGGCTTGTCCGCCGGCTCGCTGCGGTGCAGGCCGCGCAGCAGCAGCCGGGCCATCAGCCGGCCCATCTCCTCGATGTCCTGACGGACCGTCGTCAGCGACGGTCCGTCCTGCTCGGTCACGGGCAGGAGGTCGTCGAATCCGATCACGGCCACGTCCTCGGGCACCCGGCGGCCGCGCTCGCGCAGCACGCGCAGGACGCCGAGCGCGGTCAGGTCGTTGGCGGCGAACACGGCGTCGACGTCCGGGCAGCGGTCGAGGAGTTCGGCCATGGCGCGCTCTCCGCCGGCCGGGGTGAAGTCGCTGGTCACGACCAGCCGCGGGTCGGCCTGCCCCATGACGTCCCGGTAGCCGTCGAGGCGGTCGGCCGCGGAGGTCTGGTCCAGGGGCCCGGTGATGTGCGCGATCCGGGTCCGGCCGAGTCCCGCGAGATGGCGTACGGCGTCCCGGGCGCCGCCCCGGTTGTCGGAGTCGACGTACACGACGTCGTTCGAGCCGTCGCTCCAGCCGGGCCGCCCGCCGAACACGGTGGGGACCTTGGCGCCCTCGATCAGGCCGGGCAGCGGGTCGTCGAGGTGCAGCGAGAAGACGAGTGCGCCGTCGACGTGGCCGCCGGCGAGGTAGCGGGCGACCCGCGCGTGGTCGTCCCGTCCCTCGGTGAGCAGCAGCACCAGTTGGTTGTCGTGGGCGGTCAGTTCCTTGCTGATGCCGCGCAACTGGAGGGCGAAGAAGGGGTCGGTGAAGATCCGGGTCTCGGGTTCGGCGATCACGACGGCGACGGCGTCGTGCCGTCTGGTCACCAGGGAGCGGGCCGCCTGGTTGGGGACGTAGCCGAGTTCCTCGACCGCCTGCCGGACCCGCGCCACGAGGGGCTCACGCACGCCGTCGCCGCCGTTGACGACCCGGGAGGCGGTCGCCCGGGACACCCCGGCCCGCGCGGCCACGGCCTCCAGGGTGGGGCGCGACACTGCCTCGGACACCTCGGCCCTCCTCGTCGGCGGCTGCCGATCAGCATAGCCCCGGGTGACAGGAGGTCAGCGAGCGTGGACGGGGCCCAGGACGGCCGGCGCGTCAGGAGGACTGTCCGGGCCGGGCCCGGCTCGGCTGGACGCGCTTCGGCTCGCCCGGCATCTTCGGGTACTCGGGCGGGTACGGCAGGTCGCCGAGGCCGTGGTCGTGTTCGTCACGGCGGGCGAGTTCCAGGAGCGGGTCGAGGGAGAAGGCGTGGTCGTCCATGTCGGCGTGCACGTCGCCCACCTCGGCGAACCGCGCCGGCATGGTGACCAGGTCGAAGTCCTCCGGGCGGACGTCGTCGACCTCGACCCAGCGCAGCGGCGCGGAGACGGGGGCGTCCGGGTGGGGCCGCAGGGAGTAGGCGGAGGCGATGGTGCGGTCGCGGGCGGTCTGGTTGTAGTCGACGAAGATCCGCTCGCCGCGTTCCTCCTTCCACCACTTGATGGTCACCCGGTCCGGCATCCGGCGTTCGAGTTCGCGGCCGACCGCGATCGCGGCGCGCCGGACCTGGGTGAAGGTCCAGCGCGGTTCGATGGGCACGAAGACGTGCAGCCCGCGACCGCCGGAGGTCTTGGGCCAGCCCCGCAGTCCGCCGAACTCGTCGAGGACGGCGCGCAGTTCGTGGGCGGCGCGGACGGCGTCGGCGAAGTCGGTGCCGGGCTGCGGATCGAGGTCGATGCGGAGTTCGTCGGGGCGGTCGACGTCCGTGCGGCGCACCGGCCACGGGTGGAAGGTGACGGTGCCGTACTGCGCCGCCCACACCACGGCGGCCTCTTCGGTGGGGCACATCTCGTCGGCGGAGCGGCCGCTGGGGAAGGTGATGTGGGCGGTGGGGATCCAGCCGGGCATGCCCTTGGGCGCCCGCTTCTGGTAGAACCACTCGCCCTCGACGCCGTCCGGGTAACGCTGGAGGGTGGTGGGGCGGTCGCGCAGCGCGCGCAGGATGCCGGGGCCCACGGCCGCGTAGTAGCGGGCGACGTCCAGCTTGGTGAAACCGCGTTCCGGGAAGAACACCTTGTCCGGGCTGGACAGCCGTACCGTCCGCCCGGCCACCTCCAGTTCCACCGCATCGGCCATGCGGCCACGGTAGGCGCACCGTCCCCGCCCCGCACATCGGCCAGCGCCGCGCGACGAGCGGGGCGCGGGGAGCGCTCGTAGAGTCGAACGCATGGATCTGCCGGTGATGCCGCCCGTGAAGCCGATGCTCGCCAAGCCGGTGGCGAGGATCCCACCGGACATGCAGTACGAGGCGAAGTGGGACGGCTTCCGCGCGATCGTGTTCCGGGACGGCCCGGAGGTGGAGCTCGGCAGCCGCACCGGGAAGCCGTTGACCAGGTATTTCCCGGAGCTGGTGGCGGCGCTGACGGAGCGTGTGCCGGAGCGCTGCGTGCTGGACGGGGAGATCGTGATCGCGCGGGAGGGCCGGCTGGACTTCGACGCGCTGACCGAGCGGATCCATCCGGCGGACTCCCGGGTGCGCACGCTGGCGGAGCGGACGCCCGCCTCCTTCGTCGCCTTCGACCTGCTGGCGCTGGCCGACGAGTCCCTCCTGGACGTCCCGCTGACCGACCGCCGCGCCCTGCTCACCCGGGCGCTGTCCGGGGTGACGCCGCCCGTGCACCTGGCCCCGGCGACGACCGACGTCGAGGTGGCCCGGCAGTGGTTCGAGCAGTACGAGGGGGCCGGACTCGACGGGGTCATCGCGAAGCCGCTCGGCCTGCGGTACCGCCAGGACGAGCGTGCCATGTTCAAGGTCAAGCACGAGCGGACCGCCGACGTGGTGGTGGCGGGCTACCGGCTCCACAAGAGCGGCCCGGTGGTCGGCTCGCTGCTGCTCGGCCTGTACGACGACCGGGGCGCGCTGCAGCACGTGGGGGTGTCGGCCGCGTTCCCGATGAAGCGGCGGGCCGAGCTGATCGAGGAGCTGGAGCCGCTGCGCATGGCCGACGTCTCCGGGCACCCGTGGGCCGCCTGGGCCGAGGAGGCGGCGCACGAGTCGGCCCGGCTGCCGGGGGCGCCGAGCCGCTGGTCCGGCAGGAAGGACCTGTCCTGGATCCCGCTGCGGCCCGAGCGGGTGGCGGAGGTGGCGTACGACCACATGGAGAACGGGGCCCGCTTCCGGCACACGGCCCGGTTCCGCCGCTGGCGCCCGGACCGGGCACCGGACACCTGCACCTACGCCCAGCTGGAGGAGCCGGTGCGGTACGACCTCGCGGAGATCCTGGGGTCATGAGCCGCGGCTACGGCCGCAGCTACGGCTACGGCTACGGCTACGGCTTGAAGAGGATCTTGACCGCGCCGTCCTGCTTGCGCTGGAACATCTCGTAGGCGTGCGGTGCCTCGGACAGCGGCAGCCGGTGGGTGGCGAAGTCCGCCACGCCGAGCGGGTCCTCGTCGGTCAGGTACGGCATGATCCGGTCGGTCCAGCGCCGGACGTTGGCCTGGCCCATGCGCAGCTGGATCTGCTTGTCGAAGAGGGTGAGCAGCGGCAGCGGGTCGGCCGTCCCGCCGTACACCCCGCTGAGGGAGATCGTGCCGCCGCGGCGGACCAGGTCGATCGCCATGTGGAGGGCGCCGAGCCGGTCGACGGCGAAGCGCTCCGCGAGCGGTCCCGCGATCTTGCGGGGCAGCAGCCCGGTCGCGGTCTGGGCCAGCTTGGCGGCGGCGCTGCCGTGCGCCTCGGTCCCGACGGCGTCGATCACGGCGTCCGGACCCCGGCCGTCGGTCACGTCCCGGATCGCCCGCACCAGTTCCTTCTCGTCGTCGAACACCCGAAGGTCGTACGTCTCGACGCCCCGGCGGCCGGCCCGCGCCAGCCGTTCCGGCACCAGGTCGATACCGAACACCCGCTCGGCTCCGCGCGCCTTGGCGATCCGGCAGGACATGTCGCCGATCGGGCCGAGGCCGAGGACGGCGACGGTGCCGCCGGGCGGTACGGCGGCGTACTCGACGGCCTGCCAGGCGGTGGGGAGCACGTCGGAGAGGTAGACGAAGCGGTCGTCGGGCGGCCCCTCGGGCACCTTGATGGGGCCGTAGTGGGCCTGCGGGACGCGCAGGTACTCGGCCTGGGCGCCGGGTACGGCGCCGTAGAGGCGGGTGTAGCCGAACAGGGCGGCGCCCATGCCCTCGCCGGTGACCTGGGTGACCTCGCACTGGGTCATCAGGCCGGACGAACACATGTAACAGTGACCGCAGGCGATCTGGAAGGGCACCACGACCCGGTCGCCCCGGCTCAGGTTGGGCACCTCGGAGCCGGTCTCCTCCACGATCCCCATGGGTTCGTGGCCGAGGATGTCGCCCGGGGTCATGAACGGGGTGAGCACCTCGTACAGGTGCAGGTCCGAGCCGCACAGGCCGGACGAGGTGATGCGGATGACGGCGTCCGTGGGCTCCTCGATCCGGGGATCGGGCACCTCCTCCACCCGTACGTCCCGCCGCCCCTGCCAGGTGACTGCCTTCATGGCTCGCGCTCCCTCTGCCGCGTGCGCCGGTGGCGGCCACGCGCTCGACTTCACGGCGTCGGCCGGGTACCCGAGCGCTCCCGCCCGAACCGCCCCCGGCCGCGGCGAGGGCCGGCAGCGGCGTCAGCCCTGGCCGGCCGGCGGCTCCCCGGGACGGCGCAGCCCCTCCGCCGCGTCCGCGACGCGGCGGATGAGCTCGAAGAACTGGGTCTGTTCCGCGGCCGACAGCGGAGCCAGGAAGACCTGGTTCATCCGGCCGGTGCGCACGACGAGCTTGCGGTGGGTGCGCAGCCCGGCGTCGGTGAGGCGCAGCAGGAAGCGGCGGCCGTCCTGCGGGTCGCGCACCTTGTCGAGCAGCCCGCGCCGGGTCAGCCGGCTGACGACCTCGGCGATGGTCGACCGGTCCAGGCCCACCCTCTCCCCCACCGTCCGCTGGTCCAGCCCCGGCTCGGCGACCAGCGCGTTCAGGACGGCGAACTGCGGCGAGGTGATCTCCTCCGAGACCATCGTGTTCCACAGCAGGTAATGGGCCTGCTGCAGGCGCCGGGCCAGGTGCCCGGGGTGGGTGGTGAGGTCCACCGCGGCCATATGCGCTCCCTGCTCCGAGTTGGTTGGTGCACTGAACGATACTCGGCCTTGACGGGCAGCCGCCCCGGTGGCAGCGTGAGGAACAGCTCGCCGAAATGCTCAGTGCCCTGATTAATCGAGAGACACGGCTCATGACACTCACCCAAGCCGACATCGACCGCGAGATCGCCGCCGAACACGCCGCCTACGAGAAGCGCGTGGCCGGGGGCGCCCCCGTCGAGCACCACCCCCGACGGGACTACGCCCCCTACCGGTCCTCCCTGCTCCGGCATCCGAAGCAGCCGCTGGTCGCCATCGACACCAGCAAGGACCCGGAGCTGGTGGAGCTGCACTCCCCCGCTTTCGGTGAGCGCGACCTCACCGAGATCGACAACGACCTGACCCGGCAGCACCACGGCGAGCCCGTCGGGGAGCGGATCACGGTCTCCGGGCGGCTGCTGGACCGCACCGGGCGGCCGGTGCGGGGGCAGCTCATCGAGATCTGGCAGGCCAACGCGGCCGGCCGGTACGCCCACCAGCGGGAGCAGCACGACGCCCCGCTGGACCCCAACTTCACGGGTGTCGGCCGTACCCTCACGGACGCCGACGGCGGCTACCGCTTCACCACCGTCCGGCCGGGCCCCTACCCCTGGCGCAACCACCTCAACGCCTGGCGACCGGCGCACATCCACTTCTCGATGTTCGGCTCGGCGTTCACCCAGCGGCTGGTGACGCAGATGTACTTCCCCGGCGATCCGCTGTTCCCGTACGACCCGATCATCCAGTCGGTGACGGACGACGCGGCCCGGCAGCGACTGGTCGCGACCTACGACCACAGCCTGTCCGTGCCGGAGTTCTCGATGGGGTACCACTGGGACATCGTGCTGGACGGCCCGCACGCCACCTGGCTCGAAGAAGGGCGCTGACCTGCCATGACGAAGATCGACGCGAGCAGCCCCGAGCACGTGCTGCCGACCCCGTCGCACACGGTCGGCCCGTTCTACGGCTACGCCCTGCCGTTCCGCGGCGGCGAGGACATCGCACCCCTGGGTCACCCGGACACGGTCACCGTCCACGGGTACGTCCTCGACGGCGAGGGCGCCCCGCTGCCGGACGCCTTCGTGGAACTGTGGGGCGCCGACCCGGAAGGGAACGTGTCCACCACCGACGGCTCGATGCGGCGCGACCCGGCGAGCGGTGGCCATCTCGGCCGCAACGGCGTGGAGTTCACCGGCTGGGGCCGGATCCAGACCGACGCCGACGGTCACTGGTACGCGCGGACGCTGCGTCCCGGTGCGCGCGGCGGCAGCGCCCCCTACCTCAGTGCCTGCGTGTTCGCGCGCGGGCTGCTGGTGCACCTGTTCACCCGGATCTACCTGCCCGGCGACGACGCGGCACTCGCCGCCGACCCGCTGCTCACCCGGGTGGGCGATCGGCGCGGCACGCTGATCGCCGCCGAGGAGGGCCAGGGGATCTACCGTTTCGACATCCGCCTTCAGGGCGAGGGCGAGACGGTCTTCCTGGAGTTCCAGTGACAGCAGCGACGAACGGCGGCGCCGACACGGGGCTGCTCGGCCCCGGGTGGTACGGCTCCGCCGCCGCGTCCGCGACCGGTGACGGTGCCTATCTGCGGGCGCTGCTGGACGCGGAGGCGGCGCTCACCCGTGCCCAGGCGGCCGTCGGGATGGCCCCGGCCGGGGCCGCGGCGGCGGTGACCGAGGCGGCCGACCCGGCGCGCTTCGACGTCGGCGCCCTCGCGGAGCGCGCCCGGGCGGGCGGCAACCCGGTCATCCCGCTGGTCGCCGACCTGACGAAGGCGGTCGGCGCGGAGTACGGGCCGTACGTCCACCGGGGTGCCACCAGCCAGGACATCATGGACACCGCGACCATGCTGGTCGCCGCCCGCACCCTGGACCTGGTGCTGGTCGACCTCGGCCGCGCTGCGGCGGCCCTGGGGAGGACGGCCGCCGAGCACCGGGACACCCCGATGCCGGGCCGCACGCTCACCCAGCACGCCGTACCGACCACGTTCGGGCTGAAGGCGGCCGGCTGGCGTTCGCTGGTGCTCGACGCCCGGGACCGCACGGCACGGGTGCGTGCGTCGCTGCCCGTCCAGCTCGCGGGCGCGGCCGGGACACTGGCGGCGTTCGGGGCGTACGGCGTCGCCGACCCCACGGTGCTGCCCGAGGCCTACGCCCGGGAACTCGCGCTCGCCGCGCCGCTCCTGCCCTGGCACACCCTGCGCACCCCGGTCGCCGACCTCGCCGGGTGCCTGGCCTTCACGGCCGGGGCGCTCGGGAAGATCGCCGTGGATGTCCTGACGCTGTCCCGGACCGAGATCGGCGAGGTCGCCGAGGGCAGCGGCGGCGGTTCGTCGGCGATGCCGCACAAGGCGAACCCGGTGCGCTCCACGCTGGTCGCGGCGGCCGCCCGGCGGGCCCCGCAGCTGGCGGCCGTCCTGTACGGCTCCCTGGCCGCGGAGGACGAGCGGCCGGCCGGCGCGTGGCACGCGGAGTGGGAGCCGCTGCGGGACCTGCTGCGGACGGTGGGGGGCGCCGCGCGGGACACGGCGGAGCTGACGGAGGGGCTGCGGGTGCGTCCGGAGGCGATGCGCGCACACCTCGGGCTCACCGAGGGGCTGATCGTCTCGGAGCGGCTGTCCGCCGAGCTGGCCCCCGTGCTGGGCCGGGCCCGGGCGAAGGAACTGCTGACCGAACTCGCCCGCCGCACCCACGCCGAACACCGAACGCTGCGTGAACTCCTCGCCGGGGAGAAGGAGTTGCAGGGGCTCGACCTGGACGACCTCACCGACCCCGCCCACTACACCGGTGCCGCCGGTGTCCTCACCGACCGTGCTCTGGAGCGACGTTGACCGAGAGACTGCTCAACCACCTGGTCGAAGGCGCCGCTTCGGCGCCCCCGCTGCTCCTCGGGCCGTCGCTGGGCACCTCGTACGCCCTGTGGGACGACGTGGCGCCCGAGTTGTCGACCGGTCACCGGGTGGTCCGCTGGGATCTGCCCGGGCACGGCGGTTCGGCGCCCGGCCTGATCGGAGCGGGGGCGACCGTGGCCGACCTCGCCGGCCTGGTGCTCGCGCTCGCCGACTCGCTCGGCATCGAGCGGTTCGCGTACGCCGGGGTGTCGCTGGGCGGTGCGGTGGGCCTGCACCTGGCCGTCCACCACCCCGAGCGGCTGGAGAGCCTGGCCGCGATCTGCACCTCGGCCCACTTCGGCGGGTCCGGTCCCTGGGAGGAACGCGCCGAGCGGGTACGCCGGGAGGGCGTGGCGTGGCTGGCGGAGAACGCCCCCTCCCGCTGGTTCACGCCGGGCTTCACCGTGCCCCGGCTGGTGGCGGACCAGCGGACGGCCGACCCGGAGGCCTATGCCGCCTGCTGCGACGCGCTGGCCGCCTTCGACCTGCGCGACCGGCTCGGCGAGATCTCCGTGGGCACCCTGCTGATCGCGGGCCGGCAGGACGTGGCGACCCCGCCCTCGCACCTGCGGGAGATCGCGGACGCGGCACCGGCGGCCACCCTCGTCGAACTGCCCGGGGCGGCCCATCTGGCGCCCGCGCAGTGCCCCGAAGCCGTCCTCACCGCCCTGCGCGCCCATCTGGACGGGGGCGCGCGGCGTGGCATGGCGGTACGCCGGGAGGTGCTGGGCGATGCGCACGTGGACCGGGCACAGGCTCGCCAGACGCCGTTCACGGCCCGCTTCCAGGACTTCATCTCGCGCTACGCGTGGGGCGAGATCTGGACCGACCCGACCCTCTCCCGCCGCGAGCGCAGCATGATCACCCTCACCGCGCTGGTGGCCCACGGCCACTACGAGGAGCTGGCGATGCACGTACGGGCGGCCCGGCGCAACGGGCTCACCCCGGAGGAGATCGGCGCGGTGCTCCTCCAGACGGCCGTCTACTGCGGCGTCCCGGCGGCGAACTCGGCGTTCGCGGCGGCCCAGCGGGTGCTGGCGGAGGACGAGGGGTGACCCCGCCGGGCGGGGCCGCGTCGCCGGCCCGCCCCCGTCAGCGCAGTCCCCGCCCCGTGTCCAGCACCTCCCTGGCCTGTGCGACCAGCCCGTCCGCCCCGCAGGACCGGGCCAGCGCGAGCCCGCGGTTCAGTTCGGCCACCGACCGCGCGGCGATCCCGTACTCCACCCGCGCCACCGCGTGCTCGTACTGGCAGGGCGAGGCCTCCAGGTAGGCCACCGCCTGGGACGCGAGCCGTACCTGCCGCTGCCCGGTCTCCAGCGCGGCGGCGCACCGCAGGGCCTCGCCGATCGCCGTGTCGGTGCCGAACCGCTCCGCCTGGCGCCGGGCGTCGGAGGCCAGCCGGGCCGCGCGTACCGGGTCCTCGCTCGCGAGCGCCCGGGCGAGGTCGAGCGCCCACGGCACGACCACGGGGTTGAAGTGGCCGCGGGCGGCGGCCGCCTTCTCCGCCGCCTCCAGTTCGTTGACGGCCTCCTCCCTGCGTCCGACGGCGAGCAGCAGCCGGCCGCGTACCGACCGGGGGTCCGGCATCACGATGGTGGAGGGGTAGGGCGGTGCGAAGCCGTACTGCTCGGCGGTCTCCCAGGCCTGCTCGACATGGCCGCGGGCCAGCAGCGTGTCGACGAGGTTGCAGGTGGCGGTCCAGTACAGGGGCAGACCCCGGCCGACCCGCTCGGCGATCCGCAGGGACTCCCGCAGGGAGGTCTCCGCGTCCCGCAGCCGGCCGCGCCTGCGGTGGCCGAGGCCGACGTAGGCATGGGCGAGGGCGAGGTGGCCGCCGCTCCAGCCGGCCGTCTCGTAGGCGCGCAGTGCCTCGTTGTACAGGGCCTCCGCGCGGTCGAGGCGGTCGGTGTAGGCGTAGGAGCCGGCGAGCATCAGCAGGAGCTCGATGCCCCACTCGGTGTCCGTCCAGCCGAGCCCGGGGGCGAGCCGGCCGTTGACGAGGGAACGGTCGCACAGTTCGACGACCTCCTCGGCGCTCTCGCCCTGGATGAGCAGGTCGAAGCCGCGCAGCATGAGCAGGGCGCGCTCGGAGTTGTCGCGGCCGGTGCAGGTGTCCGCGAGTGCGGCGAGACGTTCGGAACGGCGCGGGAAGACGGCTTCGCCCGCGATGCCCTCCCACATGAACTGGACCGCCTGCAGCCGCAGCCGGGCGGGCCCCTCCTCCTGCCGGGCGGCCTCCGCCTCGACCGTGCGGACGGCCTCCTCCAGCTGGTCGTTGTGGAGGAGGGCCTGGGAGAGGCGGAAGACGGCGTCGACGCGTTCGGCGCCGGCGAGGCCGGACATGCCGAGTGCGCTCCGCAGGTGGCCGATGGTGACGACCGGCTTGGTGAGCAGGGTGGCGCAGCCCAGTTCGTAGAGCACGCGCGCGTGGACCTCGGGCAGGGGTGGTTCGCGCAGGGCCCGTTCGAGGCAGCGGCGGGCCGCGTCCGGGGCGCCGACGGCGAGGTGTTCCTTGGCCGCGTCCCGCAGCTGCTCGACGAGTTCCTCGTCGTCGTCCGGGTGCACCTTGAGCAGGTGGCGGGAGGCCTCGGCGATGCCCCGGCCGTCGTCCAGGACGATCTGGGCGGCGATGCCGTGCATGGCGGTGCACATCGCGGCCGGGATGGAGTTGTAGACGGCGGTGGCGATCAGCGGGTGGACGAACTCCAGGTCACCGGCGCCGGACCGGGAACCGGCCGGGTCCGGCTCGGTGAGGATACGCGCGGTGCGCAGCAGTTCGGCGCAGCGTGCGGCGTCGTCGACGGTCATGCTGGCGAGCTGGGCGACGAGGTCGACGGAGATGCCGGTGCCGAGGATGGCGGCGGCCCAGGCGAACCGGGTGGCGTCGACGCCGAGGCCTTCCAGGCGGGTGACGAGTCCCCCGCCGCGGGCGGAGCGGTTCAGGGCGCGCAGTTCACCGGCCCTCGCCTCGACGGGTTCGACCTCGCTGTCCTGGACCTTGGCGAGGAGTTCGACGGTCTCGTAGGGGTTGCCGCCGGTGACGGCCCAGACCTCGCGGCAGAACGGGGCGTCGGCGTGGGCACCGAGGGTGGCACGGGTGAGGCCGGCGACCGCGTCCGGGGTGAGGGCGGTGAGGTTGCGCAGCGGCCGGCCGGCGGCGGCCACGGCGTCGAGGAGGCGGGCGCTGTCGCCGCTGACCTCGCCGGGCCTGCGGGCGACCAGGACCAGGACGGAGAGGTCGTCGAGACGTTCGACGAAGGCGGCGAGCCAGGCCAGGGTCTCCTGGTCGGCCCAGTGCGCGTCGTCGATCAGCAGGACCAGCGGCCAGTCGCGTCGGGCGAGCCTGCGGACGGCCGCGACGAGGCCGTCGCGGACACCCTGCGGATCGGCCTGGCGGTCGCCGGGGTCCGTGATGCCGAGGGCGGGCCCGGCGATGTCGTACCAGTCGCCGAGGTACTCCCGGGCCTCCTCCGGCAGCAGCGAGACCAGGGCGGGCTGGAGCAGCTGCCGCACCACGTGGAAGGGGACGCTGCGCAGGGTCTCGACGCCGCGGGTGGACCAGACGGTCCAGCCGCGGCGCTCCGCCATCCGGCGGGTCTCGGTCAGCAGCGCGGTCTTGCCGAGCCCGGCGTCGCCGCGCAGGACCAGCAGATTGCCGCAGGAGGAGGCGTCGGAACCCAGCACGTCGAGTGCCTCGGTGATGGCGGCGAGCTCCTCGTCACGCTCCCAGAGGGGCGCCGTGGCACACCCCGGGGGCTGTTCCTCCGTCATCCCGCTACCTCCCCAAGTCGCCCGAACGACGTACAGACCACGAGCGTAGCCGTCCTGTTGGCTGGCCGGAGGCGGGTCCGGACAGCTGTTGCCGTGACGGGTGACAGCGGGCCGGCGGGCGACGCGGGTCGGCCCCGACCTGCCGCCGCGCAGCGAACGGACCGTCAACGGGCAGGGAAATGAACCTGGTTCATGAAGATCGTGAGGATCGTGCGGCGACCGGGCGGAACCGGCCCCTCCGGGCGCTGGCCGCGGGCTCGGCCGGCAACTTCATCGAGTGGTACGAGTTCGGTGTCTACGGCTATGTCGCGACGACGGTCGCCGAGCAGTTCTTCACCCCGCAGGGCGGGAGCGCGGCCGAGGGCCTGGTGCGCACCTACGCCTCCTTCGGGCTGGCGTTCTTCTTCCGTCCGCTGGGCGCGGCCCTGTTCGGCCGCCTGGCCGACCGGCTCGGGCGGCGGCCCGTGCTGATTCTCGTGGTGGCGCTCATGACGGGTGCGACGGCGCTGATCGGGCTGCTCCCGACCTCTGCCCGGGCGGGTGCGCTCGCGCCCTGGCTGCTGACGCTCCTGAGGGCGGTTCAGGGCCTGTCGGCGGGGGGCGAGTTCGGTGGCGCGGTGGCGATGCTGACGGAGTACGCGCCGCCCGGGCGGCGGGGGCTGTACGGGGCGTGGCAGTCGTTCACCGTGGCGCTGGGGCTGCTCGGTGGGGTGGGTGTCGCGGTCGGGCTGTCCGGCCGGCTGACGGCGGACGAGTTCGCGTCGTGGGGCTGGCGGCTGCCGTTCCTGCTGGCGCTGCCCCTGGGCGGGCTGGCGTTGTGGTTGCGGGTGGGGCTGGACGAGACGCCGGAGTTCCGGCAGCCGGCCGCGGCGGACGTGCGGGTCTCCGCGGGGGCGGTCGCGCTCGCCGTCGGCCGGGTGACGGGCTGGTCGGCGGCCGGGTACACGTTCCTGGTCGTCCTGCCGTCGTACCTCCAGACCACCCTGCACACCGGTTACCGGGCGGCGCTCCTGGCCACCGCCCTGGCAAATGTGGGTTTCGCGGCGGCGATCCTCCCGGCGGGGCTGCTCAGCGACCGGGTGGGGCGGCGGCCGGTGATGCTGGCGGGCGCCGGGCTGGTGGTGCTGCTGGCGTTGCCGCTGCTCGGCCTGCTTCAGGACCCGGGTACGCCGCGGGCGGTGCAGGGCGCGGCCCTGTGCGGTGCGGGCGCGCTGGTGGGGCTGATGGCAGGGCCGGGGCCCGCGCTGCTGGCCGAGATGTTCCCGGCGCGGACCCGGTGCACGGGGCTGGGACTCGCCTACGCCCTGTCCAATGCCGTGTTCTCGGGCTGTGCGGGGCTCATCATCACGGAGGCGGTCAGGCGCACCGGCGATCCGGACGTCCCCGGTTACTACGCGGCGGCGGCCTGCGCGGTCAGCGTCCTGGCGCTCCTCGCGGGGCCGAAGCGGAAGGCGGGTTGAGGCGGTGCTGGTGATCGGTCTGATGTCCGGGACGTCGTACGACGCGGTGGACGCGGCGGCGGCCGAACTGCGGCTGGCGGACGGCACGCTGCTGCTGAAGCCGCTGGGGATGGTGAGCACACCGTACGACGACGAGCTGTGCGAGGCCCTGGCGGGAGCGCTGCCTCCGGCCGCCGTACCGCTGGCGCGGGTGTGTCTGCTGGACACCCGGATCGGGCAGGCGTTCGCGGCGGCGGCCGTCCGGGCCGACCGTGAACTGTGCGGGGGGCGGGCCGAGCTGGTGGCCTCGCACGGGCAGACGGTCTTCCACTGGGTGGAGGGCGGCCGGGTGCGCGGCACGTTGCAGCTCGGGCAGCCGGCCTGGATCGCGGAGGCGACGGGGCTGCCGGTGGTCGCCGACCTGAGGCCGCGGGACGTGGCGGCGGGGGGTCAGGGCGCGCCGCTGGTGAGCCTCGTGGACCTGCTGTGGCTGCGGGGTCGGCCGGGTACGCCGGTGGCGCTGAACCTCGGCGGGATCGCCAACCTCACCGCACCGGACGGCACGGCCTTCGACACCGGGCCGGGGTGCGCGCTGCTGGACGCGGCGGCCCGGGAGTTCACGGGCGGGCGGCTGCGGTTCGACGCGGACGGCGCCCTGGCGGCCCGCGGCCGGCCGGACCCGGGGCTGCTCGAAGAGCTGCTGGCGGAGCCGTACTACGCGCTGCCCGCGCCGAAGACGACCGGCAAGGAGCTGTTCCACGCGGGGTACTGGCGGGCGCCCGAGGGGATGTCTGCCGAGGACGCGCTGGCCACGCTCACCCTGCTGACGGCCCGCACGGTGGCGGACGCCGTGCGCAGCGCCGGGGCCACGGAGGTGATCGCGTCGGGCGGCGGCACCCGCAACCCGGTGCTCCTCGACACGCTCCGCGGCCTGCTGCCGGGGGTCCCGGTCCGCGTCTCCGACGAACTCGGGCTGCCCGCGGCGGCGAAGGAGGCGTACGCGTTCGCGGTCCTCGGCTTCCTCACCGCGTACGGTCTGCCGGGCACCGCCCCGAGCGCCACGGGTGCCCGGCACCCGAGCGTCCTCGGCTCGCTGACGCCGGGCCGGGACGGCCTGCGGCTGCCGCCGCCGGCGGCGGGTCCGCCGGTGCGGCTGCGGATCGAGTGAGCCAGGCGAAAGCAGTGCTCCGAAAGTCGGCGCATCCTCTCATCCGACTTTCACCGACGCCTCATACGGTAGGAGCATGACGCAGGTGACTCCTCCCGGGTGGTATCCCGACCCCGGGCAGACAAGTGACGGTCCGGCCACCGAACGCTGGTGGGACGGCAAGGCCTGGACGGAGCAGACCCGCCCCGCCGGATCGGGCGCCGACTGGGGTCCCCCGCCGCAGCCGCCGGCCGTCGGTCCGAACCCGGTCGCCGACGGGACGTACCCGGGGGCCGGTGGGACGTACCCGGGGGCCGGCGGGGTGTATCCGGCGTACCCTGCGGCCCACCCCGGGTACCCGGGCCATCCGGCCGCGCCGCCCGGGGGCAGGCACTGGCTGCGAATCGGCATAGCCGTCGGCATCGCGGCCGCGGTGCTCGTCGCCATCGGGGTGGGCACCTACGCGCTGACCACCGGCGGCGGTGACAACGGCGGCCAGGCCTCGCAGCAGGGGTCCGGCGGCCCGGGAGGTTTCGGCCAGGGCGGTCCCGAGGGGCAGAACGGGCAGAACGGGGGGCAGGGCTTCCCGTTCGGCGGGTCGGGCGGCGGGTCGGGATCGGGCGGTTCGGGGGACTCCGGCGGGCCGGACGGCGGCGCGTCGCCCTCGCCGAACCAGTCCGAGGCTCCGAAGGTGCGGGGCGGCGGCACGGTGCCGGACTCCGTGAACGCCATCAGCCTGCCGGTTCCGGACGGCTGGACGGGGCAGGCCGGACAGGTCGGTGCGCAGATCACCTCCGACGACTCCTACAAGTGCCCCGGCGACGCCTCCGACACCTGCACCACCGGGGGTGCCTACTCGGCGCCCGCCGTGGTGCTGGGCACCTCGGGCAGCACGGCCGAGGCCGTCGCCAAGGCGGACATCGCCGCCAGCGCCAAGGAGTCGTACGGCGGCAAGACCTACGGCTCGATCACCTCGCACCAGGTGCTGGCGTCCAAGGCGGTGACGGTGGCCGGGCAGAAGGGCTACATGGTGCGCTGGAAGGTCGTCACCAGCAAGGGCCCCGACGGGTACGTCGAGTCGCTGGCCTTCCCTTCGCCGGCGAACGCCCGGCAGATCGTCGTGGTCCGGTTCGGTGTGGACGTCGGCCAGAAGGAGTCGGTGATCGACTCGATCACCCAGGGCATCAAGGTGTCCTCCGGCGGCGGCAGCGGCCAGACCGTCTGACCCCCGCCCGCCGCCGGCACGAGGTCGGCCGGGTGGGGTGCCCCTCCGCTCAAAGGGGCACCCCACCCGGCCGGGGGGTGCGCGCCGCCCCCGTCCCCACGGTGCGGCGCGAACAGGTCACCGTCCAGTCATCCCGTGGACGGCGGCCTGGGTCCTAGGTCAGTCCGAGTGCGGGCAGCACCACGGCCTCCACGAAGCCCCGCAGGTAGTCGGCGTCGGCGTACTCGCCGGTCAGCACCGGGCGGATGCGCAGGACGCCGAACATCATGGCGGGGACGTACTCGAGGGCGGGATGTCCGGCGGGCACCTCGCCGCGCTCGACACCGCGCCGCAGGATGTCCGCGAGGGCGCACATCTCGGGGTCGACCAGCGCCTCGCGCAGCGCCAGGGCCAGCTCGGGGTCGGAGGTCACCGCGTGGCCGAGCGCCTGGAGCAGCTTGGTGTCCTTGCGTGACCAGTCCCCCGCCGCGACGGCGACCTGACGCAGGTCGCCGGCGAGCGTACCGGTGTCGATCCCGACGAAGCGCACCTTGCGGTTGGCACGCAGCGCGGCCGCGACGAACAGCGGCTTGTTCTTCCACTGCCGGTAGAGCGTGGACTTGCTGCACCGGGTGCTGGCGGCGACGCCCTCCATGGTCACGGAGTCGTAGCCGCACTCGCGGATCTGTTCGAGCACGGCGTCGAAGAACTCCCGCTCACGCTCCGGCGTGATCTTGGAGCGGCGCGAGGCGGCGACCGTGTCCGGTCCGTCCGCGGCCTGCGACGTCATGCGCTCTTCTCCTTCGCCCCTCGAAACCTACAACCAGTGTGGCCCACGTCTATCGATACGCCACTGTACCGGTACTCGGCCGTATCGGTACAGTGGCGTATCGGTACGCTTTCGTATCGATGAGTATCGGCAGTGAGGGGGCCTGGGATGAGATCCCAGTCCAAGGGGGCGGAACCGGAGCCGGGCGCGACAGCCCGGCCGCCGCTCGTCCGTGAGTTCCTACTGGTCGCGGGACTCTTCCTCGTCTACAAGTTCGGGCGGCAACTGGCCACCGGCCACACCGCCGAGGCGCTGCGCAACGCCCACCGGATCTGGGACCTGGAACGGACGCTGCACCTGCCCTCGGAGGTCGGCGTGCAGTCCGCACTGCTGCACGGCGACACCCTCGTCCGCCTCGCCAACACCTACTACGCGACGGTTCACTTCCCGGCCACCCTGGCCTTCCTGGTCTGGCTCTACCTGCGGCGTCCCGCGCACTACCGCTGGGCCCGCCGGGTCCTCGCCGCGGTCACCGCGGCCGCGCTGGTGCTGCCCTTCACGTTCCCGCTGGCACCGCCCCGGATGCTGGCCGCGACCGGTCTGGTCGACACCGGCCGCCTCTACGGCCCCTCCGTGTACGGCCCGCCCGCCCGCGACCACCTCTCCAACCAGTTCGCGGCGATGCCCTCCCTGCACTTCGGCTGGGCCCTGATGGTGGCGATCGGCCTGATCGTCGCGACCGGGTCCCGGTGGCGCTGGCTGTGGCTGCTGCACCCGGCGATCACCCTCCTCGTGATCGTGGGCACCGCCAACCACTACTGGCTGGACTCGGTCGTCGCCACCGCGATGCTCGGCGCGGCCCTCGCCCTGATCCGCCCCGGGACGTCGGCCGGGGGGACCGCCGCCCCGCTCCGCCCGCACCGCACGGCGATCCCGGCCGGCCGCGGCACCCGCACCCTCGTCCCCGAAGAGCCCGTGCCGGCGGGAGCGGGCCGATGAGCACCGCAGCCGTCGTCGCCGTCGCTCTCTCCCTGGTCTCGGCGGTCGCCTACGCGGCCGCCGCCGTCGCCCAGGAGCGCCTCGCCGCGAAGACCGCCGGAGCGGGCCTGCTGCGGCTGCTCGGCTCCGGCGCCTGGTGGGCCGCGGTCGGCCTGAACGCGGGCGCCGCCCTGCTCCACGTCGTCGCCCTCAAGTACGGCCCGCTCACCCTCGTACAGCCGCTGGGCGCGCTGACCCTGGTCGCGGCCGTGCCGATGGGGGCGCGGGCGGCCGGCCGCCGGGTCAGCGCCACCGAGTGGCGGGGTACCGCCCTCACCCTGCTGGGGCTCGGCGCCCTCCTCGTCACGGCCTCGGGTCCCGCGCCCCACCAGGTGCTGGGGCTGGTCGAGGCCCTCGTGGTGGCCGGTACGACGGCCGCCCTGATCGGCGTCCTGTGCCGCCCCGGCACCCGCCCCGGCCTGCGCCACGCCACCGCGTCCGGTCTCGCCTCGGGCGTGGCCTCGGCCCTCACCCAGACGGTGACGGTGGCGGCGACGGACCGCTCGGGCCCGCCGCTGAGCGCCGAGGTGGTCGTGGTGGCCGTGCTGGTGGCCGCGTTCGCGGTGGGCGGCCTGCTCCTTTCCCAGACGGCCTACCGGGGCGGCCTGGGCGCTCCCCTGGCGGTGGTCACCCTGTCCAACCCGATGGCGGCGGCCGTGATCGGCCTGACCCTGCTGGGCCAGGGCCTGCGGGGCGGCGCGGCGGGCATCCTGCTGGCCCTGGCGGGCGCGGCCCTGGCCTCCTGGGGCGTGGTCCTGCTCACCCGGGTGACACCGGCGAGCCCGGTCGTCGATCCGGACGAACCGCACCCGGTGGCGGCGGTCCTGGCTCTGGAGGAGGCGAGGAGAGCTGCGGAACAGGCCCTGCTCCCCCGGATTCCCGAGCAGAAATCGGAGCCGGGGCACCTCACGGCCCTCTGAGCGGCAACGCTCCCGCACCCACGGAGGGCGTGACGCCGCGGCCGACGCCCGTCACCTTCCACGGACGTCGGCCGTATCCGGCTCACCCCCGGTCACTCCGTGATGATCGCGGGGTCGCTCACACCAGGCTTCCCGTTCTCGACGTGTCCGGCGAAGCGCCGCAGGAACGTCCGGTCGGCGTCGGAGGTGACGGTCACGTCGTACCAGCGGTGGCTGTGCGCGAGGCCCACGACGTGCCGCACGGTCGCCCCCGCGCGCACCGTGACCGTGCACGGCCTGCCCCCGTACCCGTCGGTCAGCGTCAGCCGTACGGTCCCGGACCCCTTGTTGGTGAGGGTCAGCTCGATGTCGTCGCCGTGCGGCCGCGCGGTCACCTCGGGACCCGCCACCTTCCCCGGCCCACGGAAGCTGCGCAGGAAGCCGTTCGGGCCGTGCACGGTCAGGTCGTACGAGCCGCCCGAGTACGCCGAGTTCCAGGTGTCGGAGACGGACTTGCCGGCCTCGGTGGTGTAGCTCCAGGGCCCGTCGGCACGGTTGTCGGAGGTGACCAGGAAGGCGGCGCCGGCGTCGGCGCCCGACGCGAAGGTGAGCGTGAACTTCCCGGCCGCCGCGTCCAGCGCGCCGTCCACCACCGGGGCGTACCTGAGCGGCCGGGTGGGCCGCGAACCGCGCTCCTGCCTGGGCAGCGAGGGGGTGGCGGGCGGGGTGGGCACGTAGTCGGGGTGACGGTTGCCGTCCGGCGGCCGGTAGCCGTCGGTGGCCGGCAGCGTGACCGGCTTGGTGTCCTTGCGGGAGAAGTCGAACGCGGCGGTCAGGTCGCCGGTGATCGCGCGCCGCCAGGGCGAGATGTTCGGCTCGTGGACGCCGTACCGGGCCTCCATGAACCGGATGATCGAGGTGTGGTCGAGCGTCTCGGAGCAGACAAACCCGCCCTTGCTCCACGGGGAGACGACGAGCATCGGGACGCGCTGGCCGAGGCCGTAGGCGCCGGCGGCGTGGCTCGCGTCGCCCTTGAAGAGGTCCAGGGCCGGGTCGACGGTGGACTTGCCCTGGGCGGCGGAGGCCGGCGGGAAGGGCGGGATCAGGTGGTCGAAGAAGCCGTCGTTCTCGTCGTACGTGATGAACACGGCCGTTTTCGCCCACACCTCGGGGTCCGCGGTGAGCGCGTCGAGGACCTGGGAGACGTACCAGGCGCCGTAGTTGGCGGGCCAGTTGGGGTGCTCGGTGAACGCCTCGGGCGCGACCACCCAGGAGATCTGCGGCAGCCGGCCGGCCTTGACGTCGGCCTTGAGCAGGTCGAAGAAGCCTTCGCCCTTGGTGGCGTCGGTGCCGGTGCGGGCCTTGTCGTACAGCGGGTCGCCGGGCTGGGCGTTCTGGTACTGCTTGAAGTAGAGCAGCGAGTTGTCGCCGTAGTTGCCCCGGTAGGCGTCCTGGATCCAGCCCCAGCCGCCCTTCGCGTCCAGGCCGTCGCCGACGTCCTGGTAGATCTTCCAGGAGACGCCCGCCTTCTCCAGGCGCTCGGGGTACGTGGTCCAGCTGTAGCCGGCCTCGTCGTTGCCGAGGACCGGGCCGCCGCCCTGCCCGTCGTTGCCCGTGTGACCCGTCCACATGTAGTAGCGGTTGGGGTCGGTCGAGCCCATGAACGAGCAGTGGTAGGCGTCGCAGACGGTGAACGCGTCGGCGAGCGCGTAGTGGAACGGTATGTCGTCCCGGTTCAGGTACGCCATGGTCGTGGAGCCCTTGGCCGGCACCCACTTGTCGTACTTACCGTTGTCGACCGCGGTGTGCGTGTCGCTCCAGCCGTGCGGGAGGTCCTGGATGAAGGCCAGGCCCAGGTCGTCGGCGTCCGGGTGGAACGGCAGGATGTCCTTGGTGCCGTTCGACTGGTGCCACACCGACCTGCCGTTCTGGGTGACCGGACGCGGGTCGCCGAAGCCGCGGACACCTCTGAGGGTGCCGAAGTAGTGGTCGAACGAACGGTTCTCCTGCATCAGGACGACGATGTGCTCGACATCCTGGATCGACCCGGTGCGATGGTTCGCGGGCAGCGCGGCGGCCCGCTGGATGCTGCTGGACAGCGCGGTGAACGCCGCGGTGGCGCCCGCGAGTTGAAGGAATCGGCGCCGATTTGGTTCGGTCATGGGTGGGCGACCTCTCATCCTGACGTACGGGACGGCCGGAACAGGGCGGATGTGTGCGGGTGCGAGTGTTCCAAGGGCAGCGAACGTCAGGGAAGGGTCCGGTGGCGCGGATGTGAAGGTCGGCGGTACGTGGGGTGGGGAACGGGTAAGACGTCGGAACCGGTCCCGGCCGGGGACGGCCGGGACCGGTTCCGACGCGGGGTCAGCTGATGAAGGAGCCCGCGGCGCAGGCGCTCTCCGTCACCCACTGGTGGGACATGATGTTGTCGTTCATGGAGTTGCCGTCGGTGAAGTGGTCCCGGGTGAGGTCGTCCACGTAGAGCTCGCCCGGCTTCAGGCAGCCGTAGCCGCCCGAGTAGTTGGCGTAGTAGTAGAAGGCCACGACGTCCTTGCCGCCGACGTAACCGCTGTTCATCACGGAGGAGGCGACGTTGCCGACGTTCTGGAAACCGCCGGCGTTGTCGGCCCAGCTGGCGTCGTTGCCCGCGCTGACGCCGAGCAGGCCGCCCGCGCAGTCCCAGTCCCGCCAGGCACGCACGTTGCCGTCGCGGCCCGGCCAGGCCGCGTTGCAGCCGGCGGAGGCCTGCGCGTTCACCGGGAGGGCGAAGCCGACGGCCGCGACGGCCAGGGTGGTGAGGGCGAGGGTCATTTTGCGCATGATGGATCCTGTTCTGCCTCGTCGGAGGCGGTCGGTGCCGGAGGGGGCCGCGGCGGACGCCGCGGAGTCATGGGGTGGCGGCAGGGCTCAGGTGCGGGCGGGCACGATCCGTTCGGCGCGCTCCAGCGCCTTCAGGCGCACCTGCCGGTAGGCCTCCAGCCGGGCGCCGTACTCGCCGTCCAGCTGGGCCAGGTAGTGGGCCTCGCGGTCCTGGCCCACGGACCTGAGGGAGACCTCGCGGGCGCAGGTGGCGTCGGCGACCGCGATCCGGGTCTCGGCGGCGAAGCTCCTCGCCTCCTCGGCCCGGGTCTGGACCGCGGGGTGCTGCCGGGTGGCCTGCCGGGCCGCGTCGGGGTCCCGGTAGGGAAGGCCGGCCCGCTTCATGCAGGCCGACCACGCGTGCACGGCGGCGGTGAACCGCCGGTCGCGCAGCAACTTGCCGACGTACAGCGGGCGCAGGTTGCTCGCCGTGGTGTCGAGCCGGAACCAGGTCCCCGGATCGCCGTACAGCTTCCGCTCCGCCTCGCCGTCGCAGCCGCCGGTCTGCTTGCTCACCCTGCCTCCGCCGGGGACCTCGGTGCGCAACAGCTCGGCCGTGCGGCCGCCGTCGAGCGCGGTGTCGTACGCGGCCCTGCGGGCGGCGCCGAGGCCCTTGCGGTAGGCGAGGTTGGGGTTGCGCAGCCGGGCGCGGTCCTCCTCGGCGGTGATCCGGCTGCCGTATCCGTAGGTACGGGCCCAGCGCACGTCGTCCTGGACGTAGCCGAGCGGCCTGCTCTCGGCCAGGCTCAGGGGGCGGTCCGTCCAGTAGCGGAAGCCGTGGCCGGCCATGCACCGGGCGACCAGGCGCTGTTCGGCGTCCGAGATGCGCAGGTCCTCGGCGTAGGTGAGGTCGCGGGTGCGGTGCCCGGCGGCCGGGGCCGAGCCGTCGCCGGACCCCCCGGCGCAGCCGGTGAGGACGAGCGCGGCCAGGGCCGCGACGGCACTCAGCCGCGCGGCGCTTCGGCGAGAGGCGGTGCGCTTCATCGGGCGACTCCCTGGGGCGTACGGCGGAGCGGTCGGTGCTTACGAGCCGTGGACGCCGCAGGACCGGCGTTCGTATGACCTGCGGTCGCGGGCAATTTCCGGCGCTGCGGATTTCGTGGCGGATCCGCGAGCGCGGTCATACGAGGCCCGGCCGCCGCCGGTCTCCCGTACAGGGGCTGCTATGGCCACGCACAGAATCCAGCCAACTGCGACAGGAGGGCGGAAAGCTCCCACGGCACCGACGGACCCCGGTCCCGTTCGGCACACCGGGCGTCGCGCCGGTTCCCCCCGCTCGATCCGACGGGCGGGTTCCGGACACGGCGGCCCGGATTCCGGCCTGCCCTGACGGCGGCCGCCGATATCGTTGTCGGCATCCGCTGGGAGCGGCGATCGGGGATCGATGTTCGAAGTACGTCTGCTCGGGCCGGTGGAGGTCTGGGAGGGCGGCCGGCGGGTCCCGCTCGGCGGCTCCAGGCCCCTTGCCGTCCTCGCCTCGCTCGTCGTGCACCTGGGCGAGGTCGTCTCCACCGAGCGCCTGGTGGACCTCGTCTGGGACGAGGACGCCCCGGCCACCGCGGGCGCCCTGGTCGCCACCCATGTCTCCGCCGTGCGCCGCGCCCTGGCCCGGGTGGACGCGGCCGAGGTGATCCGCACCCGGCCCCCCGGCTACCTCGCCGACCTCGAACCCGCCCAGGTCGACGCCCGCCGCTTCGAGGAACTCCTCGCGGCGGGGCGGTCCGCGGGGCGAACCGAGGAGGCGGCCGCACTGCTGGCGGAGGCGCTCGGGCTGTGGCGGGGCCGGGAGGCGCTGGAGGGGCTCGGCCAGTCGTTCGCGCGCATCGAGTCGGCCCGGCTCGCCGAACTGCGGCTGGTGGCCGAGGAGGAGTCCTTCGGGCTGGCGCTCGACCTGGGCCGGGCGGACGCCGCGATCGCGCCGCTGCTCAGCCATGTGGCCGCGCATCCGCTGCGGGAGCGGCCGCGCGGCCAGCTGATGACCGCCCTGTTCCGCACCGGCCGCGTCTCCGACGCCCTGCGCGTCTTCCAGGAGGGCCGTACGGTCCTGCGCGAGGAGCTCGGCATCGACCCGGGGCCGGAGCTGCGGGCGGTGCACCAGGCCGTCCTGACCCATGACACCGGTGTGCTGGGGAGCGGACGCCCGGCGCCGGTACCGGTACCCGCCCCGAGAAGCGGGCGGTCCCGTCCGGCGCCCTCCCATCTGCCGCCCGACATCGCCGACTTCGTGGGCCGGGCGGACCAGGTGAAGTGGGCGACGGAGCTGCTGCGCGGCGTCGGCGACAGCGGCCGGACCGCCCCGCCGATCGGGGTGATCTCCGGGCGCTCCGGCATGGGGAAGACGGCCCTCGCCGTGCACGTCGGCCACCGCACCGCCGAACTCTTCCCGGACGGGCGGCTGTTCGTGGACCTGCGGGCCGCCGACACCACCCCGCTGGAGCCCGCCGACGCGCTCGCCCGGCTGCTGCGCGCGATGGGCGTCGAACCGGACACCCTGCCCTCCGGCGTCGAGGAGCTGACCGGCCTGTACCGCACCCACATCGGGCACCGGCGGGTCCTGATCGTCCTGGACAACGCCTCCGGTGAGGCCCATGTCCGGCCGCTGCTGCCGCCGGGGCCCGGCTCGGCGGTGCTGGTCACCAGCCGCCGCAGGCTGGTGGCCCTGGAGGGCGCCGCCCATCTGGACCTCGCGGTGCCCGACGAGGCCGAGGCACTCGAACTGCTGCGCCGGGTGGCCGGCGAGGCACGGACGGGGACCGAACCGGAGCGGGCCGCCGAGATCGTCGCCCTGTGCGGGCGGCTGCCGCTCGCGGTCCGCATCGCCGGCGCCCGGCTCGCCGCCCGCCCGCACTGGGCGCCGGGCCGGCTCGCCGGACGGCTGCGCGACGAGCGCCGCCGCCTCAACGAACTCAGCGCGGGCGACCTGGAGTTGCGCACCAGCTTGCAGCTCGGCTACGCCGACCTCGATCCGCAGGAGCGGCGGGCCCTGCGCCGGCTGGCACTGCTGGAACTGCCCGACTTCGCGGCCTGGATCGCCGCCCCGCTGCTCGACATAGGGACCGAGGACGCCGAGGAGGCCGTCGAGCGGCTGGTGGACTGCCACTTCATCGACGTCATCGGCGTGGACGGCACCGGCCTGCCCCGCTACCGCATCCACGATCTCGCCCGCGAACACGCCCGTGAGCGCTGTCTGTCCGAGGAACGCGCCGAGGACCGCGCGGCGGCGGTCCTGCGGCTGGCCGCCAGCTGGCTGGACCTGGCCCGCAAGGCCGCCGCCCGGGGCCCCGGCGGAGCGGTCCGGTACTTCCCCGAACCGGCCGCGGTGCGCCCCCTCGAACCGGAGACCGAGGAGTCGCTGCTCGCCCGGCCCGCGGCCTGGTTCGCCGCCGAGCAGGCCGGTCTGCTGGCCGCCGTCACGCACTGCGCCGAGCACGGCATGGCGCGCGCCGCCCGGGATCTCGCGGGGGCGCTGATCGCGAGTTCGGCCGCGCTGTACAACCAGTTCGACGCCTGGTCCCGCGCCCACACGGCGGCCATGGCGGCGGTGCGGCGCGGCGGCGACGCCGAGGGCGAGGCCTGGCTGCTCGTCGGCCTCGGCCAACTCCGCTACGAGCAGGACAGGTTCGAGGACGCCTACGCCTACTTCGCCGACGCACTGCGGCTGTTCGAGGTCCATGCGCCGGGGGGCTGTGCGGTGGCGCTCGCCGGGATGGGCACCGCCCGCCGCGAACAGGCCCGCTACCCGGAGGCACTGGAGCTGCTGGAGGCCGCGCTTCAGCGGTACGGCGACACGGCGGACGCCGGGTCCCGGGCCCGGGTGCTGTACGGCATCGGTTACGTGCACCGCGAGCAGGGCCGGGGCGGACCGGCCCGGCAGGCGCTGTCCAGGGCCCTCGACCTGTACCGGGCCGCCGCCGACCGGCACGGCGAGGCACTCACGCTGCGGTCGCTGGCGCTGTGCGACCGGGCCGAGGGACGGTACCCGGAGGCCGAACGGCTGCTGCACGACGCGCTGCGCGTCTTCACCGGGCTCCAGGACACCTTCGGCGTGATGTACACCGAACAGGCGCTGGCGAAGGTCGAGTTGCGGACGGGGCGCACCGAGGAGGCGGGGCGGCGGCTGGCGCGCTGCCTGGCGGTGGCCCGGGAGCGGCAGGACCGGTTCGGCGAGGCGCTGGTGCTGCGCACGCTCGGGGAGCTGCGGCTGGCCGACGGCGACACCGCGGGCGCCCGTGAACCGCTGGAGCACGCGGCCGCGCTGTGGGCGGAGTTGGGGCTGCCGCTGTGGCGGGCGCGCACGATGTGGGACCTGGCCCGGGTGTGGTCGGCGGACGGTGACACCGAGGCCGCGCGCGGGGCCCGCGCCGAGGCGCTGGAGGTGTTCCGTTCGCTGGGCGGACGGGAGGCCGGGGAACGGCAAGGCGACCTGCCGGCGTAGCCTCGCACGGACTGCAGAAGTCCTGGTGGTGCGCTTGCAGGGAACCTGCAGAGCATTTGCAGGGGCCGCGGGCACGCTGTTTCTCGTGACGGACATCATCACGCTCTCCGACTCCCGGGTCGCCGAGGTCACCGTGCAGGAGTGCGGTGAACCACTGGTCGATCTGCGCGACACCCCCGGCCTGCGGCTCGACCGCCGCCAGGCCGACGCCGACGGCAGTTACGCGCACCTGCGCCTCTCGGTGCTGCGACGGCTGCTGCGGGCGCAGTCGCTGCTGCCGGACGGGATCCGGTTCCTGGTGGTCGAGGGCTACCGGCCGCCGGGCTTGCAGCGCCGGTACTTCGAGGAGTACGCGGCGACCCTGCGGGCGGCCCGTCCCGACGCCGGTCCGGCCCTGATCCGCGAGCTGGCCAGCGCCTACATCTCGCCGCCCGAGGTGGCCCCGCACGTCAGCGGGGGCGCCGTGGACCTGACCCTGTGCACCGCGGACGGCACCGAGCTGCCGCTGGGCACGGAGGTCAACGCCACACCGGAGGAGAGCGCGGGGGCCTGCCGTACCGGGGCGGCGAACATCGGTGTCCGGGCCCGCGCCCACCGGGCGTCGATGGACCGGGCGCTGACCGCGGCCGGCTTCGTCAACTACCCCACCGAGTGGTGGCACTGGTCCTACGGCGACCGGTACTGGGCGCTGCTGACCGGGGCGCCGGCCGCCCGGTACGGCCCCGCCACCGCACCCGTGCGGCCCGCCTGACCCGCGGTCCGCCGCCTGTTCCGCACCCACGACCAGCACCGCACCATCCGACCGACCGACGGGGGACGACCATGGAAAGCCACGGCGGCACGTGTACCCGGGAGCCACGCGAGAGCGTGCGCGAGCACATGAGCCCTGGGGACTTCGACGCCTCCTTCACCGCCGACATGCCCCGGCTGCGCAGACGCCTGATCGCGCTGACCGGCAACCCGCACGACGCCGACGACCTGCTGCAGGAGACGTATCTGCGGCTGTCCCGGCGGGCCAGGGCCCGGAGCCTGACGCCCCAGCAGCATCCGTACGCCTACACCTGCACGGTCGCGCTGAACCTGCTGCGCGACTCCTGGCTGCACCCCTCCCGCCGTGAGCGCACCACCGACCGGCTGCCCGAGGCGGGCTGGGACGGCGGGCTCGGCACGTACGAGGCCTCGGCCACCGCGCTCGCGCTGCTGAGCATGCTCTCGCCGAAGGAGGCGGCCGCGGTGATCCTCGTCGACCTGGAGGGGCTCACGCACGACACGGCCGGGGAACGGCTCGGCGCCCATCGCGGCACGGTCCAGCGCAACCGGATGCGGGCGCTGGCCAAGATGCGCGCGGCGCTGGCCGGTTGAGTTCCGGGTGCCGCGTCCCGACGGGGGTGGGACGCGGCGCCCGGTCAGTTCGTCCGACCCCCGCACCCCGACTGGATGTCGACAAAGGATGTGCATCTTGAGGCTCACCACACCCGGCAGGGCGGTCGTCGTCGCGGCGGCTCTCGCGACGGTTCCGCTGCTGTCCGTCACCGCCCACGCCGCCACCGCCCACACCGCCACCCACGCCGTCACCGCCCCGCGTGCCGCCCAGGACGCCACCTGCGGTGTGCTGGCCTCCGGCGCCTCCGCCACCGCCGAGGCCGCCGTCGCGGCGGCCTGCTCACAGATCGGTGTCTGGTACAGCTGGGGCGGCGGCCACGGCGCCACGCCCGGTGCCACGTACGGCTACTACGACGGCTCCGACCCGGACAGCCTGCACGACAACGAACGCAAGGGCTTCGACTGCTCGGGCCTGATGCGGTACGCCTACTACCGGGCCACCGGCAGGGACCTGCTCAACGGCACGGCCGACGACCAATACCACAGCCCGCAGGCCGCGGCCCGGTTCTCGGCGGCCCAGGGCACGGCTCCCCTGGTCCCCGGTGACCTGATGTTCTGGGGCAGCGGCTACATGCACCACGTCGCCATGTACCTGGGCGCCGGACAGATGGTGGAGGCGTACGAATCGGGTACGCACATCCGGGTGACGGCGGTGCGCACCGGCGGCGACTACGCGGGCGCCGTCCGCATCAACCCGTCCGGCACTCCGGTGCCACCGCCGGCCGACGGCGGTTCGACCTTCCAGACCTGGGGCACCGGGGTGCGCACGCACTCCACGCCGAGCGTGCGGTCCTCGGTCGTGGACACCTTCGCGGGTCCGACCCAGGTCTCGGTGCAGTGCCAGGAGCACGCGGAGACGGTGACCGCCGAGGGGTACACCAACGACATCTGGTCGAAGCTGGCCGACGGTTCCTGGCTGACCAACATCTACATCAAGGGCCCGGCGGAGCTGCCCGGCATCCCGGACTGCGGCGGTGACACCCCGCCGCCGCCGAGCGGGGGCAGCACGGCGTTCCAGACCTGGGGCACCGGGGTGCGCACGCACGACGAGCCCAACGTGAACGCCGGTGTCGTCGACTACTTCGCGCAGCCGACCACCGTGAACGTGGTCTGCCAGGAGCACGCGCAGACGGTCACGGCCGACGGCTACACCAACGACGCCTGGTCCAAGCTGACCAACGGCGCGTGGCTGACCAACATCTACATCAAGGGCCCGGCGTGGCTGCCGGGCGTGGCCACCTGCTGACCCGAGGTCGGCGGACGGGGCACCCGTCCGCCGACCTATTCAATTTGTTGCTTATCGGCACCGGCCCGTTGCGCCAGTCGCCGCAGCGTCAGGTCCCCCCACTGGAGGTTCTCCCGCTCGAAGGCCATCCCGCGCAGCAGGGTGAGGTACGGGCCGACCCGTCCCGCCTCGGCGAAGAACGCCTCCTCCGAGCGCCCCGCGAGCAGGCGCTGCCGGATCCGTTCGTAGCGGGCCAGTTTGGCGGTGGCCCATGCCATCCGCTCGGCGACGGCGGCCCGGACCGCCTCCAGGTCGCCGGCGTCCGCGCACTGCACCTTGACCAGCAGTTCGTCGCGGACCGCGGTGGGCCGGGCGAGGGGCTCGGCCGTGTAGGCGCGGATCGCCTCGCGGCCGGCCGCCGTCAGCGCGAAGAGCCGTTTGGCGGGCCTGCGTTCCTGCTCCACGACACGTGCGCTGACCAGTCCCTCCGCCTCCATCCGCTCCAGTTCGCGGTAGAGCTGCTGGGGTGTCGCCGTCCAGAAGTTGGCGACCGTCGCGTCGAAACCCTTCGCGAGGTCGTATCCGGAGGCCTCGCCCTCCAGGAGGGCCGCCATCACCGCGTTCCGCAGAGCCATGGGGGCACGCTAGCATGCGGAGATACTCAACTTTTTGACTAGGTGAGGTGGACCCATGCATCCCTTCCGCGAGGCCGTCGAGAACGGCGACATGGACGCGGTGGCCGCGCTGCTGGCCGACGACGTCGTCTTCACCAGCCCGGTCGCCTTCAAGCCGTATCCCGGCAAGGCGATCACCGCGGCCATCCTGCGCGCGGTGTCCCAGGTGTTCGAGGACTTCACCTACGTCCGGGAGATCGCCGACCCCGGCGGCCGCGACCACGCCTTCGTGTTCACGGCGACGGTGGCCGGCCGGAAGCTCCAGGGCTGCGACTTCCTGCACTTCGACGAGGAGGGGAAGATAGACGACTTCACGGTGATGGTGCGTCCGCTGTCGGCCGCCCAGGCGCTCTCCGAGGCGATGGGCGCCAGGTTCGGACAGATCGCCGAGGAGGCCGCCGCCGGACGGTGACCGGGGCGTGGGTGACTCGCGAGGGTTCCCTCAGGCGCGGACCAGAGGAGTGTCGACCAGGTGCTCCGCCAGGAACCAGGCCTGCAGCTCCCCGGTGCGGATCACCTGCGAGACCAGCAGGTCGTTGGTGCCGTCGTCGCCCGTCTCGGCGGCCCGGGCGGCCGCGTCGTGGGCGTCGACCAGGATCGTCTCGTGGGCCTCCAGGAGCCGGGAGAGCATCGCCGGGACCTCCTCGACACCGTCCGGCGGACGCGGGATCGACGTGATCTCGGCGACGTGCCGCGGGTCGCCCACCGCGACCCCGCCCAGGGTCTGGACCCGCTCCGCGACCGTGTCCACGAGGGCCAGCTGGTCGTCCGCGTGCTTGTCCAGCAGCAGGTGCAGCTGGTAGAAGGTCGCGCCGCGCAGCAGCCAGTGGTGCTTCTTGTAGAGACCGTAGAGGATCTGAGTGTCCGCCAGGACCCGGTTGAGGCGCTGGCAGGAGTACATGCGCGCCTCGTACGAGAGGCCGAGGGGGAACTGCTTGACGGTCCCGAACTCCTGGATGACCTCACCCTTCTGGTGCAGCCACGGCTGACTGTGCTGCAGGGCTTTCCCGGGCTCGGAGCTGGTGGTCATGGTGCGCCTCCTGGCGGATGTCCGATGCGGCTGGTTCGCAAGTGACGCTAGTCGCGGCGGCGGCGGAGGCGTTGCCCCGCAGTGCCCGGTCCGGCACCCCAGAGCGCACCCGGTTCACTCCGGGACCGGCCACCGTGCAGGCGTGCGCTGCCGGAAGCGATCCGGTGCGCTGGTGGTCAAGTCCGGTTCGAACCGGGCCGTTACCTTGACCGGCGGCACGGCGGCCCCCGCCGTTCCGCCGAAGGCGAAGGAGTGGCATGGCCAGGCAGACCATCGCGGAGCAGTACGTCGACCTCATGGCGCGCGCCGGCGTGCGCCGTATGTACGGAGTGGTCGGGGACAGCCTGAACCCGGTCGTCGACGCGGTCAGACGGCATGACGCCGTGGAGTGGGTCCAGGTCCGCCACGAGGAGGTCGCGGCGTTCGCGGCCGGCGCGGAGGCCCAGCTCACCGGCCGCCTCGCCGCCTGCGCCGGCTCCTGCGGCCCGGGCAACCTGCACTTGATCAACGGTCTGTACGACGCCCACCGCTCCATGGCGCCGGTGCTGGCGCTGGCCGCTCAGATACCCAGCGGGCAGATCGGCACCGGCTACTTCCAGGAGACCCACCCCGACCGCCTGTTCGCCGAGTGCAGCCACTACTCGGAGCTGATCTCCTCGCCGCACCAGATGCCGCGCGTGGTGCAGACGGCGATCCAGCACGCCGTCGGCCGCCGCGGGGTCTCGGTCGTGGCCCTCTCCGGGGACACCGCCGCCGAGGACACCCCGGACACGGCCCCCGAGCTCACCCTGCCTCTGGACCTGCCCGCCATCCGCCCGGGCGACCGGGAACTCGCCCGCCTGACCGAACTCGTGGACGCCGCCGAGCGCGTGATGGTGTTCTGCGGCCGGGGCGTCGCCGGTGCCCACGCCGAGGTGATGGCCTTCGCCGAGAAGGTCAAGGCACCGGTCGGGCACGCGCTGCGCGGCAAGGAGCACATCCAGTACGACAACCCGTACGACGTCGGCATGAGCGGACTGCTCGGCTACGGGGCCGCGTACGAGGCCATGCACGAGGCCGACCTGCTGCTGCTCCTCGGCACGGACTTCCCGTACAGCGAGTTCCTGCCCCGCCATGTGCGCACGGTACAGGTCGACGTCCAGCCCGAGCGGCTCGGCCGACGCACCCAGCTCGACCTCGCCGTGTGGGGCGACGTGGGCGAGACCCTGCGATGCCTGACGCCCGCCGTGCGGGAGAAGCCGTCGCGCCGGTTCCTCGACCGCATGCTGGAGCGGCACGCGCACGCCCTCGAAGGCGCCCTGCACGCCTACACGCGCGACGTCGGGAACCAGACCCCGATCCACCCCGAGTACGTGGCCGCGGTACTGGACGAAGAGGCGGCGGACGACGCCGTGTTCACCGTGGACACCGGCATGTGCTGTGTGTGGGCGGCGCGTTATCTGACGCCGAACGGCCGCCGGCGCATCCTCGGCTCGTTCGTGCACGGCTCGATGGCCAACGCGCTGCCGCAGGCGATCGGCGCCCAGTTCCTGGACCGCGGCCGGCAGGTCGTCTCGCTCTCCGGCGACGGCGGATTCTCCATGCTGATGGGCGACTTCCTCACTCTCGTGCAGTACGGCCTGCCCGTGAAGGTCGTCGTCTTCAACAACTCCTCCCTCGGCATGGTCGACCTGGAGATGCTGGTCGACGGCCTGCCCCCGCACGCCACGAGCTACCCGCACACCGACTACGCGGCCATCGCCACGGCGGCCGGAGCGCGGGGGATCCGGGTCGAGAAGCCCGCCGACGTGCGCGGCGCGCTGCGCGAGGCCTTCGCCCATGACGGGCCCGCGCTGGTCGACGTCGTCACCGACCCCGCCGCCCTGGCCGTCCCGCCGAAGATCACCGCCGAGCAGATCAGCGGGTTCGCGCTCGCCGCGGGCCGGACGGTGCTGAGCGGCGGAGTCGGCCGCATGGTCCACCTGGCGCGGGCCAACCTCCGCAACATTCCCCGCCCTTGAGAGTCCGGACCGGAAGGCTCAGGGCGGCACCGCCGGTCCGCCCGAGGCGTCGAAGGCGTGCGTCACCTCGGGCGCGGTGCCCGGGGTGAGCAGTGCGCGGGCCTCCTCCTCGAACCGGCGGTCGGTGGCCGTGAGCCGCACATGGTGCTGGGCCTCGTGCTCCGCCCAGGAGGACACCAGGTAGTTCTCGACGAACCGCTCCGGGTCGTGACCGTCCTGGTAGAGGCCCCAGGACAGGGCTCCGGTACGGCGCCGGGAGCGCGCCACCCGGTGCATGCGGTCGGTGAACTCGGCCTGCCGGTCCGCCGGGACGCGGTACACGACGGAGACCAGGACCGGGCCGTCGGCCTCCCCGGGTTCGAACACCAGGGGAGGCGCGGGCCAGTGGTCCGACGGCGTGGGGTTGATGCCCTCGGCGTCCCGCAGCGGCCAGCGTCGTACGCTGGCCGCGCTCAGCAGCATCACGCCGCCGGCGATCAGCAGACAGGCGCTCAGCCCGAGCCAGTCGGCCACCGCGCCCCACAGGGGCGCGGCCAGCGCCTGACCACCCTGGAAGACCAGCAGGTAGACGGCCAGTCCGCGGGCTCTGACCCAGCCGGGGAGCCGGGTCTGCACGGCCGCGTTGAGCGTGGCGAGCACGGCGATCCAGGCGAGGCCCGCGGGCAGCAGGGCGAGCGCCGCCAGCCACGGCACATGGACCGTGGCCAGCACCGCGAGCACCCCCGCGAACACCAGGGCGCCGACGACGAGGGTGCCGTTGGCGCTGAGCAGGCGACGGACGCGGGGCAGCAGGAAGGCGCCGCCGACCGCGCCGACGCCCACCGCCGCGAGAAGCAGTCCGTAGCCGTTCGAGCCGAGGCCGAGGGAGCGGCTCGCGGTCAGGGGCAGCAGGGCCCACAGGGCGGCGGCGCCGGGGATGAACAGGAGCGTGCGCAGCAGGATCCGGCGGACGCCGCCCGCGTTCCAGACGTAGCGGCGGCCGGCGTACAGGGCGGCCAGCAGACCTTCATGCCCGGCGGGCGGGGCGGCCGCCGCGGCGGGGCGCCGCCACAGCAGCAGGACGGCCGCGATGCCCAGGTAGGACGCAGCGTTGAAGGCGAAGACCCAGCCCGCGCCCGCCGCCGCGACCACAGCCCCGCCGAGGGCGGGTCCGACGGCACGGGCCAGGTTCACGTTCACGGCGCCCAGCGCAGCCGCCTGACCGAGCCGTTCCCGCTCCACCAGCTCGGGCTGGACGGCCTGCCATGCCGGGCCCATCAGCGCGGTGCCGCAGCCCAGCAGGAAGGTCAGGAGCAGCAGGGCCGTCGGCGACAGCGCGTCCAGGAACGCGAGCACGGCCAGCGCCCCGGACACCGCGAGCATCGCGAACTGGGCCGTCACCAGCACCGCACGCCGGTCGAACCGGTCGGCGACCACCCCGGAGGGCAGTGCGAGGAGGACGACGGGCAACCCGGACGCCGTCTGCACCAGCGTCACCAGTGCGGCACTGTGACCGACGAGCAGCCACTGGGCGCCCACGGTCTGCATCCAGCTGCCGATGTTGGAGACCAGCTGGGCGATCCACAGTGCCCGGAAGACACGTGCCGCGAGCGGCGCCCACGGCGAGTCGGTGGCGGCGTCGCTCATGCCGCCCCCGATCCGGTCCAGGCGGGGTCGCCGTCGGCCAGTCGGTGCGTCGCCAGGGAGGTGACGAGCAGGAGCAGCAGGGCCAGGCCCAGGGTGAGCACCAGGTGGCCGTGGAGCAGGAGTTCGGCCCCGGCGAAGGCGCCGAGCAGCATGGCGAGCACGGACAGGATCCGGCGACCGGGCCGGGGCGCGGCGCCGCCCGCCGGGGTGGAGTCCGCGGCCAGGCCCGTCAGGGTCAGCGTGAGCACGGTCGTGGTCATGTCGGGGACACCGAGGCGCCGGGCGACCGCGTTCTGCAGGCCCAGAGCGAACCCGAGCGTCACGACCAGGGTGTACTGCACCTCCGTGCCGACCCGGCCGTCGGTGACCGCGGTGACGGCCACCGCGGCGGCGACCAGCACGGTCTCCACGGCCGTCGCCGTCTTCAGCAGATTCCCGCGGTGCGTGGCGAACCGGGTGCCGAGCCGCCCCCCGGCCAGCGCCCCGACGAGGAACGCGGCCAGGGCGACGACGGAGGCGAGCGCGGACAGGTTCGCGGCGCCCGCCAGCGCGAAGCCGAGGAACACCACGTTGCCGGTCATGTTGGCGACGAAGACATGCCCGAGGGACAGATAACTCACCGCGTCGACCAGCCCGGTGACCACCGTCAGCGTCAGCAGCAGGGGAGGCAGCGGGCCGTGGCGGTCGTCCTTGGGCGGTACCAGTGTGTGGAGCGCGTCAGTCAGCAGTTTGCGCATGGTGCGCTCCTTCCGATGCGGCAGGGGGGCGGTTCGGGTCTCCGGTGTGGATCCTCGCGTTGCGGACGACGGGTTCTGCGGTCCGTGTTCGCCGTCGAAACAGAGGCGGACCGCGACCGCCGAGCCGTCACGCTAGGTCCGGTCCCGGCCGCCGTGTGTCCCGTGCGCGCACTCGCACCTGCCCCGCAGCGCACCGCCGTGCCCGCCCCGCACTTCGTGCCGCAGGCAGTCCCAGGAGACTCGCACGGAAGATAAACGCGGTGGATGCCGATCATCCACAGAATCGATTTCCCTGATCACATGATGCGGGTCCAGATTGGTCCCACCGCAATCAGGAGGACATGTCCGTGAAACCCGAACCCGCGTCCGCGCTTTTCGCCGGACCGTTCGCACTCGCCACCCTCTCGACCCGGAACGGTCCGGAATTCCCCGCCCTGGTCACCCCCGACGGCCAGGTCCTCGATCTGCGGGACGCCTTCGGCGACGACCGGCTGACCATGCTGGACGTACTGGACGACTGGGACACGGCCCTGCCGCGGCTGCGCGCCCTCGCCTCCGACACCGGCCTGACCCGTACGGCCGTCGAGGACCACCGCGTGCACGCGCCGGTGACACCTCGCCAGGTGTTCCAGTCGGGCGCGAACTACCGCCAGCACGTGATCGACCTGCACGTGGCCCACCGCGCCCCGGGTGACGACCGGCCGGAGAGCGAACGGCGCGCGGAGGCCGCCGAGATCATGGACCGGCGGGCTGCCGAGGACCTGCCGTACGTCTTCACCGGCCTGCCCACCTCGATCACCGGCCCGTACGACGACGTCGTCCTGCCCGGGTGGGCCGCGCAGCCCGACTGGGAACTGGAGCTGGCGGTCGTCATCGGCAAGCCCACCCACCGGGTGCCGGTGGAGGACGCGTCCGAGTACATCGCCGGCTACACGATCGCCAACGACCTGACCGACCGTGCCACCGTGTTCCGCCGGGACATGCCGCAGATCGGCACCGACTGGCTGCGCAGCAAGAACGCGCCCGGTTTCACCCCGCTCGGCCCGTGGCTGGTTCCGGCCGAGTCGATCGCGAACCCCGACGACCTGCGCGTCACGCTCAAGCTGAACGGCGACACCATGCAGGACGAGTCCACCAAGGACATGATCTTCAAGGTCGCGCGGATGGTGGCGTACGTCTCCCAGACCGCACGTCTGCTCCCCGGCGACCTGGTGCTGACCGGCAGCCCGGCCGGCAACGGCATGCACTGGAGGCGGCTGCTGCGCGACGGCGACGTCATGGAGGGCTCGGTCACCGGCCTCGGACTCCAGCGCACCCGCTGTGTCGCGGAGCGCGCCGTATGAACCGCCAGGACCCCGAGGGCTCGATCGCCGAGGCCGCCAAGGCCTGCTCCAACTGGGGCCGTTGGGGCGAGGACGACAGGCTCGGCACCCTGAACTTCCTCACGGAGGACAAGCGCCGCGAGGGCGCGGCCCTGGTCCGACGCGGTGTCAGCTTCTCGCTGTCGCAGTCCTTCGACATGAACGGCCCCCAGAAGGGCTGGCGGCGCCGCACCAACCCGGTCCACACCATGCTGGACACCGGCACCGACGCGGCCCTCGGCGCCCAGGGGTTCCCGCACGGGATCGGCGGCGCCGACGACGTCATCGCGATGCCGCTCCAGTGTTCCACCCAGTGGGACGGGCTCGGCCACATCTTCGACCACGGCAGGGCGTGGAACGGCCGCCCGGCCGAGAAGGTCGTCACCTCCGACGGCGACCTCGTCACCGGCATCGAGCACATGGCCCCGCACGTCGCGGGCCGCGGCGTGCTGCTGGACGTCGGCCGGGTGATCGGCACCGACGGGGAGCTGCCGGACGGCTTCGCGATCACCGAGGACCATCTGACGGCGACGGCCGAGGCGCACCGGGTGACCGTCGGACGCGGTGACATCGTGCTGGTCCGCACCGGGCAGCTGGCCCGCGTACGGCGCGAAGGCTGGGGCGACTACGCCGGCGGCAGCGCGCCGGGCCTGTCGTTCACGACCGCCGGCTGGCTGCACTCCAGCGAGATCGCCGCGATCGCCACCGACACCTGGGGCTTCGAGGTCCGCCCCAACGAGTTCGACGACGCCTTCCAGCCCCTGCACCAGGTCGCCATCCCGAACATCGGCCTGCTGATCGGCGAGATGTGGGACCTGGAGGCTCTGGCCGAGGACTGTGCCCGCGACGGCGCGTACGCGTTCTGGCTCACCGCCGCACCCCTGCCCATCACCGGAGCGGTCGGCTCCCCCGTCAACCCGATCGCAGTCAAGTGACGCCCGGAACGAAGGAGTTCCCCTATGAACGATCCCCGCACGGTCCTGGTGATCGGCGGTGGCGCCGCAGGCAACGCCGCGACGATCCTGCTGCGTCGCGCCGGCTTCACGGTGGACCTGGTCGAGGCCAAGGACGACTGGAACGCCACCGCCGGCTCCGGCATCACCCTCCAGGGCAACGCCCTGCGCGTCCTGCGTGAACTCGGCGTCTGGGACCAGGTCGACGCGTCCGGCTTCGCTTTCGGCTCCGTCGGCATCACCGCTCCCGACGGCACCGTCCTGCACGTCGCCCATGACCTGCGCACCGGCGGCGACGATCTGCCCGCCACCCTCGGCATACAGCGCCCCCGGCTCCAGCGGATCCTGATCGACGCCGTCCGGGCCAGTGGCGCCACCGTGCGACTCGGCACGACCTGCCAGATCCTCGGCCAGGACACGGACGGCGTCTCGATACGGTTCTCCGACGGCGGCGAGGGCCGCTACGACCTGGTCGTCGCGGCCGACGGCCTCGCCTCGTCGACCCGCGCGGCGATCGGCATCGGCGACAAGCCCGAGCCGACCGGCATGGCCATCTGGCGCATCGCCGCCCCGCGCCCGGCCGGAGTGACCCGCACCGACCTCGCCTACGGCGGCCCCGCCTACATCGCCGGCTACTGCCCGACCAGCGACACCACCCTGTACGCGTACGTCGTCGAGGCGAACCGCGATCGCGCCGCCGTCCCGCCCGAGACGTACGCCGACGAGATGCGGCGCCTCGCCTCCGCCTACGGGGGGCACTGGCCGGAGATCACCGAGCACATCACCGAACCGGCGAGGATCAACTACACCTGGTTCGACCGGCTGCTGGTGGAGGGCGCCTGGCACCGCGGCCGGGTGGTCCTGATCGGCGACGCCGCGCACTGCTGCCCGCCCACGCTCGCGCAGGGCGCGGCCATGTCCCTGGAGGACGCGTGGGTGCTCACCCGGATGCTGACCGCGTCGGGGACCTGGGACGACGCGCTCTTCCAGGCGTACCACGAGCGGCGCATGGCGCGCGTCCGACCGGTCGTGGAGGCGTCCGTGCAGCTCGGGCAGTGGCAGCTCGACGGCGTCCGTGACGCCGATGTCCCCGGCCTGATGGGCCGCATGATGACGATGCTGCGGGAGCTGCCGTGACCCTGGTTCCCACCGTGGACGTCCACGCCCACGTCCTGCTGCCGGAGGTCGAGGCCCTGGTGGGTGACCTGCCGGGCCTGGCGGAGGCCAAGGCGCTGGACGCCCGACGCAACGGTCCGGCGGCACTCGCCGTCAGCGGGCCCATGGTGCGCGAGCGCATCCCGAAACTGACCGACCCCGCCGTACGGCTGGCTGCGATGGACGCCCAGGGCGTGGACGTGCAACTGGTCAGCCCCTCCCCGTCGCACTACCACTACTGGACGGACGAGGAGACCGCGGAGAAGGTGTACCGGCTCGCCAACGAGGCGACGGCGGCCCACTGTTCCGTCGCGCCCGGCCGGTTGCGCGGGCTGGGCCTCGTACCGTTGCAGCACCCGGGACAGGCCGTGCGAGCTCTCGAACACGCTTTGCAACAGGGCCTGTTGGGAGTCGAGATCTCCAGCCACGCACCGGGCCGGGAACTCTCCGACCCGGCGTACGAGCCCTTCTGGAGCGGGGCCGAGGAGACGGGGGCGATCGTCTTCCTGCACCCCTTCGGCTGCACGCTCGACGAACGGCTCGACCGCTGGTACCTGTCCAACACCGTCGGCCAGCCGGTGGAGAACGCCGTCGCGCTCTCCCACCTGATCTTCTCCGGTGTCCTGGACCGTCATCCGGGCCTGCGGCTGATCGCGGCCCACGGCGGTGGTTACCTGCCCACCCACATCGGCCGCTCCGACCACGCCTGGCAGGCTCGCTCCGACGCCCGAGCCGGCTGCGCCCATCGGCCCAGCAGCTATCTCAGGCGTCTGTACTTCGACTCCCTGGTGCACGACCCGCACGTGCTGCGGGAGCTGGTCCGCGCCGTCGGGCCCGACCGGGTGCTGCTCGGCTCCGACTTCCCCTTCGACATGGGCACGGACGACCCGCTGGCCGCCCTGCGCGCGGCGGGCCTGTCCGACACCGACTTCCACGCAGTACGCGGCGGCAACGCGGCCGCCCTCCTCCGGAAGGACTGACCGACATGCGTCTGCTCACCCACCTCCGGCACGTCGACCTCGCCGTGCCCGACTACGACAAGCAGCTCGACTTCTACGCCGGCGTCTGGGGCCTGACCAAGGTCGCCGAGGACTCCGGCATCTCCTTCCTCGCCGCCGAGGGCTCACCGGAGCAGTACGTCGTACGGCTGCGCAAGGCCGCGGAGAAGCGCCTCGACCTGGTCTCCTACGGGGCCGCGTCCGCCTCCGACGTGGACACCCTCGCCCAGCGGCTGCTCGCCGGCGGCGTACAGCTCGTCTCCCAGCCGGGCAAGGTCGACACTCCGGGCGGTGGCTACGGCTTCCGCTTCTTCGACATCGACGGCCGTACCATCGAGGTCTCCGCCGACGTCGAGGTCCGCCGACACCGCAAGATCGAGGAGAGGGAAGCGATCCCGGTCAAGCTGTCGCACGTCGTCCTCAACTCCCCCGACCTGGACCGCACCCGGCAGTGGTACGAGGAGCACCTGGGGTTCCGGCTCTCCGACACGCTCAACTCCCCGCACATGGGGGACGTCATGCACTTCATGCGGATCAGCAACCAGCACCACTCCATGGCGCTGGCCAAGGGCCCGCACACCGCGCTGCACCACATCTCCTTCGAGATGCGCGGCATCGACGAGTACATGCGCGGCTCCGGCCGGGTCATCCGTGCCGGGCACCGGAAGATCTGGGGCCCGGGCCGGCACATGGCGGGCGACAACACCTTCACCTACTTCCTCGACCCGCACGGCAACACCGTCGAGTACACGACCGAGCTGGAACTCCTCGACGAGGACACCTGGCACCCGCACGTCTACGACTTCTCCCAGCCCGAGGTCACCGACCAGTGGGGCACGGCGAACCCGATGAACGAACTGGTCGCCAAGGAGTCGTTCAACGACGTCGACCGTGGCGTCTTCGTCGCCCCGCCGGTCTGATCCCGTCCCCGCTCCCGGGGGCGCGGCCGGCCCTGTCATCCGCCCTGACCCAGTCCCGCCGCGCCCGCGGGCCCAGCCTGCCCGGAGCCGCACCATGCGTTTCGCCGCCTACGAACACCATCACCGCCGTCGCGTGGCCGTCGTGGATGACGACGGCACCCTGCTGCCGTTGCCCGAAGTCACCTCCCTCACCGCCCTGTTGTCGGACTGCGGCGGTCTCCCCGGCCTGCTCACCGCGGGCGCCGCCGCGCAGGACGCGGCGCCCGGCCCGCACGTGTCGGAGGTACGGCTGCTGCCGCCGCTCCAGCCCGTGTCCGTACGGGACTTCGTCACCTTCGAGGAGCACGTCGAAGGCGTACGGCGCTCGGTGAGCGGCGCCGTCGGCGTACCCGAGCAGTGGTACGCCGCGCCGACCTTCTACTTCACCAACCCGCACGCGATCCACGGCCCGCACGACGACATCCCCGTCCCGCCCGGCTCACGTGTGCTGGACTTCGAACTCGAGGTGGCCGCCGTCATCGGCCGCGAGGGCCGCGATCTCAGCCCCGAGCGGGCACGCGACCACATCGTCGGCTACACGGTCTTCAACGACTGGTCCGCACGCGACCTGCAGTCGGCGGAGATGACGGTCGGTCTCGGCCCCTGCAAGGGCAAGGACACCGCCACCACTCTCGGCCCGTACCTGGTCACCGCCGACGAGCTGGAACCGTACCGGGACGCCGACGGTTTCCTGCGGCTCGCGGTCACCGCCGCCATCAACGGCGAGGTCGTCGGCCGGGACTACCTGTCCAACATGAGCTGGACGTTCGAGGAGATGGTCGCCTACGCCTCCCGTGGCACCCGCGTCGTGCCCGGTGACGTCCTGGGTTCCGGCACGTGCGGCAACGGCGGCTGCCTCGCCGAACTGTGGGGACTGCGAGGGGAGCGGACCCCGCCACCCCTGAAGCCCGGCGACACCGTCACCCTCACGGTCGAAGGGGTCGGCACCGTGTCCAACACGGTCGTCCCCGGCACCGACCCGGTGCCGCTGCCCCCCGGCCGGCGCCGCTCCCGGGAGCGGCCGTGAGCAAGGTGGGCGCCAAGCGGCTGCTCGGCAGAGTCGTCGTGGTCACGGGTGCGGCCCGTGGCCAGGGCGCCGCGGAGGCGGACGCGCTGACCCGGGAGGGCGCCCGCGTGATCGCCACCGACATCCGGCCGGAAGGCGGCTGCCGCCGCCTCGACGTGACCAGCACCCAGGAATGGGCCGACCTCGCCGCCGAACTGAAGGAGTCGTACGGGCAGGTGCACGGGCTGGTCAACAACGCCGGCATCACCTGGCGCGCCCGCCTCGGCGACGTCAGGGCCGAGGACTTCGACCGGGTCCACGCCGTCAACGTCACCGGCCCGCTGCTGGGCATCCAGCACCTGTCACCGCTCATGCCCGCCGGCTCGTCCGTCGTGAACGTCGGCTCCTCGGCGGCCCTCACCGCTCACTACCCCGTCGCGTACACCGCGAGCAAGTGGGGGCTGCGGGGGCTGTCCAGGACGGCCGCGCTGGAACTCGGTCCACGCGGCATCCGCGTCAACACGATCCACCCGGGCTACATCGAGACCGAGATGACCGCCTCGGCCGCCCCCGCGTTCCGCGCGGCGAACATCCGCGAGACCCCGCTCGGCCGTACCGGTACCGTCGACGAGGTCGCTCCGCTGGTCGTGTTCCTGCTGTCGGACGAGTCGTCGTTCATCACCGGTGCCGACATCCCCGTCGACGGCGGGATGACCGCGCACGGCGGGGTCAAGTCGGTCTCCGACGCACTGCGCGAGGCGACCTCGTAAAGCGGCTTGGGGGGGGAGGTCGCCCGGCGGCTGATCGCCCGTGAGGGCGGCACGGCTCTCGCCCCGGTCCGGTCAGGCGGTGCGCTTCAGGAACTGCTGGTTGGTGCCGGTGCCGCAGGGCCACTGGATGAGGCGGGCGCCGTTCGTGGTGGAGGCGTCCTTCACGTCCAGGCACTCGCCGCTGTGCCGGGCGACGAGGTGGTAGTAGCCGTTGCCCTGGTCCTGGAAGAGCCACTGCTGGTTGGTGCCGGTGGTGCACTTGTACTGGTTGACGTAGGCGCCGTCCGCGGTGGAGGCGTTCGCCACGTCCAGGCACTTGCCGCTGTGCTCGGCGACGATCTGGACGTAGCCGCCGCCGGCGTCGGTGAGCCGCCACTGCTGGTTGAGGCCGCCGTTGCAGTCGTACTGCAGGATGACCGCACTGTCGGCGGCGGAGTTGTCCGAGACGTCGACGCACCGGCCGCTGTGCCGGGCGACGAGGTTGTCGTACGGGCCGCCGCCCACGCCGGTGACCGTTCCGGCCGCCGTGTCGACGGCGATCCCCGGGTACCACGGCAGGTCCATGGTGGTGCTGGTGGGGAAGGTCAGCGGCAGCCAGACGTACTGGGAGTCCTCGACGGTGCCGCCCATGGAGTTGCCCCAGCGGTCACCCATGTACAGGTAGGAGGTGCCCGAGGTGCCCTGGACGGGCAGGACGAAGGCCGTCTGGGAGCCGTAGGCCGTGTCGCTGCCGACGTCGGTCATCGCGGTCCACGGGCCGGCCAGGCTGGTGGCGGTGGCGTACCGCTGCTGGTTGGGCTTCCAGCCGCTGTTGGCGGAGGTGAGCATGAAGTAGACGCCGCCCCGCTTGAACAGTGCCGGAGCTTCCCGGTAGGTACCGGGCCACGGATCGGCGACCAGGCTGTCGATCCCCGTGTAGTCGGCGGTGAGCCTGAAGATGTCGAGGTCGGCGTTCTCGTTGGCGGAGGAGACCAGGTAGGCCGAGCCGTCGGTGTCCTGATAGAGGGTCATGTCCCGCGAGGTGATGCCGAGTGGCCTGAAGCTGCCCAGGTAGGTGTAGGTGCCGTCGACCGTGTCCGACACCGCGACGGCGACGCGGGCCTGGGTGTAGTCGGTCGCCAGTTCCTTGTGCATCCACATGACGTACTTGCCGGTGGTGCTGTTGTAGACGACCTTGGGGCGCTCGATGTTGGCGGAGGCGAGCTCGGCGGCGCTGTTCTGGGTGAGGACGTTGTTGCGGAACTCCCAGGTCTTCAGGTCCGTCGAGCGGTAGACCGACACGTACTTGAAGGAGTTGTCGGGGTTGCGGTTCTCGCCGAACCAGTAGTAGTAGGTGCCGACCTTGATGACGCCGCCGCCGTGGGCGTGGACCACGGCTCCGGTGGTGTCGGTGAACTGGGTCGCGTTGGTCACGGTCACGGAAGCGGCCTGTGCGGACGCGCCGGTGGCGAGCAGCCCGGACACGCAGACGAGTACGGCGGACAGCAGCAGGCAGACACGACGGAGCATGGTCCGGCTCCTCTCGGGTGGCGGCTCGTCCACCCGGCGAGTTGGATAAATGTCGGAAGGTGTGCGTTTCTGCTGGAGCACGGTAGGGCCCGACAGGTGCCTCGTCAACGCTTCGAGCGGGCCCGGCTTTCGATCCCCCGCGTTTCCATCACGCCTCAATACATCCTATGTATAGAGCGATCACTGAGGCACTCACAGGGTCTTCCTAGGCTCTGCGACGAAAACTTGCGTCATAACCCTGGACAGAAGCGCCATGCGTATTCGTTAATCCATCCAATGTCTTCGGGCGGAGTCGGACGGAGAGCGGGACTCTCATGGCGCCCCGGACCCGCCGGTCGAGCCGTGCCGACGCCTGCCCCAGAACCGCCGAACCCGGGCGCCTTTCTGTCGATCAAACAGGAGGAACCACGTTGCCGGAATCCATCTCACGCAGATCGGTTCTCGCCGGAATGGCGGCCATGACGGCGGCCGCCGCGGTCGGCTCCCTCGCGCTGACAACACCGGCGTACGCCGCAACGGCCGCCGCCCCTCTGCCACTGCCTCCGCTGCGCATCCCCGGGACCGACATGGGCGTCGAGCAGCAGCCCGACTCCAAGATCGAGTGGCTGCAGGACGCCAAGCTCGGGATGTTCGTCCACTGGGGCGTGTACTCGGGCCCGGCCAAGGGCGAATGGTGGATGCACAACGCCCCCGTCACGCCGTCCGACTACCAGAAGTACGTCACCGACGCCACGAGCGAGCAGTTCACCGCGGACGCCTACGACCCCACGGCCTGGGCGCAGTTGGCCAAGGACTTCGGGGCGAGGTACGTGACGCTGACGACGCGTCACCACGACGGTTTCGCGCTGTGGCCGCTGAACCATCCCAACAGCTGGAACTCCGGGCAGGCGCCGCTGAACCGGGACTTCGTCAAGGACTACGTGGCGGCGGTGCGGGCGGCCGGGCTGAAGGTGGGCCTGTACTACTCGCCGATCAACTGGCGCTACCCCGGCTACTACGACGTGTACGGCACCAGCTGCGCGACCAACCCCTGGAACTACACCACCGACCCCGCGCACAAGGAGAACGCGCGGATCATGAAGACCGAGGTGTACGAGTCGGTCAAGGAGCTGGTCACCCAGTACGGCGTGATCGACGACCTGTGGTGGGACGGCGGCTGGCTGGCGGAGAAGGGCAGCGACGCCGATGCGGCGTTCTTCTGGGAGCCCGGGCAGTACCGGGACACCGCCAACCAGTGGCCGGTGGACACCGTTTACGGCGAGACCGACGCAGCCGGCAAGCCGCTGGGTCTGATGGGCATGGTGCGCAAGCACCAGCCCGACATCGTCGCCAACCTGCGCTCCGGCTGGCGGGGCGACTACATCAACGACGAGGGCCCCTCGGTGCCCACCGGGGCGATCCGCACCGGCGACCTCGTCGAGAAGGTCTTCACCGTCGGCAGCTCCTGGGGCTACAACTCCGACGGCAAGGTGATGAGTTACGCCACCGCGATGAACATCCTGGTCAACTGCTGGGTGCGGAACATCACCGCGATGGTCAACATCGGCCCGGACCGGCACGGCACCGTCTCCTCCGGGCAGGCGAGCCTCCTGCGCCAGATCGGCACCTTCATGACCGCCTGCGGCCAGTCCGTCTACTCGACCCGCGGCGGCCCGTGGAACCCCGTCGACGGCCAGTACGGCTTCACGTACAAGGACAACACCTTCTACGTCCACCTCCTGCCCGGCTACAGCGGCACCTCCTTCACCACGCCCTCGATCGGCGACGCCCAGGTCACCCGCGTCTTCGACGTACGCTCCGGCGCCGGCCTGTCGTACACGGTCGGCGGTGACGGCCGGGTCGCCGTCAGCGGCATCGACCGCACCACCCACCCCCAGGACAGCGTCATCGGCGTCACCCTCGACCGGTCCGTGCAGCCCGCCGACATCGCCGCCGGCAAGACCGCCACCGCCGACAGCGAGGAGTCCTCCAAGGGCAACTACGCCGCCGACGCCGTCGACGGATCCACCTCCACCCGCTGGTGCGCGAACAACGGCAACACCGGCCACTGGCTCAAGGTCGACCTCGGCACCACCCGTTCGCTGACCGGCACCCGCATCGCCTGGGAGCTGGACAAGACCAACTACCAGTACAGGATCGAGGGCTCCACGGACAACACCACCTGGACCACCCTCGTCGACAACACGGCGACGACCAGCACCAGCCAGGTCCAGATCGCCGTCTTCCGAGCGCAGGCGCGGTACGTCCGGGTCACGGTCACCGGTCTGCCCGCCGGGGTGTGGGCCTCCGTCCGCAACCTGGAGATCTACGACCGGCCCTTCACCGCGGACCTGGGCACCTTCAAACTGGTCAACCGCAACAGCGGCAAGGTGATGGACGTCAAGGACGCCTCGACCCTCGACGGCGCCGACATCATCCAGTACCCGTGGGGCGGCACCGGCAGCACCAACCAGCAGTGGAAGCTGGTGCCGAACACCGACGGCTCCTACCGGCTGATCTGCGTCAAGAGCGGCAAGGCCCTGGAGAGCCCCAGCGGCTCCGCCCAGGGCGCCCTCCTCGACCAGGCGACCGACGCCTCGGCCGACAACCAGTGGTGGACCCTGGTCCCCTCCAAGACCAGCGGCTACTACCGGCTCGTCAACGTGCGTACCGGATGGTGCGCCGACGTCAAGGACGGCTCCACCGCCGACAGCGCCTACGTGATCCAGTGGCCCGTGAACGACGGCCCCAACCAGGACTGGCAACTCGTCGCCCTCTGACACGGCGGACCGTGGTGCCGGGCCGCACGGTGGCCCGGCACCACGCCCGCACCTCCATCGCCTCCCCCTCAGAGCGGCATGTGCGTGGACGCCCAGAACGGCTACACGGCCGACGGCACGCCGCTCATCCAGTGGCCGCCCACCACCGGCAGCAACCAGGAGTGGCAGATCGTCGCCCTGTGAGCCACCGGGGCGCCGCCGTCACTCCTGGGCGGCCATGGCCCATGGGAGCGCTTGTTCCGAGCGCAGGTGCGCTCTCAGCCACTGCTCGGTGTTGCTGACGTGCAGGAGCGCGGCGGCCTGGCTGAGAGAGGTGTCGCGGGCGGACAGGGCGCGGAAGATCGCCTCGTGTTCGGCGAGGGTGCGGCCCGAGGCCTGGGTGTCGGCCAGGCCGCGCCAGATGCGGGCGCGCAGGGTACGCCCCGAGATGCTTTCCAGAAGGGTGAGGAGGGTTTCGTTGCCCGTGGCCGAGATGACGGCGCGGTGGAAGGCGGCGTCGTGGGCGTTGAGCCGCTCCACGTCGTCACGGGCTTCGCGCATGGCTTCCAGGTGCCACTCGACCTCGGCCAGCTGCTGGTCGGTGATGCGGGTGGCGGCCAGTGCGGTGGCCACCGGTTCCAGGAGGCGCCGTGTCTCCATGAGGTCCTGCAGCGCGGTCGAGTCGCCCTGCAGCAGTTCCACCGCACCGCCGAGCCCTTCCAGGAGCAGGCTCGGCTGCAGGCTGGTCACATAGGTGCCGTCACCCCGCCGGACCTCCAGCACCCGGGCGACAGCCAACGCCTTGACGGCCTCCCGGGCGAGGTTGCGGGATAGGCCCAGCTGGGCGGCCAGCTCCGGCTCCGGCGGGAGTTTCGAACCCGGTGGCAGCGCTCCGCTGCGGATCAACTCCCGGATCTGCGCGATGGCCCTGTCCGTCAGTGACATCACGGCCGCCTTCCGGGCCGGTGCGCCGTGGGCCCGTCCGGCCTGATGAGTCCCCGGTCGCCGAGATCGTCCCAGAGGGCCTCGGGGACATGCCTGCGGTGGAGTTCCACGTTGCGTCCGACCTGTTCCGCGGTCCGCATGCCGACGGTGACGTTGATGACACGGGGATGGCTGAAAGGAAAGGCGAGCGCCGCCGCCGGCAGGGTCGTACCGTGCGCCGCGCACACCTCGGCGATGGCCCGGGCGCGGGCCACCAGGTCGGCCGGGGCGTCCTGGTAGTCGTACTTCATGCCCTCGGTGGGCCGGTCCTCGGCGAGCAGACCGGAGTTGAAGACGCCGACCGCGACGACGCTCTTGCCGTGTTCCTGCGCGGCGGGCAGGACGTCGTCGAGGGCGGACTGGTCGAGGAGGGTGTAGCGCCCGGCGAGCATCACCACGTCGGCGGCGGTCTCGCGCAGGAAGCGGGCGAGCATGGCGGTCTGGTTCATGCCGGCGCCGATCGCTCCGATCACGCCCTGGTCGCGAAGTTCCGCGAGGGCGGGCATGGCCTCGTCGGCGGCCTGCCGCCAGTGGTCGTCGGGGTCGTGGAGGTAGACGATGTCGAGGCGGTCCAGGCCGGTGCGCCGCAGGGTTTCCTCGAGGGAGCGCAGGATGCCGTCGCGGCTGAAGTCCCATTGGCGGCGCAGGTCGTCGCGTACGACGAACCCCTGGTCGTCGACGCCCTGCGGGTGTTCGTTGGGGACCAGGAGGCGGCCCACCTTGGAGGAGACCACGTACTGGTCACGGGGCCGGTCGCGCAGGGCGGCTCCGAGCCGGCGTTCGGACAGTCCGAGGCCGTAGTGCGGTGCGGTGTCGAAGTACCGGACTCCCGCGTCCCAGGCCGCCTCGATCGCGGCCTGCGCGTCGTGCTCCGGGGTGACCTTGTACAGGTTGCCGATGACGGAGGCCCCGAAGCCGAGTTCGGTCAGCTCGACGGGGGTGCTCCCGACCTTCCGGCGCCCCATGCTCGGACGTGTCATCTTTCCTCCTTGGGAAGCGGGGGCGGCGTGAGCGCCCATGGGACGGTCACCTCCTGACGGCGGCCGAACCGCCTGCGATGAGCGCTTCGACCTCGGTGAGCGTGGCCATGGAGACATCACCTGGCGTGGTCATGGTCAGGGCGCCATGGGCGGTGCCATAGGCGAGAGCGCGTTCCAGCCCGGCACCGGTGAGCAGTCCGTAGACGAGGCCCGCCGCGAAGCCGTCGCCGGAGCCGATGCGGTCCAGGACGTGCAGACCGGGCATCCTGGGGCCGCTGACCAGGCCGGTCTCGGCGGACCAGGCGAGCGCGGTCCAGTCGTTGACCCCCGCCGAGGGCACCGCGCGCAGGGTCGTCGCCAGCACCGTCGCCCCCGGCAGCTGGGAGGCGAGCGCGCCGAGCGCGTCGGGTACCTCGTCGTCGGTGAACCGCACGCTGCCGGGACGCGGCCCCGCGAGCCCGAGGGCACCCACGACGACATCGGCGTGCCGGACCAGGCGCAGGTCGGTCTCGCGGGCCCGGTCGGCGCCACCCCGGCCGTCCCACAGGCTGGGCCGGTAGTTCGGGTCGTAGGAGACGGTCACTCCGTGGCGGCGGGCGGCCGCCATCGCCTCGTCGGCGACGTCGACGGTGGTGTCGGACAGGCCGGCGAAGATCCCACCCGTGTGGAACCAGCGCACCCCCGCCGAGAACACCGCGTCCCAGTCGACGTCCCCTTTGCGCAGCTGGGAGACGGCGGTGTGCGCGCGGTCGCTGACGCCCAGGGCGCCGCGGATGCCGAAGCCGCGCTCGACGAAGTTCAGGCCGTTGCGGGCCGTGCGCCCCATGCCGTCCGCCGCTACCCAGCGGATCAGCGAGGTGTCGACGCCGCCCTGGAGGATCAGGTCCTCGACGAGCCGGCCCACCGCGTTGTCGGCAAGGGCGGTGACGACGGCGGTGCGCAGGCCGAAGCAGCGGCGCAGGCCGCGTACGACGTTGTACTCGCCGCCGCCCTCCCACACCTGGAAGGAGCGGGCGGTGCGGATCCGTCCCTCGCCCGGGTCGAAGCGCAGCATCACCTCGCCCAGGGCGATCACATCCGTCACGGCGTGGTCCTCTCCACTGCTTCGGCGGTCAGCCGGCGGATCTCGTCGTACGCCCCGCGTTCGAGGTGGCCGGGGGTGGCGATCCAGCTGCCGCCCACGGCCAGCACCGACGGGTGGGCGAGATAGCCGGGCAGCTGGTCGGGTCCGATGCCACCGGTCGGCACGAAGCGCGCCTGCGGGAAGGGGGCCGCGAGCGCGCGGAGCATGTCGGTGCCGCCGAGCGGTTGGGCGGGGAACAGCTTGACCGTGTCGAGGCCGGCCTTCAGCGCGCGCATCAACTCGGTCGCCGTCGCCGCACCCGGCGCGACCGGCACCCCCAACTCCAGTGCCTTGGCGATGACTTCGTCGTCGAAGCCGGGCGAGACGAGGAAGCGGGCCCCGGCCGCCACGGCCCGTTCCGCCTGCTCCGCGGTGAGCACGGTCCCGGCACCGACGGTCAGCGCGCCGTGCGCCGCCATCGCCTTCACGACCCGTTCGGCGTCGGGTGTGCGGAAGGTGACCTCCGCGCAGCGGGCGCCGCCCGCCGCGAGCGCGTCGGCCAGGGGGCCGGCACTCGCGACGGACGGCACGGTGAGCACGGGCAGCAGACGCGACTCCGCCAGTAGGGCGGCCAGGCCGGCGGTCATCGTCCGAGCCAACCGCCGTCGACGGGCAGGGTGGTGCCGTGGACGTAGTCGGAGGCGGGGGAGGCGAGGAAGACGGTGGCGCCGGCGAGGTCGTCGGCGGTGCCCCAGCGACCGGCGGGGATGCGCTCCAGGATGGCCTTGCTGCGGGCCGGATCGTCCTGGAGGGCCTGGGTGTTGTCGGTGGCGATGTAGCCGGGCGCGATGGCGTTGACGTTGACGCCGTGCGGCGCCCACTCGTTGGCCAGCGCCTTGGTCAGCCCGGCGATGCCGTGCTTGGCGGCGGTGTAGCCGGGGACGGTGATGCCGCCCTGGTAGCTGAGCAGGGAGGCGGTGAAGACGACCTTGCCCTGTCCGCGGGCCACCATCGTGGCACCCACGGCCCGGGTGAGCGCGAACTGCGCCGTGAGGTTGACCTGGAGTACCAGCTCCCAGTCCGCGTCGGTGTGTTGGGCGGCCGGGGTGCGGCGGATGGTGCCCGCGTTGTTGACCAGGATGTCCACCGGGCGTTCGCGCCCGGCGAGGTCCTCGCCCAGAGCGCGTACGGCCGCCGGGTCGGCGAAGTCGGCGCGGATCGCCTCGAAGCTGCGCCCGGCGGCGAGGACGTCCTTCTCCACCGCGCTGCCGGACTCCTCCAGGTTCGCGCTCACCCCGATGACGTCCGCGCCGGCCTCGGCCAGCGCCCGGGCCATCGCCCGGCCGATGCCGCGCCGGGCCCCGGTGACGACGGCGAGCTTCCCGGTGAGGTCGAAGGCGCTCATACGGCGGCCTCCTGGGCCTCGTCGGTGCAGTCCACGAGGATCTTCATCACGTCTCCGCCGCCCTCCAGGGCCTCGAACGCGGCCGGCACCTGCGTGAGCGGCACGATCTTGCTGATCAGCCGCTCGGCCGGAATGGTGCCGTCGGCCACCAGCGCCACCGCCTGCTCGAAGTCGGAGCGGTCGTACAACCGGGCTCCGACGAGGGTGAGTTCGCGCCAGAAGAAGCGGTGCAGGTTGACCTCGCGAGGCCGGGGATGGATCGCGACCAGGCAGAGGCGCCCGCGCACACCCAGTACGTCCACCGCGGTGTCCACGCCGCCCGCCGCTCCCGACACCTCGAAGGCGACGTCCGCTCCCGCGTCCCCGGCCCACTCCCCCACCGGTTCGGCCATGTCTCCGCCGGCCGGGTCCCACACGGTCAGCCCCAACTCCTCGGCGAGCCGCCGACGGTGGGGGCTCGGCTCCACCACCCGGACGTCCGCCCCGGCGGCCCGGGCCACCAGGGCGATGAGAACGCCGACCGGGCCGCCGCCGACCACGACGACCCGCTCGCCGTCGCGCACCCCGGCCCGGCCGACGTCATGCACGGCGACCGCGGTGGGCTCGACGAGGGCGGCCCGGTCCAGGGGGAGGGAATCGGGCAGCCGGACGAGCGTGGAGGCCGGCACCGTCCAGCGCTGCTGCATCGCACCCGGGGAGTCGATGCCGATGAAGTCCAGGTGCTGGCAGATGTGCTGGTGGCCGGCCCGGCAGGCGGGGCAGGTGCCGTCCCAGCGCAGCGGCATCACGGTGACCGCGTCCCCGGGTGCCCAGCCCGTCACGTCGGGGCCGGTGCGCACGACACGGCCGGACATCTCGTGCCCGATGACGGCGGGCGCGGTGACCCGGGCGTCCATGTCGCCGTGGAAGATGTGCAGGTCGGTACCGCAGATGCCGACGTAGGCGGGGGCCAGCTCCACCTCACCGGGGCCCGGGGAAGAGGGTTCTGCGGGGGCCGTGTCCAGGGTGCGGGCGGAGAGGTATCGGGCGGCGATTGTCATCGTGTCGTCAGGGTCCCTTCAGCGCGGACGCCGATGGTCAGCAGCAGGTTGGCGTAGGTACGGGTGTCAGCGGTGACGATCGCCAGTGCCAGGTCGGGCGAGCGGGCGGCGTCGTAGAACTCGAAGCGGCCGAGCGTGGCGACCGGGACGGGCGCCAGCATCGTGCGGTACTCGGCGATGGCCGGCGGCTCCGGCTCGCCCTCGGGCGGCACCATCACATGGGCCGCCTCGACGGGCAGCGCGCGCAGCAGCACGTCGAGCACGGTGGTGACGTCGAGCAGCCCGGGGGCCAGGTTGAGGTGGACGGTCCGGGCACGCTCGCCGGTGGCGGTGCTCGCGGGGTAGTGGCCGTCGGCGAGCAGCACGCGGGCGCCGTGGCCGGCTCCGGCCAGGGCTTCGAGGATGCCGGGGTGCAGCAGTTCGGTCAGGAGCATGAGGTTCCCCCCTGCGGAGCGGAGTCGAGGCGGTAGAACGCCGTGGCGGTACCGGCGAGGACCGCCTCGGTCTCGGCGGCGGAACAGCCGGCCAGGAGTTCCTCGACGGTGGCGGCCCAGCGGTTCCAGCCGCCGGCGAGGGAGCAGACGGGCCAGTCGGAGCCGAACATCAGCCGGTGGGGACCGAAGGCGGAGAGCAGGACGTCCCACACCGGGCGGATGTCGTCGGTGGTCCACGTGTCGTGGTCGGCTTCCGTGACCAGTCCCGACACCTTGCAGTGGACCTGGGGCTGTCCGGCCAGCGTCCGCAACTGCTTTGCCCACTCGGCCAGTTCGCGCCTCGCGATGGGCGGCTTGCCCGCGTGGTCCAGGACGAGCGGCAGATCGGGGAGCCGCTGTGCGAGGAGGATCGCCTGGGGAAGCTGGTGGCTGCGGACCAGCACGTCGTATCCGAGCCCGCGCTCCCCCACCGCTCGCAGCCCCCTTTCGACGTCCGGCCGTTGCAGCCACTGGGGGTCGGACTCGCCCTGGACGAGGTGCCGTACGGCCCGCAGGTAGCGGCCCCCGGGACCGGTCCGCAGGTCGTCGAGTACGTCGCCGACCGCGGGGGACGTCAGGTCCGCCCAGCCGACGACCGCGCCGATCAGCGGATCGCTGCCGGCCAGGGCGAGGAGGTCGCGGGTCTCGGGCACCGAGGCGATGCACTGCACGACCACCGTGCTCGTCAGCCGCCGTCCGGCGATCGACCGGGTCGCTGCCGAGCGCAGGGCGTGCGTTCCGAAACTGCGGCGGATCGGCTCGTTCCCCGGTTCGTCCAGCCAGGGCTGCGGCCGGACGTCAAGGTCCCACAGGTGGTGGTGGGCGTCGACGAGGCCTTGGTTGTCAGACACGAGCGGTCCAGACGGGGCCGTCGGGGTAGGCGTACTCCTTGAGGGAGGCGGGGTGCATCTGGGCGCTCAGTCCGGGCAGCGTCGGAGCGAGGTAGTGGCCGTCGGCGATGCGGACCGGGTCGACGAAGTGCTCGTGGAGGTGGTCGACGTACTCGATGACGCGGTCCTCGGTGGTGCCGGAGACGGCGACGTAGTCGAACATCGACAGGTGCTGGACCATCTCGCACAGGCCGACCCCGCCGGCGTGCGGGCAGACCGGCACACCGAACTTGGCGGCGAGCAGCAGGATCGCGATGTTCTCGTTGACTCCGCCGACCCGGGCGGAGTCGATCTGGACGATGTCCACCGCGCCGGCCTGGAGGAGCTGCTTGAAGACGACCCGGTTGGCGATGTGCTCGCCGGTGGCGACCTTGATGGGGCTGAGCGCCTTGCGGACGGCGGCGTGGCCGAGGATGTCGTCGGGGGAGGTGGGTTCCTCGATCCAGTAGGGGTCGTAGGGGGCCAGGGCCCGCATCCAGTCGATGGCGGGCTGGACGTCCCATCTCTGGTTGGCGTCGACGGCGATGCGGATGTCCGGGCCGACGGTCTCGCGGGCGGTGCGCAGGCGCCGGATGTCGTCGTCGAGGTCGGCGCCGACCTTCAGCTTGATCTGGGTGAACCCGTCGGCGACGGCCTCCCGGGCGAGACGGGCGAGTTTCTCGTCGGAGTAGCCGAGCCAGCCTGGGGTGGTGGTGTAGGCGGGGTAGCCGCGTTCCAGGAGGCGGGCGACGCGCTCCTCGCGGCCCGGCTCGGCCCGGCGCAGGATCTCCAGTGCCTCCTGGGGGGTGAGGGCGTCGGACAGCCAGCGGAAGTCGACCTGGGCGACCAGCTCCTCGGGGGACATCTCGGCCAGGAAGTGCCACACCGGCTTGCCGGCGCGCTTGGCGGCCAGGTCCCAGGCGGCGTTGACGACCGCGCCGGTGGCCATGTGGATGGCGCCCTTCTCCGGGCCGAGCCAGCGCAGTTGGGGGTCGTGGACGAGGGAGCGGGCGAAGCCGCCGAGGTCGGAGCAGACCTCCTCGACCGACAGGCCGACCACGTGCGGGGCGAGGGTGGCGATGGCGGCGGCCTGGGCGTCGTTGCCGCGTCCGGTGGTGAAGGCCAGGGCGTGGCCCTCCAGTTCGTCGCCGGCATCGGTGCGCAGGATGACGTAGGCGGCCGAGTAGTCGGGCTCGGGGTTCATGGCGTCCGAGCCGTCGAGGTGCTCGGAGGTGGGAAACCGCACGTCCAGGACGTCCAGGGCGGTGATGCGGGCGGATGCGGGCACGGGGGAGGACATGGCGGCAACTCCTGTGGGGAGCAAGGGAGGAGGTTCCCCTTGCGACGAGACGTGAACGCGGCGGGGGCCGGGCGGGCGGTGGGCCGCCCGGGTCACTCCTGGACCTTGCCGCCGGTGATGCGGGAGATGGCGAGGGCGACCAGGATGATCAGGCCGTTCAGGGCGCCGATCCACTGGGCGGGGACACCGCCCAGCGTGAGCACGTTCTGGATCATGAAGAGCAGGAGGATGCCGCAGAACGCGCCGAACATGGTGCCCTTGCCGCCGTTGAGGCTGATGCCTCCGATGACGGCGGCGGCGAAGACGGTGAAGATGTAGCCGTTGCCCTGTGCGGAGGCGACCGAGGCCAGGCGTCCGGAGAGCAGCAGTCCGGCGAGGGCGGCGAGCACACTGCCGGTGACGAGGACGATCCACAGCACGCGGTCGGTGCGGATGCCGGCCGCCTTCGCGGCGTCGACGTTGCCGCCGATGGCGTACAGGGAACGGCCGAAACTGGTCCAGCCGAGCACCACGATCGCGACGGCGAACAGGGCCAGGCAGATCCAGATGGAGGCGGGCATGCCGAGCCATTCGGCGGTGCCGAGGTAGAGCATCGACTGCGGCAGCTGGAAGAAGGTCTGGCCGCCGGAGATGCCGGTGAGGACGCCGCGCAGGACGATCAGCATGCCGAGGGTGACGATGAAGCCGTTGAGGCCGAAGCGGATGATCAGCAGCGAGTTGATCACACCGACGAGCCCGCCCACGGCGAGGGTCACGGGGACGGCCCAGGCGCCGGGCAGCAGCCCGAGCCCGTGGCCCGCGCCGGCCGGCACCACCAGCCAGGCGGCGACCCCGGGCGCCAGACCCATGGTGGACTCCAGGGAGAGGTCCATCTTCTTGACGATCAGGATCATCGTCTGGGCGAGGACCAGCAGCGCCATCTCGGACATGGTCTGCAGGACGTTGATCAGGTTGTCCGTCTGCAGGAAGACCGGGTTGACGATCTGCCCGACGATCGCGATGACCACGATGGCCGGGACGAGCGCCAGATCGCGCAGCCGGGCCACGGAAATCCGGCCGCCGAACAGGCCGCTCCGCTTCGCCTGACGTTCCGGGCCCTTGGTCTCGGCGGCGTCCGCGAGGACGGTTTCAGGCATTGCCTCAGGCATTGAGGTCCACTCCTTCCATCGCGGCCACGAGGTCGTGGTCGTGCCAGCCGCGGGCTATCTCGGTCGTGACCCGGCCCTGGAACATCACCAGGACCCGGTCGCACATGCGCAGGTCGTCGAGCTCGTCGGAGGCGATGAGCACTCCGGTGCCGGACTCGGCGGTCTCCTCGACCTTGCCGAGGAGGAACTCCTTGGAGCGCACGTCCACACCGGCGGTCGGGTTGATCAGGACCAGCAGCCGGGGGTCGTCGGCCAGGGCACGCGCCATGACGACCTTCTGCTGGTTGCCGCCGGACAGCGCGGAGACGGGCAGCTCCGGCCCGGGGGTCTTGATGGCCAGTTTCTCGATCATGCCCTCGGCGAGCCGGTCGCGCCGGCCGCGGCTCAGGAACCCGTTGGGACCGAGCCGCTTCGGCACGGACAGGGTGGCGTTGTCCGCGATCGACATGCCGGGGACGAAGCCCTGGTGGTGCCGGTCCTGCGGCACGAACCCGGCTCCCGCGGCGAGCGCCGCGGGCACGCTGCCCGGCCGGGGCCGCCGCCCCGCGATCTCCACCTCACCACCGTTCGCGGCCCGCAGCCCTACGACGGTTTCGGCGACCTCGGTGCGTCCGCTGCCGGCCGCCCCCGCGAGGCCGACGATCTCCCCGGCACCCACCCGGAAGGTGACGTCCTCATAGGTGCCGCCGCTCAGGCCCGTCACGGCCAGCGCCGCCGTCGCCCGGGAGTCGGGAGCGCTCGCCCGCTCCGCACGGCGGTCACCCGCCGCCTCGCCGGTCATGGCGGCGACGAGTTCGGCGCGGGGCAGCTCGGCGACCGGCGCGGTCAGGATGTGCCGGGCGTCCCGGAACACCGTCACCATGTCGCAGATCTCGTAGACCTCCTGGAGGTGGTGACTGATGAACAGGAAGGTGACGCCCTGGCGTTGCAGGTCGCGGATGCGGTCGAAGAGCCGGTTGATGGCCGCCGCGTCGAGCTGTGCGGTGGGCTCGTCGAGGATGATGAACCGCGCCCCGAAGGACAGCGCCCGGGCGATCTCGACGAACTGCCGCTGCTCCACGCTGAGTTCGCCGGCCGGGGACTGCGGATCCACGTCCACCGACCAGGCCGACAGCAGCTCGCTCGCTCCGTGGCGGACGCCGGTCCAGCTGATCAGCCGGTTGCGGCCGTGGTGGTGCCGGTTCAGGAACAGGTTCTCGGCGACGGTCAGGGTGGGGATGATCGTCGACTTCTGGTAGACGCAGGCCACGCGCTGCCGCCAGGCGTCGCGGTCGCTGAGCCGGGGGGCGGGCTCGCCGCCGAAGGTCACCGTGCCCTCGTCGGGACTCTGAAGGCCGGTGAGGACCGACACCAGGGTCGACTTGCCGGCTCCGTTGCGGCCGACGAGGGCGTGGGTCTCGCCGGGCCTGATGGTGATCCGGGCGCCGTTCAGGGCCACGGTCTGGCCGAATCGTTTGACTATGCCCGCCGCCTCGACGACGGGCGGGGCTGCGGGGGCCCGCCCGTCGTCCGCCGGGGCGGGCGCGGGGGTGGCTGCTCGTTCCCCGTCGCTCATTTCAACCGCCTAGGTTCGCTAGCTGCTGGCTCGGCGTGCTGCGCTGTCAGCCGATGTTGTTGGCCCACAGGGACTTGTCGTCGGGCTTGATGCTGGGGACCCCGTCGTAGGTGCCGCCGTCGGCGGTGACCAGCGGGGCGGAGAGCTGGTCCTCCAGGAGGCCGGCGCGGACCTGGATGATGGTGCTGTCGTGGTCGGTCTTGCCGGGCTTGAACGTCTTGCCGTCGATCGCGGCCTTCAGGTAGTACAGCGCGTACTTGGCGTACAGGTCGGCGGGCTGGGAGACGGTGGCGTCGATCTTCCCGGCGGCGATGTCCTTCATCTCCTCGGGGATACCGTCGTTGGACACGACGAAGACGTGCTTCTTGTCCTGCGGGCCGACCAGCAGGCCCTTCTGCTTGAGGAGCTGGAGGGTGCCGGACAGGGCGAAGCTGGCCTCCATGTAGACGCCCTTGATGTCCGGGTTGGCGGTCAGGTCCGTCTGCAGCTTCTGCACGGCCGTGGCCCCGTCCCAGTTGGTGGCCTCGCCGAACACCTTGATGCCGGGGTAGTTCTTCTTCATGCAGTCGCTGAACGCCTCAGTGCGGTCACGACCGTTGATGGAGTCCAGACCGCCCTCCAGCATCACGACCTTGCCCTTGCCGCCCAGCTTGGCACCGAGGTACCGGCACGCCTTGTCGCCGTAGGCCCGGTTGTCGGCCCGCACGACCATGAACACCTTGCCGCTGTCGGGCCGGGTGTCGACGGTGACGACCGGGATCTTCTTCGCCTCCAGCTGCGCCAGGGTCGGCGCGATCGCCGCGGTGTCCTGCGGCGCCATCGCGATGCCCTTCACGCCCTGACTGATGAACGTCTGCGCGTTGGCGGTCAGCTTGGCGACGTCGTTCTGCGAGTTCGTCGTCTTCAGGTCCAGCCCCAGCTGCTTGGCGAACTCGGGCGTGTACTTGATGTACGAGTTCCAGAAGTCGCTGTCGGACCGCGGGTAGTCGACGCCCACGAGCGGCTTGCCGCCCGACGACGCCGCGCTGCCGGAGCCGCCGCTGCACGCGCTGAGCAGCACCAGAGCCGAGAGGGTGGAGGCGGTGGCACGGAGGGCAGTCTTGAGTCTCATCGGTACTTCCTCGCGCTGGCCCCGAAGGGGGAGGGGACTGTTTCGTCGGCGTGACTACTGGGTGTCGGGCACCGGATAGATGGGATGTTTATAGGGGTCGGTTGATGGCGTTGTCTAGATGGCGGGGGCGAAATTCCAGACCAAACAGAGGGGGGTGATCCGATGACGCCGGCCAGGGGGACCTCGGCCAGATCGATCCATCCCATCTAAGTTGCGCATCTGTGATGCGTTGGCCCTTGCGCGCGCACTCTCCGGCCCCGCCGCGGTAGCGACAGCCGGACGGCTCACGCAATGCATCCCATGTCTTGGGTCACCCTGCCCGACTGGAGCATGGCCAGTGACCAGCAAGCCTGTGAAATGACGTCCGCAGCCTGGACAAGGAGTGCGGCCGTGACCGTTAATACATCCCATGTTCAGCGGAGTTGCTTGAGCTCCGACTGGCACGAGCCGCCCTGCTCCGCCGTCGGCGCTGTACTCCGACGAGCGGTTCTTGCACCCCTGTGTCCTTCAGCCCTCCAGGAGCCGCACCATGTCCTCCGCCCCCCTCAGCAGACGATCCCTGATCAAGGCCGCGGCGCTGGCCGGCGGTACGGTGGCGTTCGGTCTGCCACAGGCCCTGTGGCCCACCGCAGCCGGGGCCTACACGGTCTCCTCGAAGCTGGACTGGTGGTACCAGGCCCGGTTCGGGATGATCATCCACTTCGGGTCCTACTCCCACCTCGGTCAGGGCGAGTGGGCGTTCAGCACAGAGAACTGGACCAAGTCCGACTACCAGACCCACGTCACCCAGGGGTTCAACCCGGTCAGCTTCAACGCCGGCCAGATCGCCGATCTCGCCAAGAACGCCGGCATGAAGTACCTCGTGATCACCACCAAGCACCACGAGGGCTACGCGATGTGGGACTCCGACGTCGCGGGCTTCACCGACGTCACCGGCACCAAGCTGTACAACCTGCACGACTACAACGGCTTCCAGCGCGACCTGCTGGGCGAGATGAAGACCGCGTGCGACGCCCGGGGCATCAAGTTCGGGCTCTACTACTCGATCCTCGACTGGAACCACCCCTCGCAGACCTGTGACAGCGCCAGAGGCTTCTCCACCATGTCGTCGATGACCGCCCGCGCCGGCTACATCAACGACATGAAGGCCCAGTTGACGGAGCTGATGAACACCTACAACCCGGCCCTGCTGTGGTTCGACGGCGACTGGTGCCAGGACCTCGCCACGCCCACCCTCGCCGACTGGTGGAACAAGGCCGACGGCGTGGACCTGTACAACTGGCTGACCACGAACTGGCCGAACGTCGTCGTCAACGAACGCGTCAAGCGGGACGACGGCCTCGGTGACTTCGCGGTGGCGGAGTTCGGCATCCCCACCGAGCCCGTGGACCGGCCGTGGGAGTACGGCACCACCATGAACGGCGCCTGGGGCTACGACGCGAGCAAGGAATCCAGCTACCGTTCGCTCAGGACCATCATCCAGGAGCTGGTGCTCATCGTCTCCCGGGACGGTAACTACCTGCTCAACATCGGCCCCGACGGCGGCCACAACGCGGACGGCACCGCGAACGACGGCCATGTCACCGCCGGGGCGCAAAGCATCCTCAACGGCCTGGCCTCCTGGATGGCCACCTACTCCGACAGCATCTACGGCACCAGCGGCAGCCACGTCACCACCGAGCCGTCCTGGGGCAAGATCACCAAGAAGAACGGCAAGCTGTTCGCCCACGTCTTCACCTGGCCCACGAACGGCACCCTGGGGATTCCCGCGGTGTCCAACACGATCAACCGCGTCTACCTGATGAACAACCCCTCGGTCTCGCTCAGCTACTCGGTCAGCGGCGGCCAGATCAACGTCCAGGTGCCGGCCACCGCGCCCGACTCCAACGTCTCCGTGGTCTGCGTCGAGGTCACCGGCATGCCGGCCGTCCTCGCCAACGGCGTCTACACCTTCGCCTGCTCCCGCAGCGGCAAGGCCCTGGACAACGCCAACGTCAGCACCGACGGCGGCCAGATCATCCAGTGGACCCTGAACGGCGGCTCAGCGCAGCAGTGGACGGTCACCGACCTGGGCCACGGCTACTACAAGCTGGTCTCCGTCCGCAGCGGCAAGGCCCTCGACAACGACAACAGCACCTCCGACGGCACGGCGGTGGTGCAGCGGACCGACGACGGCAGCCGCCAGCAGCAGTGGGCCATCACCTCGCTCGGCAACGGCGGGTACCAGATCGTCAACCGCGTCAGCGGCAAGGCGCTGGACAACGGCAACACCACCACCGACAGCAGCCCGATCATCCAGTGGACCCGGAACGGCGGCTCGCCCCAGGCCTGGAACGCGACCAAGGCCGGCTGAGCATCCGTACGGAGCGCCCGGAACGGAACAGGCGCATCGCCGGGGCGGCCTCCGTCTCCCCGACGCGCCGACGGGCGGCGCCCGCAGCCGCCTCACCCCCCGACATCACAGAACCACCCGAAACCCGGGAGTACACCCATGCTGTCAGGAAGAGGATTGTCCCGCCGTACCCTGCTGAGCGCCGCCGGCGCCGCCGTGGCCGCGAGCGCACTGCCCGTGCTTCCCGGCTTCTCCCGCCTGCTCCCCCAGGCGGCCGCCGCGGACATGCAGACCAGTCTCAGCAACCTGGTGAACATGCGGTTCGGCATGTTCAACCACTTCAACATGGGCACGTTCACCAACGAGGAGTGGGCCACACCGAACCAGGACCCCACCCTCTTCGCGCCCACGGCGGTCAACTGCGACCAGTGGGCGGCGGCCGCGGCCGCGGCGCAGATGAAGTACGGGGTGCTGACCACCAAGCACCACGACGGCTTCTGCCTCTGGCCAAGCGCCTACAACAGCTACAACGTCGCCCACAGCTCCTACAAACAGGACATCGTCGCGCAGTACGTGACCGCCTTCCGGGCCCGGAACCTGAAGGTCGGCCTGTACTTCTCCATCTGGGACCGCACCTACAACGTGCAGGCCTACGACACCCGCCACAACGTGGCCGCCGACCAGGCCGTCCAGCCCGGCGACATCACCTACATCCTCGGACAGATCACCGAACTGCTCACCAACTACGGCACCATCGACATGTTCATCACGGACGGCTACGCCTGGCAGATGGGCCAGCAGGCCGTCCCCTACCAGCTCATCAGGGAACATGTGAAGTCCCTGCAGCCCGACATCGTGATGATCGACCACGGCGGGCTGTCGGTCCCCTTCCTCGGCGACGCCATCTACTTCGAGGAGCCTCTCGGCATCACCTCACCGACCGGCAACACCTACGCCTCGCTCCAGGGCCAGACGATCAGCAACGGTTGGTTCTGGCACCCGACGACGCCCACGGAGTCGTTGCTGAGCCAGCAGGCCATCCTCTCCCATCTGGGGGACCTGGAGCCCAAGTACACCTCGTTCATCCTCAACTGCCCGCCCAACCGCAACGGCGTGCTGGACAACAACATCGTCCAGCGGCTCACCGACGTCGGCAACGCCTGGGGCGGTCCCAACGCCAACCGGCCGCCGCTGCCCACGCAGATGCTCCGCGTCGAACACCCGGTGACCCCCGTGGCCGCCTACGCCACCGCGTACCACACCGGCGAAGGCCCCCTGAACGCCATCGACGGCCTCAGCGACAAGAACTTCGAGACCTGCTGGTCCACCTGGAGCCTGCCGCTGCCGCAGAGCATCACCGTCGACCTCGGCGGCGTATGGAGCAACATCTCCAGCCTGGAGTACCTGCCCAAGCAGTGGAACCGCAGCAACACCACCGACGGCGACATCACCGCCTGCACCATCTCCACCAGCACCGACGGTGTCACCTTCACCCAGGTCGCCGCCGCCTCCTGGGCCGGCGACCGCACCACCAAACTCGTCGAATGGCCGGCCCGCGACGCCGCTTTCGTCCGCATCCAGGTCACCGCCGCGACCGGCGGCTACGCCAACATCGGCAACCTGCGCGTCGGCGGCCGTACCGCAACGCCCACCCGGGTCTCCCCCCTCTTCCCCGGCGACGGCACCGTGTACCGTCTCGTCGCCCGCCACAGCGGCAAGGCCGCCGACGTCACCGGAGGCAAGACCGCCGACAACACCCCCGTCATCCAGTGGCCCTGGCAGAACCACTCCAACCAGAAGTGGACCATCGTCCCGGCCGACAACGGCTACTACAAGATCCGCAACGTCAACAGCGGTACCCTCATGGAAATCGGCGGACTCTCCCGCGCGAACGGCGGAACCGCCGACATCTGGAGCGACGCCGGCGCACCCCAGCAGCACTGGGCCGTCACCCCCACCGGCGACGGTTACCACATCCTCACCAACCGGCTCAGCGGCCTGTCCCTCAACGTCGACGGCGGCTCCACCGCCGACGGAGCCGCCGTCAACCAGTGGAACTACACCACCCTTCCCCAGCAGCAGTGGCAGATCATCCCCTCCTGACAAAGGGTCAAAAGAGATGTGCACCGGCGTGCACCCGGGCCGGTGCGCATCCTGCGGGTCAGGCGCCGATCATGTTGAAGCCGCCGTCGGCGTTGAGGTAGGCCCCGGTCATGTGGGCGGCGTCGTCGGTGGCGAGGAAGAGGGCGGTGCCCGCGAGTTCGGCGGGGCCCGGGATGCGGCCCATCGGGGTCTTGGCGATCATGTCCTCACGGCGGCCGGACTTCCAGTCCGCACGGCTGAGGAGCATCTCGGTCTCGATGAAACCGGGGGCGAAGGTGTTGACCCGCACGGCGGGGGCGAACGCCTGGGCGTAGGACTTGGTGATGCCGAGGATGCCGTACTTCGCGGCGGCGTACTGCGGAGCGCGGGCGCTGCCACGCACGATCACGGTGGAGCCGATGTTGACGATCGCGCCATGGCCCTGCTGCAGCATCCGGGAGCCGAACTCGTGGACGCACAGCATCGTTCCCTTGATGTCCACCGCGAGGACGTGGTCGACGGACTCCTCGGTGAGCTCCCGCCAGGACGTCTGGTCGCCCGCGACGTCGCCGACGTTGTTCACCAGCACGTCCAGGCCGCCGAAACGGCCGAACACCTCCTCGGCCATGCGGATGACGTCGGCGTGGACGGCGATGTCGGCCCGTACGGTGAACGCCTCGCCGCCGGCCTCCTTGATCCGGGCGGCCGTCCTGTCGGCGCCGGCCGCGGAGCTGCGGTAGTGGACGGCGACCCGGGCGCCCTCCTGGGCGGCACGTACGGCGATCTCGGCGCCGTAGCCGGTGCCGGCACCGGTGACCAGGACGGTACGGCCTTCGAAGCGGCGGGGAATGCTCTGCTCTGTCATGGGACGTCCCTTCGGACCTTCAGAGGTGTACGGCCGTGAAGCGCTGGCGGATCTCGCCGATGCCCTCGACGCGACTGACGAGTTCGTCGCCCTGGGTGAGGTACCGGGGTGGATCCATCCGGTTGCCCACCCCGGCCGGGGTGCCGGTGAAGACCAGGTCGCCGGGGAACAGCTGCACCACGGCCGACAGGCGGGCCACGAGCTCCGGCACCGGGAAGATCATCGACTTGGTGCGGTCGTGCTGGACGATCTCGCTGTTGAGCAACCCGGTGATCTCCAGATCGTCGGGATCCTCGAACTCGTCCGGGGTGACGAGGACCGGACCGGTCGGGCCGAAGCCGGGAAAGGACTTTCCGAAGCCGAACTGTGCCGGCCGCCCTCGGAGTTGGGTGACACGCTCGGACAGGTCCTGTCCGACGGTGAGCCCGGCGACCGTTTCCCAGGCACGGTGGACGGGCACGCGGTGGGCAGGCGCGCCGATCACCGCGACCAGCTCGGCCTCCCAGTCCACCTTGCCGGCAGGAAGCTCGACCGTGGTCCGCGGGCCCGTGATGCAGCTCGGGAACTTGGTGAACACCAACGGTTCTTCGGGCGGGGTGAATCCGGCCTCGGCGGCGTGCGGAGGATAGTTGAGGGCGAGGGCGAAGACCTGCCGGGGCCGGGGCACCGGAGCCTGGAGAGCCGCCGGGACCACCTCGATGTCGTACGCCTCGTCAGCCAGACCGGCGGCCCAGTCGCGGAAGGATCGCCACTGCTCCAGCAGGGCCATCGGGTCGGTCGACAGTCGCCCCTGCGAGGCCCAGCCGACATCCGCGGCCCGGTCACCGCGGACCACGACGGCCCGGCCGTCGATGACGCCGAGTCTCACCAGTCCACCCTCTCCGGTACAGCCGTGCCGTGCCCCTGCTCCCAGCTGACGACGGGGTTGCGCAGGACGCCGAGCCGTTCGACCTCCGCCTCGACGACGTCACCCGGCTTGAGGTACATGTCCGGGTTGCCGCTGAAGCCGGCGACGCCCTGCACGGTGCCGGTGGTGATCAGGTCGCCCGCGCTGTAGCCCTGCGGAGAGTGGTAGGCGACCAGGTGCGGGATGGAGACGGACATGCGGTCGGTGTTCGACTTCTGCCGGACCACGCCGTTGACGCGCAGCTCCATGTCGAGGTTCTGCGCGTCCGGAATCTCGTCGGCGGTGACGATGTACGGGCCTAGGGGGCAGAAGGTGTCGATGGCCTTGCAGAAGGAGAAGACGCCGGACTCCATCTCGCGGCGCTGGATGTCGCGGGCGGTGATGTCGTTGAACACGACGTACCCGGCGATGTGGTCGGGCGCGTCGTCCACGCCGAAGAACTTGCCGGGTCTGCCGATGACGACGGCGATCTCCAGCTCGTAGTCGAGTTCGCTCGTCAGGTGCTCGGGGTGGATCACCGGCTCGTCGGGGCCGACGATCGCATCCACGTTCTGGAAGAAGACGATGCCCTTGTGCATGGGGTGCGACCAGTCGACGTTCTTCGACTCGTCCTCGTGCTCGCGGAAGTTGCCGGAGGTGTGGAAGAACTTCTTCGGCACGATCGGCGCACGCAGCGTCACGTCGTCCAGGGCGAGGCGTTCCCCGCTCTCCGAGACCCTGCCGTCACGCTCGAAGTACTCGCGCGTCGAACCCACTTCCAGGGGGATGACGAGCCGTTCCGCCGGCTCCAGCCGGCCGACGCGACCGTCGTCGAAGGTGATCAGTTTCATGGTGTCCCGCTTTCGGTGTGTGGTGTGTCGCGGTGCTCCGCCTGATCTGCTTGATCCACCGGGCCTTCGCCCGCGAAGACCCGCAACTGAAGGGCCAGCAGCGCGTAGTAGCCCACCAGTGCAGTGAGTTCGAACAGGCCTCGCTCTCCCCATGCGGCCACCGTCCCGGCGTACTCGCCGTCGCTCAGCGCCCCGGTCCGGGTCAGCGCGGCGGTCGCGAGCAGCGCCGTCCGCTCGGCCGCGTCCGGCAGGTCCGGCAGTCCGCCGGCGCGCAGGGCGTCCAGCTCGGGTTCGGTGAGGCCGTGCGTCCGGCCGACGGCCTCGTGGGCCGCCCACTCGAAGGCACTCCCCCAGTGGGCGGCGACGACCAGGACGGCCATCTCGCGCACGCGGTCGGACAGGATGGACTCGTAGCGCACCGCCGCCCCGACCGCCTGGACGGCCAGCCCGACGGGCGGGCTGAGCAGCATGGCGTTGAACGGTCCGCGCAGCCGGCCCTCCTCGTCGACGAGGGCGAACGCCTGTGGTCCCGCGGCCCGGGGGCCTGCGGTGACGGCCCGGTAGACCTCGCTCTGCTGCTCGTCCAGCTCGCCGGGCAGCAGTCCGGCAAGGCGTGCGGTCATCCGCACTCCCTTCGAGACAGGTCCAGGGACGTCCGGCAAAGTCCCAGGGCGTCGGGGGCTCAGACGAGCGTGCGGCCGCCGTCCACGTAGAGCACCTGACCGGTGACGTACGAGGCGCGGGCGGAGGCGAGGAACAGCACGGCTCCGACCACGTCCTCCGGCTGTCCCAGGCGCCCGGCGGGGACCAGGCCGGTCAGCTCCTCACGCATGCCGGGCTTCGTCAGGTACGCGCGAGTCAGCTCGGTCTCCGTGTAGCCAGGGGCGACGGCGTTGACGGTGACGCCGTCGGCGGCCCATTCACGGGCCATGACCTTCACCAACTGGTCCAAGCCGCCCTTCGAGGCGGCGTAGGGGCCGTGGTGACGGTGGGCGAGCAGCGAGGAGACGGAGGAGAAGAACACCATGCTGCCGTGGCCCGCCTCGCGCATCAGCCGGCCTGCGGCGCGTCCGGTCCAGAACGCGGTCGACAGGTTCAGGGTGATGATCCGGTCCCACACCTCGTCCGGTGTGTCCACCACGGGACGGCGGTCGTTGGTACCCACGGCGTGCACCAGCACATCCAGGCCACCGAGCTCGCGGTCCGCCGTGGCGACCGCCCGCTCACACGCCTCGGACGACGTCAGGTCCGCGGTGAGGGTCCGTACGACGGCGGCCGCGCAGGTCGGATCGTCGCGCAGGGCCTTGAGGCGGCCCTCGTCCGCGTCGACGACCGTCAGCCGTGCTCCCGCTTCCGCCAGGCTCCGGACGCAGGCGGTGCCCAGTCCTCCGGCCCCGATGACGAGCGCGCCACGCCCCTCGAAGCCCAGCCACCCGACGGGCGGGCGCTGTGTCCCTGCCGACGCAGCCATCAGGTGAGCTCGATTCCGGACCCGGCCGCCACCCGCTGGTAGTCGGTCCCGACGTCCTTCAGGCACTCGTCCAGCATGGTGTCCGCCAGCGCGTTCCCGCTCTCGCTGAGACCGCCGTCGTGAATGGACAGAGCGCTGCGGGCTTTGGTCTCGCGGGCGTAGTCGATGACTTCGCCCGTCTTGGACCAGGGGCCGTGGACGGGCAGCAGGAGGGTGTCCACCGGGCGCGCGGGCACGGTGAACGAGTCGCCCGGGTGGAAGACGGTGGCTGCGTCGGTGTCTCCCACGAGGAAGCCGACGTTGGTGACTCGCGGCAGGTCCGGATGGACCACGGCATGCAGTTCTCCGTGCGCCTCGACGCCGACGCCCTCGATGTCGAAGGCGTCCCCGTCGCCGACCACGGTGACCCGGCCGCCGCCGAACCCGGCGAGCTGGTCCGCCACGGACCGGTTGGCCCAGATCCGCAGGGCGGGGTCGGCTTCGGCCGCCGCACGCAGCACGGGCTCGGCGAAGTGGTCCACGTGCTCGTGGGTCACGAGGACCGCGTGGGCACCGTCGAGCGCGTGCGGATCGGAGTAGCTGCCGGGGTCGATGACGATGACGACGCCGTCCTGCTCCAGCCGGACGCAGGCGTGGCCGCACCTGGTGAGTCGCATCGCCCTGCTCACCTTCCCAGTTCGCTGCCGGGCACCCAGGTGCCGTGGAAGCCGTACCGGAGCCGGAAGGGGATCTTCACGGTGGCGATCGGGCCGGCTGCGATGTCGAGGGCGTCGAGGACAACCAGGTCGTGCCGCATCTGGTCGCGCCGGCCGACCAGCGCCAGCAGATAGCCCTCGCCCTCGTCGGCGTCCGCCGACTTCGGTACGAACACCGGCTCCTCGGGGGCTCCGTGCTCGCCAGGGCTCCAGAAGGCGCTCTCACCGGTGAGGTCGTCGCGGTGGATCAGGGAGTTGAAGGGCGGCCCCATCGGGCCGATCTCGCCCTTCGGCAGGTCGGGGTGGAAACCGCCGACCCAGGCGTGCCTGTTCTTCTCCATCAGCACGCGGGGGTCGACCCGGGGCATGTCACCGGGCGAGGCAAGAAGCTGTTCGCTGCGGTAGGTGTCGGTGGCGTCGTCCCAGTGGGCGGCGCCCTGGGTGAGGTCGAACGTCCAGCGGTGCAGGAACGGCGGCAGTTCGGGCAGCAGGCCGACGGTCGTCTTCGGGAACTGGGAGAACCAGCCGGACTTGGTGGTGAAGTGGTCGCCGACGAGGGTGTCGCCGTGCGTCCAGGCGTTCAGGGAGTGGGTCTCCATGAGCTGCTCGCTGCGGAACCACTTGATGCCGCTCACCCCCTGGTCGCGCGGGATGATCGCGACGTAGGTCCCCTGGTTCGGGTCCCAGACGAAGTACTGTTCCTCGGTCTTCATCTGCTCCGCGTCGGCGACCATGGGCGAAATCGTGAAGACGAAGTGGTCCCGGGTGACCAGCCAGTCGTGCACCATCGACGAGTACGGGACCTCGAAGGTCTGGGAGCGGGTGACCTTGCCGTCGGCGGCGATCTCGTAGATGTGGATCTGCTTGTCCGGCAGACCGCCGGCGTTGTACGCGAAGGCGATAAGCTCGCCGGTGCGCGGGTCGTGCTTGGGATGCGCGGTGAAGGTACGGCCCGGGATCTGGCCGGAGAAGTCGTAGACGCCCTTGGTCTCCAACGTCGCCGGATCCAGCTCGTACGGGAGCGCCGCCTCCTTGAGCGCGAGCAGCTTGCCCGCGTGCCAGATGATCGAGGTGTTGGCGTTGCCGTCGTCGACGCCGGCCACCGACGGATCGTCGGTGCAGGGGTTGCGGTACGCGCCGAACAGGGCCTGGCGGGCCTGGCGTTCGAGCTGGAAGCGCTGAGTGCGGACATAGCGCGTCTTCAGGTCGGCGTGGCCGTTGTCGAACCGCACCATGTGGATCATGCCGTCGCCGTTGATGTACACGTCGTTCGGAAACCGCGGCGGGTACTGGGTGTCCGCGGCGGCGCGGTAGAAGGCTCCGGACAGCTCGGGCGGGATGCTGCCCTCGACCTCCAGGTCGTAGACGTCCGCCTCGATCCGCGACGGGGCGAAGAACCCCCGGAACTTCGGCGTGTCCGGGAACCGCATGGTCTCGGGAGGCGGCTGGGTGCCCACGGGCTGCTGCCCGGGTGTCCCGTCGGCCTGCGTCGTTGCAGTGGTCATGGCTCTCTCCCCTGTGGCAAGGTCGGATCAAGCGGAGAATGTGATTGATTCCGTTTGGCCGGAAGCGCTCTGTCGCGAGAAGGCGCGCAGTGGAATCTGATGAAACCGAGCCGATCAGCTGGTACTGGCCATCATGTACTCGGGACGTCTTCAGCGTCCAACACTGAAACACGCACGAAATGATCGGAGAATGCGATGGATCTGCGGCAGATGGAGTACGCGGTGGCCATCGCCGACGAGCTCAACTTCACCCGGGCCGCGGCGCGCTGCCGTATCGGGCAGTCCGGGCTCAGCCACCAGATCACCCAGCTCGAACGGGAGGTCGGCGCCCGGCTTTTCGAGCGGACGAGCCGCAGCGTCCGCGTGACCCAGGCCGGCCAGACCTTCGTCGCCTGCGCGCGACGGGTGCTCCAGGCGGTCCAGGAGATGCAGGCCGAGGTCGCCTCGCTCGACGGGCCTGTGCGAGGACGGTTGCGCATCGGTTCGCTGACGCTCACGGCCGGGAAGATCGACCATCTCGGCCTGCTGCGGGAATATCAGGAGGCGTGCCCCGCGGTCGAGGTGATGCTCTCCGACGCCGACGGTGTGGAAGCCGTCACGCAGCTCCTGACCGGTGAACTCGAAGTCGCCGTGATCGCCCTGCACGAACACCAGTTGCCCCCGGGCATCGCGTACCACCTGCTGCGTCTGACGCCCCTCGTGGCCGTCGTGGGCCGCAGGCACCGGCTGCGCGGAACCGGCGTCGTGGATCTGGGCGAACTGGCCGACGAGCGCTTCCTCGAATGCGGTCCCGACACCGGACTGCGCGTGCAGGTGGACGCCGCGTTCGACCGGGCGCGCGCCCGCCGCCGCAGTGTCTGCGCGTTGCGCAGCGCGGGAGACCTCGCCTCACTGGCATTGGAGGGCATCGGGGTGACCCTCGTACCCCGGCCGGTGGCCGACGCGATCATCCCGGGCGACCACGCCGACTGCGTCCTGCGCCTCGACGACCCGCAGGCGCTCCAGCCGCTGGCCCTCGCTCATCGCGACCCTGCTCCGGCCTCACCGGCCGCACAGGCGTTCCTGCGTCTCGCGCTCACCCGCCTGCCCGTGCCGGGAGCACCCGGGTTGGAGGAGGTGCCGGGTTCGGCCGTGTCCGGCGAACGGTGACGGGCTGCCGTCCGGGCCGTCGGACGGGCGCCGGCACCCCGTCGGACCAGAGCCCGGCCCTGTCGCCGGAGTACTGCCGGAAGGCGCGGTCCCGCACGTGCCCGGCATCCAGGAACCGGATGATTCCCATCAGCGATCTCGATCGGACGAGGGCTAGGCAGGCCCTGCCCGTTGCCCGATAGTCGTCTCAACCCGACGTCCGAGCCGCACCGTCAGCCGCTGCCCCAACCCGCCGGACGTCGCGGCGCGCCGGCCCGCCGCGACGTCCGGATGTCATGGGCGCCGCTGTCGCGAGCCTGCTCACGGGTACCGGGCGGCCCGGCCACCACGGCCGAACCATCCCGCCCCCTCCCGACACGCCACGTGGAGATCCCGCATGCCTGCACCCGTGCCCCCGCCCCCGCCTCCACCGTCCACGACGGACGCGTCCGTCCCCACCGAACAGGTCGTGTCCGGCCCCGGACACCGGCTTCGCCTCACGCTGCTCATGGCCGGCGCATGTCTGCCCATCCTGGGGGCCGTGCTCATCGCCCCCGTCCTGCCGCAGATGCACGACCACTTCGCCGCCGTCCGGGGCGTCGACGTGCTCGTCCCGATGGCCCTGACGATCCCCGCCCTGTCGCTGGCCCTGCTGGCCCCCTTCGCCGGCGTCCTCGTCGACCGGCTCGGCCGCAAAGGCCTCCTTGTCACCGCCACCGTGGTGTACGCCTTCCTCGGCACCGCGCCCCTGTGGCTGGACTCCCTCGGCGCCATCGTCGCCAGCCGTGCCCTCGTCGGCGTCGCCGAGGCAGCCATCATGACCTGCTGCACCACACTGCTCGGCGACTACTACTCCGGTCTGCAACGCGACCGCTACCTCGCGATGCAGACGATGTGCGCCGCCATCTCCGCGACGGCCTTCTTCGTGCTGGGCGGAGCGGCCGGATCGGCCGGCTGGCGCACGCCGTTCTGGGCCTACGCCGTGAGTCTGCTGCTCGCCCCCGCCATGGCCGCCTTCCTGCCCCGGCCCCGGTCCGGCGACCGCGCGATCCAGCCCTCCCCTGTCGCCTCAGAACCCGTGGCCGAGCGGCCCTTCCCCTGGCGTCCGCTGGTCGGCACATGCGCACTGACGGTCTTCGGCGCCGTCCTCTTCTACACCCTCCAGGTGGAGATGGCGTTCCTGCTGGACGACATGGGCGTGAGCAACTCCGGCGTGATCGGGCTGGCCACCGCCATCACCAGTGCCGCGATCGTGGCCGGCTCCGCCACATTCGCCAAGGCCGGCCGCAGCCCGCAGGCGTGGCTGCCCGGCGCCTTCGGCCTGTGCGCCCTCGGCTTCGCGGTGGTCTGGCTCGCTCCCGACCCCGTCGTGCTGACCATCGGTGCCGTCATCACCTGTCTCGGCGGCGGCATCATGCTGCCGAGCCTGCTCACCCTCGCCATGTCCAAGCTCGACTACGCCGACCGTGGCCGCGGTACCGGCCTGTGGACGGGATCCTTCTTCTTCGGCCAGTTTCTGTGCCCGCTCGTGGCCGTCGCCCTCACCTCCGCCGTCGGCACCCTGGCGAACGCGATGGGCGTACTCGCCGTCGCCGCAGCCGTCGGCACCGCCGCACTCGGCCTCGCCGCCCGGCGTCGGAGGGCGCCGGCCCCGGAGCCGGTGCGACAGATCGCCGGCTGACTCGTCCGTCCAGGTCGGCACCGCGGGGCGCCCCACGCCGGCGGTACCGACCTCCACTCCGTCCTAACAGAGAAGAACGATGCTGACCCTGATCGCCGCCGCCCGCCGCAAGCCGGGCATGACACACCGGGCGTTCCTGCACCATCTCCACCACGTGCACGGGCCCCTGTCCGCCGCGAATCCTCTCCGCATCCGGCGTTACGTCCAAAACCACGTGTTCGACGCGTCCTTCGGCACCGAGGAGGACCCGGCCCACCTCACCGAGTTCGGCCGGGACTCCGTCACCGAGTTGCGGTTCGACGACATGGAGGCACTGGCCGCCACGATGTCCGACCCGTACGTGCGTGAGGTCATCGCTCCCGACGGCGCCCGGTTCAGCGACCTGCCGAGTGCCCTGGCCCTGCTGACGCGCACCGAGGTGCTGATGCCGCCACCGGCGTCCGCCGGGGACGCGGCTCCCGTGAAGGTCCTCCACTTCGTCCACGCGGCGCAGGGACTCGGCCAGGACGACGTCGTCGGCCGGTGGCGGGCCGCCCATGAACAGGTACTGGCCGAAGCGGTGCGCGGATGTGTCCAGCACCGTCGGGTGCCGGAAGACGGGAGGGCGTTGCGCCATTTCGGCGCCGAGGACGAGCCCCCTTACGCGGGAGTCACCGCTCTGTACTACGACTCCGAGAACGAGGCTCTGACGCACTTCCCCGCGTACGAGCGTGCGCTGCGAGAGCGGTCCGACGAGACCGGCGGTTTCTACGACCCCTCCCGCTCGTTCGTCCTGTACGGCCGCGAGGTGACCATCTTCTGAACCGCTTCGTGCGGCCGGCCTCCGCCCCGTGACAGGGCGGAGGCCGGCCGCCGGAACTTTCAGAAGGGGTAGGAGGCGTGCTGGGTGGCCAGAGTGATCCAACGGGTGTTGCTGAAGGCCTCGATGCCCCAGCGGCCTCCGAAACGGCCGTAGCCGGAGGACTTGGCACCACCGAACGGCGCCTGGGGATCATCGGCGACGGACTGGTCGTTGATGTGGACGATGCCGGTCCGCAGCCTTCGGGCCACCCGGAGGCCGTGCGTGCCGTTCTCGGTGATGATCCCGGCGGTCAGCCCCTGGTCGGTGTCGTTGGCCATCGCGACGGCCTCGTCGTCGGTGGCGAAGGCGTCGACGACGCAGACCGGCCCGAACGTCTCCGTGCCGTACAGGTCGGCGTGGGCGGGGACCGCGGTCAGGACGGTCGCCGGGTGAACGGCGTCCTCGATCTCGCCGCCGACGAGTACGGTGGCGCCCTTGGCGACCGCGTCCTCGACCAGGGCGGCGATACGGCGAGCCGCGAAGAGTCCGCACCGCTGGGCGGGGTCCGTGTTGACCAGCGGGCCGATCACCGTGGCCGGGTCGGTGGGATCGCCGAACGGCAGTGCGGCGACCTTGGCCGTGAACTTGGTGGTGAACTCCTCGGCGAGCGACTCGTGTACGAGGATCCGGTCGGCGGACATGCAGATCTGTCCGGAGTTCATGAAAGCCGCGAAGGCGGCGGCGTTCACGGCGTAGTCGACGTCGGCGTCGTCCAGGACGATGACCGCGTTCTTGCCGCCCAGTTCCAGGAGCGCGGGCTTGAGACGGCGAGCGGCCTGCTCGCCGATGATCCGGCCTACCTGCGTCGAGCCGGTGAAGTTCACCGCGCGTACAGCCGGATCGCCGATGAGGGCTTCGGCGATGTGCGGAGCGTCGGCGGGGTCGTTCGTGATCACGTTGAGCACCCCGTCGGGCAGTCCGGCATCACGCAGCAGTTCCCCGAGGAGAAGTCCGGCGGACAGAGGAGCCACTTCGCTCGGTTTCAACACGACCGTGTTACCGGCGGCAAGAGCGGCGGCAACCGCCCGGGTCCCGAGTATGACGGGGGCGTTCCACGGGGAGAACGCGGCCACCACGCCCAAGGGTTCGCGCACCGCGAGGCTGAGGGCACCGTCGTGCTGGGTGGTGAGCACTTCGCCCCGCGGGGCGGTGATCAGAGCGGCTGCCTCGCGTAGCATCGCGGCGGCCAGTGTCACGTTGAACGAGGCCCACAACCGGGTCGCGCCCACCTCACCGGCCATCAGGTCCACGACGTGCTCGCGCCGCTGCTCCATCAGGTCGGCGGCGTTGACGAAGATCGTGCGACGGGCGAACGGGTCCAGCCTCGCCCAGTCCTCGAACGCGGCTTGGGCGGCGTCGACGGCGCTGCTGACGTCCTCGACGCCGGCCGCGGCCACCGTGGCGTACATCTGTCCGGTGGAGGGGTTGATGACGGACGTGGTGCGCCCGGATTGCGCACCCTTCTCTTTGCCGTCGATCAGCAGTTCACGGGTGATGGCCATGTGGGCGGCTCCTTTGTCAGGAAGGTCGCTGCGCGGGCACGATGCGGGGCCTGCCTGAGGAGCTCTCGGGCCGCGCCGACACCTGTGTCGTGGATGACGAGAGACTGCCGGGCCGGGGCCGCCGGAGCGGTCGATGCCCTCGCCCGTCATGGAGCAGCAGGACTCGATTCCATTCGGAACGAGGTGGATGCCGTTCTCTTCGGATCCCGCGGACCGACCGTCCGTTGTTGCTGTCCCTCGCTGATGATGCTGCTCAGCGGGCCGTGAAGTCCAACACTGATGCCGGCACACAGCCATCGAAGATGACGATTGATCAGCACCGGTGCGTCCCGAGGGGCGGATCGAATTCTTCGATCATTGCGTGCGCGATTCGGTGTTGGACCCCGGACCGTGCCGATGGGCATCATCGAGGGAACAGCGAGCGTCATGGGCACGTCGGCCGGTGTTTTCCTGCCGCCAGGCCAGCGGGAGCGGCCGGTGCGACGACGGGACGGTTGACCGCACGAACCCAGGATGACGCGGACTTCTCGACAGAGCACGGCACTCACAGCGGATGCGCACCGTGACAGCCGCGTCGGCTGACCCGGCGGCCTCGACCTTGGAGCCAATGATGTCCTCCACGACCCTGCCCTCAAGCGACGTCGACCTTTTCGCCACGGACACACTTCTCGATCCCTATCCGGTGTATTCGCGCCTGCGGGACGCGGGACCGGTGGTCCGGCTCAGCCGGTTCGACGCGTGGGCGTTGCCCCGCTACGAGCAGGTCAGCGCCGCGTTGCGTGACTACGAGACGTTCAGCTCCGCGTCCGGAGTGGGCTTCGCGGCCGGGATGAACGAGCTCATGGCCGGCGGCGTGCTGGCATCCGACCCGCCTCACCACACCACCCTGCGCGTCATCCTCTCCCGCATGCTGATGCCCCGGGCGCTGCGGGACCTCGGTCCCTCGGTCACGGCTGCGGCGGAAGAAATCGTCGACCGCTTGGCGGCCGGTGCGGAGTTCGACGCGGTGTCCGACCTCGCAGAGGCCTTCACTCCGCGGTTCGTCGCCGATCTCATCGGTCTTCCCGAGGAAGGCCGCGACCAGCTCCTCGAGTTCGGCGCTTCCACCTTTGAGGGTCTGGGTCCCGTGGGGGAGCGGACACCTGCCGCGATGCGACAGCAGCAGGCACTGCTGCACTACGTCACCACCACTGCCGCCAGGGACCGGCTTGCCGAAGGCGGTCTCGGCGCCCGCGTCTGGGAGGCGGTCGACGCCGGCGAGATCGACGAGGCCGCCGCGGTCACCCTCATGATGGCGTTCCTCGCCACGGGAATGGACACCACGATCCTCTCCTTGGCGGCCGCCGTCCGGCTGTTCGCCGAACACCCCGACCAGTGGGACGCGCTGCGGGCCGACCCGTCCCTGGTGCCCGCCGCCTACCTCGAGGTTCTGCGCATCGCGTCTCCGGTCACCGTATTCAGCAGGGTGACCACCAGTGATTGGGAGTGCGAAGACGTCACCATCCCCGCGGGCGACCGTGTCGCCGTCATGTACGCCTCCGCCAACCGCGACGAACGCAAGTGGGGCGACCCGGAGCGCTTCGACATCATGAGGAAGCCTGCCGATCACCTGACCTTCGGCGTAGGCATCCACGCCTGTGTCGGCCAGAACCTGGCCAAGCTGGAGGCGCACGCCCTCCTCACAGCGCTGCTGGCACGGGTGCGCCGGTTCGAGATCGGCAAGCCGGAGTTCATCGTCAACAACACCCTGCACGGGCTGAGCAGGCTTCCCTGCCGGATTGTCACCTGAGCGGGCCAGGGAGCGAACCCCGTCCGGGACTTGACCGCGAGCAGAAGTGTCGCCGTTAACGTTGACCGGTGATCGGCAACCTTGAGACGTTCCAAAACGAGTTGGCCGCCAGTGGGTTTCCCCCGCTGGTCAACAAGCTGGCCGGGGCCGGTTTCCGGGGCCGGATCGCCACCCGCGACCTCGGGCCGCTGCGGCTGGTCTCCCTCGACACGCCAGAGAGCGCCTGCATCGGGCGGGAGCGCGACGCCTCCGACGGCGAGAAGCTGGCGGTCAAGGTGATGACCTGGGGCCGGACGCGGATCGAGCAAGGGCGCGGCGACGCCGAACTCGGGCCGACCGACCTGGTGCTGCTCGATCCCACGCGTACGCTCCGGTTCGAGAGCACCGCCGCTGCGCACGTCACCATCCTGGTTCCGCGCCGGGAGCTACGGATCCGGCCGGCGGGGATCGACCGGCTCGTCGGCGTACGCATCGACGGCAGCCACGGCCCGGGCGCTCTCGTCTCCGTGCTGGCCCGGGAGTCGGCGCGGTCGGCGACCGGGTTCCGCGAGGCGGAGGCGAAGCGGTCGGCGGCGGCCGTCGTCGAGCTGATCGCGGTCGCACTGGAGGCCCGGCTCGGCGACGAACAACCGGCCCCGGACGAGTGGCTGCGGGACCGGATCACCGGCTACATCGAGGCCCGGCTGGCCGATCCCGATCTGTCCCCGCCCAAAATCGCCGCCGCCCACCACATGTCCGTACGCCGGCTGCACAAGCTGTTCGAGGACCAGCCGCTCACCGTCGCGGCCCTGATCCGCCGTCGCCGCCTGGAGCGCTGCCGAGCCGAGCTGACCGGAAGCGGACGTACTGTCACCGCCGTGGCCGCCCGGTGGGGATTCTCCGATCCCACTCATTTCAGCAAGCTCTTCAAGGCGACGTACGGCTACAACGCCCGCGCACTGGTAACCAACAACCGTGCACAGACGACCAAGACACGCACAGCCGGCCCGGAGAAGGATGGTGGTGACCACGGCAGGCAACAGCAGGAGGAGACGTCATGGCGAAGGTGAACATCGTCCGCCCTGGTGAGGGCGAGATCCTCGGCAGCGGGGCACAGCAGATCCGCATCCTGGAGAACGGCGAGCACACCGACCACCGGCTGGGGTTCGCCGAGGTCACCATTCCGCCAGGCACCCCGAGCCCGTTGCAGCATCGCCACGCCCAGCATGACGAGGGCTTCTACGTGCTGGCGGGAACTTTCCGGTTCACCGTCGGCGAGGAGCAGTACGACGCCGGGCCGGGCACCTGGGTCATCGTGCCGACCGGGGCGCCGCACACGTTCGCCAATGTCGGCGACGAGAACGCGGTCATGCTGAACACCTTCACGCCGGACCTGTATGTGCAGTACTTCCGCGACTTCAAGGCCGTGATCGAGTCCGGGCAGCCGGTCAACGCCGAGACGATGCAACCGCTCTGGAAGAACTACGCCACCGAGATCTCGAACGAATACGCCTCGTGAAGCGCCTTCAGTACGACCGCTGCGGTGGCCCCGGAGGCGATGCGGCTCGCTGGTTCGAGCCACCACGCCCGGGTCGGGTGAACCTCTCGTCCGCGTCCGGGTGGGCCATGCCCGAGGCGGCGACCGCCAGGGTGCCGGCCGCACCTCGGTGGCCCCCCAGGATTCGGCCGTACCACGCGGCACTCGGCCCTGGCGGCTGGGGGCTTCCAGAACAAGGCTCTGACCAGCCTCTTCACAGAAGTCCTTCCGCCTGACAGAAGCCGCCTTGCCGAGCCGGCGCAGGCCTCACGACCCTGATTCCAACCACGGCACGCGGGGCGACGACGCCCCGCCGACAGGGACGGAAACCCCATGCCTCACATGACCGCCTTCGCCAGGAACCAGTGGTACGTCGCCGCCTACAGTCACGAGGTCGGACGGGAGTTGTTCGGGCGGACGATCCTCGGGGAGCCGCTCGTGTTCTACCGCGCCGAGGAGGACGGCGCGCCGGTCGCCCTCAGCGACCGCTGTGTGCACCGGCGTTACCCGCTGTCGGAGAGCGGACTCGACGGTGACCGGATCGTGTGCGGGTACCACGGGTTCACCTACGACCGGACCGGCGCGTGCGTGTACGTGCCGGGGCAGAAGCGCGTCCCGCGCACCGCCCGGGTCGCCTCCTACCCGGTGGTCGAGCAGGACTCGCTGGTGTGGGTGTGGATCGGCGACCCCCAGCTCGCCGACGCGGCCGCCGTCCCGCGCGCCCGTCACCTCGACTCCCCCGGCTGGACGACCGTCCGCGGCATGGAGCCCATCGACGCCGACTACGGCCTGCTGGTCGACAACCTCCTCGACCTCTCCCACGAGACCTATCTGCACGGCGGTTACATCGGCACCCCCGAGGTCGCCGAGACGCCGATCACCACGGAGGTCGACGAGGGGGCCGGGATCGTACGGGTCAGCCGGCACATGGACGACGCCGAGTGCCCGCCGTTCTACGCCCGTTCGACCGGGATCGAGGGCCGGATCACGCGCTGGCAGGACATCGAGTACCACGCGCCGTGCCTGTACCTGCTGCACAGCCGGATCGCGCCGGTCGGCGTGGTGCCGGAGGCCGACGGCAGCGACCCGAACGGCTTCCACACCGAGATCACCTATGCGATCACCCCGTCCGCGGAGGGCAAGGTGTACGACTTCTGGATGGTCTCCCGGGACTGGGCGACCGACGACGCCGAGGTCACCGAGTTCCTGCGCGGCAACAACCACACGGTGGTCATGCAGGACGTGGACGCCCTCAACCTCCTGCAGCGGACACTGGGTTCGGAGCGCGCCGGCTACCAGGAGCTGAGCATCAACATCGACACCGGCGGCCTCGCCGCCCGCCGTATCCTCGCCCGGCTGGTCGAGGAGGGCGACAAGCCCGTGGAGAAGGTCCTGTGAGCACGCCGACCGGTGAGGTCTACCGCATCGACTGGCTGCCGGGCACCGACGTGCTGCACGGCACCTGTCACTGCGGGGCCGAGCACACCGCCCAGGACCCGGTCGAGATGTGGGAGTGGATGCTCGGCCACCCCGAAGGACACCAGCCCCCGGAGCGCACCGCATGAGCCTGTACGAAGCCGAACTCGTCGTCACCGAGAGGGCGTCGGCGGCGGACGGTGTCGTCGCCCTCACCCTTCGGCACCCGGCCGGCGAGGACCTTCCCGGCTGGGAGCCGGGAGCCCATCTCGACGTGGTGCTCGGACCGGACCTGGAGCGGCAGTTCTCGCTCTGCGGGGATCCGGGCGACCGTACCGGGTGGCGGATCGCGGTCCTGCGGGAACCGGACGGGCGGGGTGGATCCGCCTTCGTCCACGAGCGGTTGTGCGTCGGCGACAAGGTGCGGGTGCGCGGGCCCCGCAACCACTTCCGGCTGGAGCCGGCGTCCCGCTACCGGTTCGTCGCGGGGGGCATCGGCATCACCCCGATCCTGCCGATGCTGGCCGCCGCCGAGGCCGCGGGCGCCGAGTGGACGCTGCTGTACGGCGGCCGGACACGCCGGTCGATGGCCTTCACCGGGGAGTTGGCCCGGTACGGCGACACCCGGGTCACCGTCGCCCCGCAGGACGAGACCGGGCTGCTGGACCTCGGCGCGGTGCTCGACGACGTCCCGGAGGACACCCTCGTGTACTGCTGCGGTCCCGGGCCGTTGCTGGACGCGGTGGAGGAGCGCTGCCCGGCCGGTGCCCTGCGCGTCGAGCGGTTCCGGCCGAAGGTGCAGGAGGCGGGTGCGGAGCGGGAGTTCGAGGTCGTCCTCGCGCGGAGCGGTCGCAGCCTCACCGTCGTGCCCGGCGTTTCGGTGCTGGACACCGTCCGGGCCGCCGGCGTCGAGGTGCTCTTCTCCTGCACCGAGGGCACCTGCGGCACCTGTGAGACGGATGTCCTCGAGGGCACCCCGGAGCACCGGGACTCGGTGCTCACCGAGCAGGAGCGGGCGGCCGGGGAGACCATGCTGATCTGTGTCTCGCGGTGTCGTGGGGAGCGCCTGGTGCTCGACCTGTGACACCACGGCCCGAGAGCGGGTCCCCGCGCTCGGCCGCACGGCGGACCCCTGGGTGCGAGCAGGTCCGGGCGGCCGGGCACGGGGTTCCCGGGGTGGCGGCGGTCACGCGGTCAGGTGGGCCTCCACCTCACTGAACTGCCCGGCCGGCCAGCCGTCGTTGGCGCTGACGGTCAGCCGCAGCCAGCGCAGGCCGGTGCCGCCGGGCAGGGCCACGGTGACGGTGTTGCCGGTGGCCGGGTCGAAGCGGTAGCCCGTCGCGCCCACCACGGTCGTGTAGGTCGAGCCGTCGGTGCTGCCGAGCACGGTGACGGTCTGGGTGCGCACGTTCCAGGCGGCCTGCGGGGGGAGTTTCAGGACCAGTCGGCGGACTGCGTAGGAGGAGCCGAGGTCGACGGTCAGTGACTGCGGGAAGGCGTGGTTGGTCGACTCCCAGTAGCTGTTCGCGTCGCCGTCGACCGCCTTGCCGGGGGTGTAGACGTCCTGCGAGCCGGTGGCGGTCGCGGGGCGGCCCTTGGCGAGGTTGCGGGCCGGGTCCGGGTCGGGGTTGCCCTGTCCGGGCGCCGGCCAGGTCGAGCAGTCCGACCAGGTGCCGGGCCAGCCGGAGTTGCCACCGCCGTCGGTGAGGACGAAGGACCCGGAACCGGCCGGGTACGGGCAGTTGTAGACACCGGCCGCGCCGACCCCGGTGGCCGTGACGTCGCGGAAGGTCGCGGCGCCCTGGGCCTCGGCCTGGACCACCACCGTACCGGTGTTGCGGACGGTGGCCCCGGCCACCGTGACGTTCCGGACCGGGTACCCCTGCCCGCCGCCGGAGACGAACTCGAAGGCGCTGTACGGGCTGTCGGTGATCGTGGTGTTGGTGATGTTCACGGTCGCGTTGACGGCGCTGTCGTAGGAGTCGACGCGCAGCGCGCCCATCGGGTGGTTCCAGTTGGGGTTCATCGCGCCCGTGCGGACGAGGGTGTTGCCGTCGACCGTGATGGTGCCGGCCAGGGGACTGAACGGGTCGAGGAACTTCTGGTTGGAGATGGCGATGCCGCTGCCCAGGGCGTTGGTGTCGGAGACCAGGTTGTTCTTCACGGAGATGTCGGTGCCGCCGTAGATCGCGATGCCGTTGGCGAGGTTCGGCTGGGAGATCGTGTTGTTCGCGAAGCTCGAATTGGTGTCGGGCGAGTTCAGCGACCACATGGCGAGCGAGTCGTCGCCCTGGTTGCGCAGGAAGTTGTTGCGGACCTGGACGCCGTGGGCGTTGCCGTTGAGGTTGAGGCCGTCGGCGGTGGTGTCGAGGACGCGGTTGTTCTCGACGACCAGGTTGTCGTTGTTGCCGGTCAGCCAGAACCCGCACTTGAGGTGCTGGATCCACATGCCGGAGACCGAACTGTCCGGTCCGAGAGAGCCGTTGACGAAGTTGTCGGGGTTGGAGTCGACGCGTTCGGTGACCTCACCGAACACCGCGAAGTCCTTGATGTGGACGTTTCCGGCGGAGCTCGACTGGTCGATGAACCGTGAGGTGTGCACGACCGAGTACCAGCTGCCCGCGCCCTGCAGGGTCACGTTCTGTACGCCGCTGAGGGAGGACGTCAGCCGGTAGTCGCCCGGCGGGATCCACACCGTGCCGCCCTGGGCGGCGGAGATGGCGTCCCGGAAGGCCTGGGTGGAGTCGCCGTTGCCGCTGGGGTCGGCGCCCTTGGAGACCACGGAGACCGAACCGGCGGGCTGTGCGGCGGCCGCCGCGACCTGCTCGAAGTCGGCGACGTCGACGGTGACCTGGGTGCCGGTGGACTCGAAGGCGACCTTGTCGCCCGCCTGGATGTTCTGGCCCAGCAGCAGCCGGGCGTCGTCGAAGAAATGGTGCTGCTTCGCGCCCGCGATCCAGCCGGTGTCGACGTAGGAGTACTTCGAGGTGACGGCCAGGGTTCGCGCCAGCCTGACCCCGTTGACGTACACGTTGAGGGTGCCGGTCTGGCCGTCGGGAACGCTGTAGGAGACGTTCACGGCGTTGGACGCCCGGGGTGCGGTGAACTCGACCCGCTGTCCGGACGTGAGCCGCACGGCCTGGCGGCCGGAGGCCTCGGAGGCGAGGGTGCCCTGGGTGTAGTCGGGACCGATCTTCGTACCGCTGGTGGCCGCCGCCTCCGCCTCCACCGAGGTGAAGGGGAGGCTCGCACCCGCGGCCGCGTGGGCGGCGGGCGCGACGGCGACGAGCATGCCGGCCGCGAGTGCTACGACCGCCGCCACGGCTGGCATGCTCCTGACAGTCTGGTCGATGGTGTGCTGCATGTGCTGATCCCTTCGGGGGGTGGGGGACGGGGACAGCGCGAGCGGTACCGGCGGCTCAGGTCGCCAGCCAGACCGCCGTGTCCTGCGGCAGCCGGCCGGCGTCGTCCAGCGGACCGCTGCCGATCAGGAGTTCGGAGTGGGCGGGGAGTTCGGCGGGGGCCGCGGCGAGGTTGACCACGCAGGTCGCGCCGTTGCCACGGGTGAAGGCGAGGACGCCGTCGGGGGCGGGCAGCCAGGTCAGCGGGCCGTCACCGAAGTGCGGGCGGAGGGCGATGGCACGGCGGTAGAGAGCGAGCATGGAGGCGGGGTCGTCCTGCTGGCGGTCGACGGCGTGCGACGCCCAGCCGGCCGGCTGCGGCAGCCACGGCTCCTCGCGGGAGCCGAAGCCCGCGTTCGGCTCCCCGCCCGCCCAGGGCAGCGGCACCCGGCAGCCGTCCCGGCCGGGATCGGTGCCGCCGGAGCGGAAGTGCATCGGATCCTGGATGCGGTCCACCGGGATCTCGGCCTCGGGCAGTCCCAGCTCCTCTCCCTGGTAGACGTAGACCGCACCTGGCAGGGCCAGCGAGAGCAGGGCGGCGGCACGGGCCCGGCGGGTTCCCAGGGCGAGGTCCGTGGGGGTGCCGAAGGCCTTGGCCGCGAAGTCGAAGGCGGTGTCCTCGCGGCCGTAGCGGGTGACGGTGCGGGTCACGTCGTGGTTGCACAGCACCCAGGTCGCGGGGGCACCGACGGGCGCGTGCTCGGCGAGCGTGGTGTCGATCGACGCGCGCAGCCGGGCCGCGTCCCAGGGGCAGGACAGGAAGGAGAAGTTGAAGGCCGTGTGCAGTTCGTCGGGGCGCAGGTAGCGGGCGAAGCGTTCGGCGTCGGGGAGCCAGACCTCGCCGACGAAGACCCCGTCGTAGGCGTCGGCGACCGTGCGCCAGGAGCGGTAGACGTCGTGGAGTTCGTCGCGGTCGACGAAGGGGTGCTGCCGCGGGTGGGTGGAGAGGTCGGGCAGCTCGGGGTCCTTGGCGAGCAGGGCCGCCGAGTCGATGCGGACGCCCGCGACACCGCGCTCGAACCAGAAGCGCAGGATGTCCTCGTGCTCCTGGCGGACGGCCGGGTGGGCCCAGTTCAGGTCGGGTTGTTCGGGGGTGAAGAGGTGCAGGTACCACTCGCCGTCGGGCAGCCGGGTCCACACCGGTTCGGTGGAGCCGACGAACTGCGACGGCCAGTCGTTGGGCGGGAGTTCACCGGCCGGGCCGCGGCCGGGCCGGAAGTGGAACAGTTCGCGTTCGGGACTCCCCGGTCCGGCGGCCAGCGCGGCCCGGAACCAGGGGTGCTGGTCGGAGACGTGGTTGGGGACGATGTCGACGATCGTGCGGATGCCCGACTCCCGTGCCTCGGCGATGAGTTTCTCCGCCTCGGCGAGGGTGCCGAAGGCGGGGTCGATGGCCCGGTAGTCGGCGACGTCGTAACCGCCGTCCTTCATCGGGGACGGGTACCAGGGGCTGAACCACAGCGCGTCGACGCCGAGTTCGGCGAGGTAGGGCAGCTTGGCGCGGACGCCCGCGAGGTCGCCGGTGCCGTCGCCGTCGCCGTCCGCGAAGCTGCGGACGTACACCTGGTAGATGACGGCGGAACGCCACCAGTCACGGTCGTCGCGGTCCTCGTGGTTCTTCGGGGCATGGCTGGGCTGTCCCACGGTGCGTGCCTTTCTGTCGGAGGTAGGGCGTCAGCCCTTGGTGCCGCCCGCGCTGATCCCGGCGACGATGTGCCGCTGGAAGACGAGGAAGAGCGCGACCATCGGGATGCTGGCGATCACCATCGCGGCGATGAGCACGGTGAGCTGGATGTTCTGCGACAGCTGGACGAGGGCCACGCTGATGGGCTGCTTGTCGGTGTCGGAGAAGACCATCAGCGGCCACAGGAAGTCCTGCCAGACCGAGACCAGGGCGAAGATCGAGACGACCCCGAGCACCGGCCGGGACATCGGCAGCACGACCGACCACAGGATCCGCAGCTTTCCGGCGCCGTCGATCTCGGCGGCCTCCAGGACGTCCCGCGGCAGCTGGGCGAAGAACCGCTTCAGCAGGTAGAGGTTGAAGGCGTTGGCGACGGCCGGGAGCCAGATGCCGAGCGGGTCGTTCAGCAGACTGGTGTGGAGGAGGGGGAGGTCGGCGACGGTCAGGTACTTGGGTACGACCAGGGCCTGCGCCGGGACCATCAGGGTGGCCAGGATCCCGCCGAGGATCACCTTCCCGAACGCCGGTCTCAGCCTGGACAGGGCGTAGGCGGCGGCCGTGCAGAACACCAGCTGGAAGGCCCAGGCGCCGGCGGCCTGCACCACCGTGTTCCACAGGTGTTCCGGGAGCTGCATCAGATCCCAGGCGTCGGTGTAGGCGGACAGGTGCCAGTGCCTGGGGACCAGGGTGGGCGGGGTCCGGGCGATCTCGTCCGGGGATTTCGCCGCGCCGGTCACCATCCAGTACACGGGGAACAGGAAGGCGAGCGCGAAGAGCAGGACGACGGTGGTGAAGACGCTCCAGTAGACGGCCTTCCCGCGCGGGCGGGCCAGGGTCGCCGGGGAGATCAGGGTGCGGGTGGTGGGGCTCATCCGTCCTCCCCGGAGCGGGTCAGGCGCAGGTAGCCGGCCGAGAAGACGCCGAGCAGCACCAGGAGCATCACGCTGAGCGCGCAGGCGCCGCCGAAGTCGTTGTAGAGGAAGGCGTACTTGTAGATCAGGTAGAGCACGGTGACGGTGGCGTTCTCCGGGCCGCCCCCGGTGATGACGAACGGCTCGGTGAACACCTGCATCGTCGCGATGATCTGAAGGAGCATCAGCATCAGGATGACGAAGCGGGTCCCCGGGACGGTCACGTGCCGGACACGCTGGAGGAGGTTCGCGCCGTCGAGTTCGGCGGCCTCGTACAGTTCGCCGGGGATGGACTGGAGTGCGGCGAGGTAGATCAGCACGGTGCCGCCCATGTTGGCCCAGGTGGCGACGATCACCAGGGAGACGAGCGCGGTGCCGGTGCCGTTGGTCCAGTTCGAGGTGGGCAGGTGCAGGTAGCGCAGGGTCTCGTTGGCGAGCCCGGCCCCGGGGTCGTAGAACCACTTCCACAGCAGGGCGCTGACCACCGGCGGGATCATCACCGGGAGGTAGACGACGATCCGGAAGAACGCCCTGGCGTGCCGGAGTTCGTTGAGGACGAGGGCGAGGACGAACGGGATCGCGAAGCCGATCAGCAGGGCCAGCAGCGTGAAGGCGAGGGTGTTGCGCCAGGCCGCGGAGAACTCGGGGTCGTGCAGCACCCGGGTGAAGTTGGCGGTGCCGACCCAGGCGGGGTCCGAGCCCGGGGTGTACTTCTGGAAGGAGATCACGACCGCGCGGATCGCCGGGTACCAGGAGAACAGGGCGAAGCAGATCAGTCCGCCGAGCAGGAAGCCGTAGGCGCGGGCCTGGTCGACGAGGCGGCGCCGCCTCCGGTCCCCTGCCGGGGGCGGCGCCGGGATCCGTGGGGCGGTGACCGCCGCCGGGGCGGGTGGCCGTGCGGCCGTCTTCGTCATCGTGGTCAGCCCCGGGCCAGGATGCCGTCGATCTTGTCGTCGGCGTCCTTGAGGAGCTGGTCGATGTCGGCGTCCTTCTGGGTGAGGACGGCGGAGACGGTGCCGTCGAGGACGGAGTAGATCTGCTGGGCGTCCGGCGGCTCGATCTTCATACGGAGGGTCCGGTTGCCGTCCAGGAACGCCTGGTAGTTCTGCACCGGGACGTTGGCGTTGGCCTTCTTGACCTGCTGGTCCTTGGCGTCGGCGGCGCCGGTGAACAGGCGCGGCTCGGGCAGGCCGACCGGTGCGTCGTGCTTCCTGGCGCGGGCGTAGTCGCCGAGGAAGCCGTCACCGGGGGTGAGGAACATGGAGTCGAGCCACTTCAGTCCGGCGCGGATCTGGGCCGGGCTGTCCTTCTTGTTGAACATGTAGCCGTCGCCGCCGATGAGCGTGCCCTTGCCGCCGGGCATCGGGCCGAGGGCCAGGTCCTTGTAGTTGCCGCCCTTCTCCTTCACCAGGATCGGGATGTTGTCCGGGGCGGCGAGGTACATGCCGAGCTTGCCCGAACCCATCATCTGCTGGACGTCGTTGATGACCAGGAGCTGCTTGCTGCCCATCGAGTCGTCGGTCCAGCGCATGTCGTGCAGGTTCTGGAGGACCGCGTGGCCCTCGGGGGTGTCGACGGTCGCCTTCCTGCCGTCGGCGGAGACGACGTCGCCGCCCTGGGAGTACAGCTCGGCGGTGAAGTGCCAGCCGCCCTGGTTCTGCGCGCTGTAGTCGGCGTACCCGACGGTGCCGTCGCCGAGTGCGGCGATCTTCCTGGCGTCGGCGCGGACCTCGTCCCAGGTGGTGGGCGGCTTGTCCGGGTCGAGGCCGGCCTGCCGGAAGAGCGTGCGGTTGTAGATCAGGCCCATCGAGTAGCCGGTGCGCGGGATGCCGTAGACCTTGCCGTCGACGGTGTAGATGTCGCGCAGCTGCTTCTGGATGGTGCCGTAGCTCTTCAGGTCCTTGAGGTACGGCGTGAGGTCGGCCGCCTGGTGGATGTCCACGACGTGCCGGGCGTCGGTGAAGTAGGTGTAGAAGACGTCCTCCATCTGGCCGCCGGCCAGTTTGGCGTCGAAGGTCTTCGGGTCCTGGCAGGGGAACGCGTCGTGCGCGACGACGTCGATGTCCGGGTGCTGCTTCTCGAAGGCGGCGATGTCCTGTTCGAAGAACGACCGGTCGACCTTGGCGCTCTTCGGCGGTTCGCAGTTGACGGTGATGCGCGTCCTGCCGCTCGCCGTGTCGTCACCGCCCGACCCGCAGGCCGCGGCGGAGAGCGCGAGCGAGGAACAGACGCCGATCGCGACGAGAGCACGACGGTACCCGGTGCTGGACATCGGTGGACCCCCAGAGCAGGAGCGGTGGCGCCGCACCGGAACCGGTGGGCGCCGCACACTCAAGCACCGGCGCCATCTCTCCGCAAGATGTCGCGCGTAATCTGTAATTATTCGACAGACAGCCGGTTCTCAGGGACGGGGCGCTTGCGCGGTGGAACCGCGCACCACCAGCTCCGGCTCGAAGAGCAGCTCGTCGGGTGCGACGACGGTGCCGTTGACCTGGGCGTTCAGCAGTTCCACGGCTGCCCTGCCCATGGCCTCGATCGGCTGCCGGACGGTGGTGAGCGGGGGCTCGGTGCAGTTCATGAACGCCGAGTCGTCGTAGCCGACGACCGACACCTGAGACGGGACGTCCAGGCCCCGGCGGCGGGCCGCCCTGATCGCCCCGAGCGCGAGCGGGTCGCTGGCGCAGATGATGCCGGTGACGCCCTGGTCGATCAGGCGGGTGGCGGCCGCGTGGCCGCCCTCGATCGAGAACATGGCCCGGGCGACGTGCGCCTCCGGCAGCTCCCCCACGGCCTGCGCGGCGGCCAGCTTGCGGGCCGACGGGATGTGGTCGGCCGGCCCGAGGACGAGACCGATGCGCTCGTGGCCCAGCGAGGCGAGGTGGCGCCAGGCCTGTTCCACCGCCACCGCGTCGTCGCAGGACACGGCGGGGAACCCGAGGTGTTCGATGGCCGCGTTGACCAGCACCACCGGGATGTTGCGGTCGGCGAGCTGCCGGTAGTGGTCGTGCGGCGCGTCGGCCTGGGCGTACAGCCCGCCGGCGAACACCACGCCGGACACCTGCTGTTGCAGCAGCAGTTCCACGTAGTCCGCCTCGGACACCCCGCCCTTGGTCTGGGTGCAGAGCACCGGGGTGAGCCCGAGCTGGGCCAGTGCGCCGCCGATGACCTCGGCGAACGCGGGGAAGATGGGGTTCTGGAGCTCGGGCAGGACCAGACCGACGAGACGGGCGCGCTCACCGCGCAACTGGGTGGGGCGCTCGTAGCCGAGGACGTCCAGGGCGGAGAGCACCGCCTGGCGGGTGGCCTCCGAGACACCTGGCTTGCCGTTGAGCACGCGGCTGACCGTGGCCTCGCTGACCCCGACCTTCTTGGCCACTTCCGCAAGTCGTCGCGTCATGAGCGCAAGAGTAGCGCAACTTACGCAAGCCGTTTGCGTAACGGGAACGGACGGACGGACGGCGTGCGTCAGACGCGGCTGCCGGACGCCGTGTCCGCCGACAGTCTCTGGGCGAGGTGGACCGGTACGACGGACAGCAGGACCAGCACCGCGGCCACCACGTTCACCACCGGGGCCTGCTGCGGACGGGTCATGTTGTCGAAGATCCACAGCGGCAGGGTCTGCACCCCGGGACCCGCGGTGAACGTCGTCACCACGATCTCGTCGAAGGAGAGCGCGAAGGCGAGCAGCGCGCCGGCCAGCAGCGCCGAGCGCACCAGCGGGAAGGTGACGTCGGCGAAGGCCCGGAAGGTGTCGGCACCCAGGTCGGCGGCGGCCTCCTCGTAGGCGCCGGAGGTGCGGCGCAGCCGGGCGACCACGTTGTTGAAGACGATCACGACGCAGAAGGTGGCGTGTCCGACGACGACGGTGAACAGGCCGAGTCCCACGCCGAGCGGCTCGAGAACCGTGCTGAACGCCGAGTTGAGCGCGATCCCGGTGACGATGCCGGGCAGCGCGATCGGCAGGACGACCACGAAGGAGAGGGCGTCGCGGCCGAAGAAGCGGTACCGGGCCACCGCGAACGCGACGAGGGTGCCGAGCACCAGGGCGATCGCGGTGGCGCCGAGCCCCGCCCGCACCGAGGTCCACAGCGCCTCGCGGGCCCCGGAGCTGTGCCAGGCGGCCGACCACCAGCGGGTGGTCAGACCGGACGGCGGCCAGCTCGCGCTGCGGTCGGGGCTCAGGGAGTTCACCAGGACCAGCAGCAGCGGGACGTAGATCACGGCGAAGCCGAGGGCGGCGGCGACGCGCAGGGCCGCGCGGGCGGACCGGGAGAGTCGCATGGGAGGTGTCCCCCGTCGTCAGAGGCTGCTCAGCGCGCCCGTACGCCGCATCGCCAGCAGGTACAGCACGATGACGACGACCGGGACGGTGGCGAGCGCGGCGGCCATGGGCAGGTTGAGTTCGATGTTCGCGTAGACGAGGTTGCCGATGAGCTGGGTCTTGCCGCCGACGATCCCCACGGTGATGTAGTCGCCGAGGCTGAGCGAGAAGGTGAACACCGACCCGGCGGCGACGGACGGCAGCACCATCGGCAGGACCACCGACCGGAAGGTCCGCCCGGTGCGGGCGCCCAGGTCCGCGGAGGCGTCCAGCAGGCTGTCGGGCACCTGCTCCAGGGCGGTGTGGATCGGCAGGATCATGTACGGCAGCCACAGGTACGTCAGGGCGACCACGGTGGCCGGCAGGCCGAAGCCGGGGCCGCTCAGCCCGAACGGCCGCAGCAGCCAGTCGGCGAGCCCGCCCTCGGACAGGATCAGCCGCCAGGCGTACACCTTGACCAGGTAACTCGCCCACAGCGGGGTGAGGATGGCGACCACGAGGAGCGGGCGCCGGCTGGGTCTGGCGACCCGGGCGGTGTAGAAGGCGACGGGGAAAGCGATCACCGCGCACAGCGCGGTCACCGCGAGGGCGACGCCGACGCTGCGCAGGACCACCTGCCGGAACACGGGGGTGGTGACCAGTGTGTGGAAGTTGTCGGCCGACCAGACCTTGACGACCTGCGAGGTGAAGGAGTCCGTCGTCCAGAAGGCGGAGACGAACAGCACGGCCAGCGAGCCGAGGTAGAGCACGGCCAGCCACAGCAGCGGGGCGGTCAGCAGCAGCGCGAGGCGGAGCCGGGGGCGCCGGTGCAGCGCCCCCGCGGTCCGGGTGAGCACGGTCACGGCTCAGCCCTTGATCTCGGTCCAGGCCTGCACCCACTTGGCGTACGGCACGCACCTGACGTCGGTGCGGCCGTCCAGGCACTGCTCGATGGGCGTGTTCCAGAAGGCGATGTTCTTCCAGTAGCTCTCGTCGGCCGCGTGGTACGTCGTGCAGAAGTTCCTGTCGCTGGTCAGGTCGCAGGCCTTGGCGTTGGCGGGGGCCTCGCCGAAGTACTCGGCGACCTCGGCGTTGACCTTCGGGGAGACGATCCAGTTCAGCCACCGGTAGGCGCAGTCGGGGTGCTTGGCCTTGGCGGAGACCATCCAGGTGTCGGACCACCCGGTGGAGCCCTCCTTGGGTACGAAGGCCTTGACCTCGGCGCCCTCGCCGGCGGCCAGGTTGGCGATGACCTGCCAGCTGGTGCCGATCACCGAGTCGCCGCTCTTGAAGGCGGAGATCTCCTTGAGGTAGTCGCTCCAGTACTCACCGATGTCCGCGTTCTGCTTCTTCAGCAGGGCAACGGCCGCGTCGAACTGCTTCTGGTCGAGCGCGTAGGGGTCCTTGATCTTCAACTCGGGCTTGGTGGCCTTGAGATACAGGGCCGCGTCCGCGATGTAGATCGGCGAGTCGTAGGCGGTGACATGGCCCTTGTACGTCCCGGCGTCGTCGAAGACCGCGGCCCAGGACGTGGGCGCGGGGCGGACCTTCCGGGTGTTGTACATCAGCAGGTTGGCGCCGCGGCCGTGCGGGATGCCGTACATCTGGCCCTTGACCGAGTTCCAGGCGCCGTTCTTCAGACCGCTGAAGACGTCCTTGTAGTTCGGTACGAGCCTGGTGTTGACCGGGGCCGCGTCCCCGGAGGCGATCAGGCGCAGCGAGGCGTCGCCGGAGGCGGAGACGGCGTCGTACTCGCCGGTCTTCATCAGCTTGACCATCTCGTCGGAGCTGGCCGCGACCTTGGAGTGGACCTGGCAGCCCGTCTGCTTCTCGAAGTCGGTGACCCAGTCCACCTTGGGGTCGTCGGAGCCGTCCTCGACATAGCCGGCCCAGGCGATCAGGTTCACCTCGCCCTCGGACGTGCCGAGCTTGGCGAGCGGCTTGAGGTCGGGCGGGTCGAAACCGTTCGGGGAGGCGGAGTTGCCGGAGGACCCGCAGGCCGTGGCCGCCAGCAGCAGCGCGGCGGCGGCGGCCGAGGTGAGGGGACGGGGGAGGCGCACGACGTACTCCAGACGTGGGGGACGGCGGATCCGGACGTGAGGGGACGGCGGGTCAGTCGGGGACGCGGACGGTGTGCCGGCGCTGCCAGCGGAGCCGGACGCGGCTGCCGCGGTACGCGGCGACGTCCTCGGCGGAGGTGTCGAGGTTCTGCTGGAGCGCGGTGAGCCGGCCGCCGCCGTCGAGGTCGACCAGGAAGCGGGTGGCGTCACCGAGGTAGACCACGTCGGCGACGGTGCCCGGCGCGGTGACGTGGCCTTCCTCGTCCGGGTCGGCGGTCTCGTCGAGGACCCGGATCTTCTCGGGCCGGACGCTGTGGGTGCCGCTCTCCCCGAGCACCCGCAGCGCGGTGTCCCCGGTGAGCAGGTTGGAGGTGCCGACGAAGGAGGCGACGAACGCGGTGGCGGGGCGTTCGTAGATCTCGGCCGGCGTGCCGACCTGCTCGATGCGGCCCTGGTGGAAGACGGCGACGCGGTCGCTCATCGTCAGGGCCTCCTCCTGGTCGTGGGTGACGAAGACGAACGTGATGCCGACCTCGCGCTGCAGGGCCTTGAGTTCGGTCTGCATCTGCTCGCGGAGTTTGAGGTCCAGGGCGCCGAGGGGCTCGTCCAGGAGCAGCACACGGGGACGTCCGACGAGGGCGCGGGCGAGGGCGACGCGCTGGCGCTGGCCGCCGGAGAGCTGGGCGGGGCGGCGGCCGCCGTAGCCGTCCAGGCGGACCTCGGCGAGGGCCTTGCGGGCGCGGACCAGGCGTTCGGCCTTGGGGACGCCGCGCACCCTGAGGGAGTAGGCGACGTTCTGCTCGACGGTCATGTGCGGGAACAGGGCGTAGTCCTGGAAGACCGTGTGCACGTCCCGTTCGAAGGGGGCGCGGCCGGTGACGTCCTGTCCGGCCAGTTCGATCACTCCGGAGGTGGGGGGCTCGAAGCCGGCGATCATGCGGAGGACGGTCGTCTTGCCGGAGCCGGACGGGCCGAGCATCGAGAAGAACTCGCCGTCGCGGATCTCCAGGTCGACGCCGACGACGGCGCTGGTGGCGCCGAACGACTTCCGCAGATCCCGCAACCGGATCGCGCTGCCCCCCATGGCGGGAACCTTCCTGCCGTCCTCCTGCGTTGACCCTGGCGAACGGAAAGGTATGAAGTCATAGTTCAAATCTCAAGACCCCGCCAAGGTAAAGCTTGGGTCAACGCATAGGGTGGTGGGCCGTGAGACAGCAGCGGACCGGCGGCGCCCGAGAGGCCGTCTTCGCCCCCGTGGACGGCGGAGCCCGGGTGCATGCCGTGGTGCGCCGGATAGGCGACGCCATCGACCTGGGCCTGCTCGCCGACGGGGAGCAGCTGCCCGGCGAGACCGAGCTGGCCGGACAGCTCGGGGTGTCCACGGTGACCCTGCGGGAGGCCCTGATGGCGCTGCGCCAGCAGGGCCTGGTCGTCACCCGGCGGGGGCGTGGCGGCGGGAGCTTCGTGTCCTCCCCCGAGACGCCCGACCCGGAACGCCTCCTGGACCGGCTGCGCGGCTGGAGCACCGAGGAACTGCGCGACCTCGGCGACCACTGGGCGGCCCTCTCGGGCACCGCCGGGTACCTCGCCGCCGAGCGCACCGAGGATCACGACCTGGAGCAACTGCGGCGCACCGTCTTGGAGTTGGGCAGAGTACCGGATGCGCCGACCCGTGGCCGGCTGTACGGCCGCTTCCACGTCGAGCTGGCGGCCGCCGCCCAGTCGGCCCGGCTGACCCGGGAGCAGGTCGCGCTCCAGACGGAGGTCGGGGCGTTGCTGTGCCTTGTGCTCGGCGACGACGAATATCGTGAAGAGGTGGCGGACCGTCACCGCGACGTGATCTCGGCCGTGCAGGATGGGGCGCACACATCGGCCAGGGAGCTGGCCGAGCGGTGCGTACGGGACACGACGGCACGGCTCATCGCGCTGCGTCTGGCCCGGTAGGCGCCGTGCCCGCTCCCCCGTCCGCGGGAGGGCATCATGCGCCGCAGCACCGCCCCCTGCGGTCCGGCGGCCGGCACGCTGGACGCCGCCGCGGAAGACGCGGCCGCGACGTGCACGGCCGGGGACTACGCGGCCGGGGAGGACGCGGCCGAGAAGGACGTGGCCGCGCGGGTCGGCGGCGCTCTGGAAGCGGTGTTCGACGCCGTGGCCCAGACCCGCGCGGACACCGCGGCCCTGCTGGCACGGGTGATCGCACAGGGCCGCCGGCCCGTGACCGCGGACCTGGCCGCGCTCCGCCCCGGACTCCATCTTCGGCTGTCCCGGCAGGAGTTGGTGTCCGGCGTCGGTTTCGTGGCGGCGCCCGGCATGCTGGCCGACGTGCCGGCCTGGCTGGAGTGGTGGCAGAGCGACGCCGACGGGGACGTACGGCCGCTGCTCCTCGACCTCGATCCCCGGACCTCGGCGTACTCGGACTACACGCACTGGGACTGGTTCGCCCTGCCCCGGGACACCGGGCGGCGGGCGGTGGCCGGGCCGTACGTCGACTACCTCTGCTCGGACGAGTACAGCCTGACGCTGTCGGCGCCGGTCGAGGTGGCGGGCCGCTTCCTCGGGGTGGCCGCGGCCGACGTGTACCTACGGCACTTCGAGGCGGCCGCGCTGCCCCTGCTGCGGGAGCTGCCCGGGCCGGCCCGGCTGGTCAACGCCCGCGGGCGGGTGGCGGCTTCGACGGACCCGGGGCAGCTGGCCGGCGCACTGGCCAAGGGCCCGGACTTCGCGAGCGTACTGACGACCGGCCGGCCGGACGTCGTCGGCCGACTGCGCCTGACACCCTGCCGGGGCGTGCCCCTGGTGCTGGCCGTGGACAGGCGGTGAGGGGCGACGGACGGCTGGTGGGGGCCGTGGTGTGAAGGACGGGTGTCCGGCCCGGCGCCGTCGGCGACCTGAACGCCGGCGGTGCCGGGTCAGCCTTCGGGGGCCGGGACGACGCTCAGATGGGGGCCCAGGCCACCGGCTCGGCGCGAGCGGCGCGGGGCGGTGACGGGGCGGGGGGTGGCGCGCAACACCAGGGTGTAACGCGCGTAGCCCATGTCGAGGAGGGTCTCGGAGGTCTCGCCGACCACCCGGCACTCGGTGGCGCCCAGCAGCGGGTCCGGGTGCCACAGCGGGCGGACCGCGCCGTCGAGCCGGGCGCCCTCCTCGCCGACCGCGCGCAACCAGTGCGGCAGCCCCTGCCGGAAGGCTGCCTCCATGATCGGGTCCTGGGCGATCTCCCGCCGGAGCGACTGGAGTTCGTGGTCGTGCGCGTACCGCTCCAGAGCGGTCTTGAACTGCGCCAGCATCGGCAGGCACCAGCCCGCCTCGTGACCGCCGAGCACCGCGCCGGCGTCGGGGTGGAACAGCACGAAGCGCAGGAAGTTGTCCCCCGGCATGGCCGTGGGATGCGGGGCGACCGCCTGGAAAAGTGTCTCGAACGCGCCGTTGGCGAGCACCACGTCCCAGCGGTGATCCACCACGAGGGAAGGGAACGGCAGCGCGTCCAGCAGCAGCGCGTAGTCCTGGAGATACGCCTGGCCCTCAGGACTTGCGGGGACGGGCCGCGGCGCCGGTCGCCGCCCACCTGCCTGATATGCCATCGGGAGGTCACCCCTCTTGCCTATGCGGCCTTCTCGCGGCGATGTGATCCTGCTGCCCCACCTGGAGTCATGTCAACTATCGTGGCATTTCATGCCTGTCGACGGCCGAAATTGGCCACAGTTGTGGCGGGACCTGGATGTGAGTTCGAACGAACCGCTAATCTCCGGGAGGTTCCACGCCGGTGCGTCCACGGCGACCGCTTGTGAGAAACCCCTGATTCCCCTGAGAGACACAGGAGTTCTGTCGGTGACGGATGGCTACCAGGATCCGGGCGCCACGGCGACCGCCCAGCTGCCGGCCGTCGTCGCCCGCGTCACCGCGCTGGCCGACCGGCTCGGCGTGGCGCACCCCGAGGTCTTCGACGTCGGCCGGCTCTCGTACGCCAGCGGCGTGCCCGAGCCCGTGGTGCGGGCGCTGTTGAACGGCCGGCCCGCGGGCGACGAGCCGGACGTCCAGGAACGCTTCCTGCAACGCCTCGACCTGCTGCGCCGCACCCGGCTCAAGCCCAACGGGCGCAAGCACACCCAGCAGGAGATCGCGGACGGCGCGGGCATGTCCCGCCAGCAGGCCGGCGCCCTGCTCAACGGCGACCGGCGGCCGACCATGGAGCACTGCGACGCCCTCCAGCGCTTCTTCCGCGTGCACGCCGGATTCCTCACCGCCGAGGACTCCGAGGCCCTCGCGGGCGCCCTCCAGCGCGTCGAGCAGGAGTTGCTGCAGCAGCTGGCCGACCGGGAGCGGGCCGCGGCCGCGCCCGCCGAGGAGGACCCGCTGGAACGGCTGCTCCAGGACCACGGGGTGCGGGGCATCGCCTGGCGGGCCGCCCAGTTGCCCACCGACCAGCACCGGGACAAGGTCGCGGAGTGGCTGGACATGCTCCTGGAGAGCGTCAAGCGGCCCTAGTCACGGCGCTGACGCTGCCCGCTCGGCTCCCGGCCGGGGACTGCCGCGCGTCCGCTGAGCGGGCGAACCGGAGTGTGGCCGGACCCCGTTGTCAGTGGCGGACGGCAAGCTGGGGGATGCGCACCGCACCGACGGTGCGCCCGCGCCCTCAGGGCGTGCGACCGCGACGACCGACGGGGAGACCGACCGATGCCCACCGCCGTACTGACCGACCGCGAGCGCACCGCCGTCCAGGCCTATCTGCGGCTTCTCCACACCGTCCGCGCGGCCTTCGACGGACCGCCCGACGGCGCCCGCCCCTTCGTGGTCCCGCCCGCAGTGCTCGCCGAGGCCGAGGCGGCCCTGGCGGACGCCGGACTCAGGGGCAACGAGGAGGAGTTCTTCCGGCTGCTGCACGACTGGTGCCCGCCCACCTGAGCCGACGGGGCACCGGCCGCTCAGGCGTGCGGTACGACCACGGCCGAGGTCAGCATGGAGTGCGCCACGCTCCAGCGGCCCTCGAAGAATCCCAGCCGCTGTCCGCCCACCTCCGGCCCGGGGACCAGGAGGCGGGCGCGCAGGGTGCCGTGCGCCCGCCCTCCGGGCTCCGGGACGAGTTCTATGTCGGCCTCGGCGAAGTCCAGCCACTTGCCGGTGAGGGGGAACCACGCCTTGTAGACGGACTCCTTGGCGCTGAACAGCAGCCGGTCCCAGTGCACGTCGGGACGCGCGGCGGCGAGCCGGTCCAGGCGCTGCTGCTCGGCGGGCAGCAGCACGGCGTCGGCGACCCCTTCGGGCAGCGGGGCGTGCGGTTCGGCGTCGATGCCCAGGGAGACCAGGTCGGTGGCGCGGACCAGGGCGGCGGCGCAGTAGCCCTCGCAGTGGGTCATGCTGCCGAGCAGCCCGTCGGGCCAGCGCGGGGCGCCGCGTTCGCCGCTCAGGACGGGCTGCGGCGGGACCCCCAGCTTCTCCATGGCGCGCCGGGCGCAGGCGCGCACGGCGGAGAACTCACGGCGCCGTTTGGGCACGGCACGCGCGACGAGCGCCGCCTCCTCGGGATAGAGGGGGGCTTCGCGGATCGCGTCGTCACCGAGCATCTCCACGGCCACCACCGACTCCGGGAGCAGCTCCTCGATCACCGGTTCCGACCTCCATCGGCAGAATGCGACGCAGCTCGCCCGGGGGCCGGGAGCGCTTGCGCCACTCGCGGGGATATCCCACGGAGACCTCTTCGAAGCGGACCCCGTCCAGCCAGGTGGTCCGGGGGATGTGCAGATGACCGTAGACCATGGTCGCGACGCGGAACCGGCGGTGCCAGTCGGCGGTGCGGGTGGTGCCGCACCACATGGCGAACTCGGGGTGCCAGAGCACGTCCGTGGGGTGCCGGTCCAGCGGGTAGTGGCCCGCCAGCACGGTCGGCAGGTCCTGCGGCAGGTCGGCGAGCCGGCGCTCGGTGGCCTCGACCCGGGCCCGGCACCAGTCCTCGCGGGTCGGGTAGGGGTCGGGGTGCAGCAGGTACTCGTCGTTGCAGACGATGCCGGTGCCGTGCGCGTAGGCGAGGCCTTCCTCCTTGGTGGCGCAGCCCGCCGGCAGGAAGGAGTAGTCGTACAGCAGGAACAGCGGGGCCACGACGGCCGGGCCGCCCTCGCCCTCCCAGACCGGATAGGGATCCTCGGGGGTGACCACGCCCAGTTCCCGGCAGAGCTCGACGAGGTGCTCGTAGCGGGCGACGCCGCGCAGCGTGACCGGATCCGTGGGATGGGTCCACAGGTCGTGGTTGCCGGGGGCCCACAGCACCTTGCGGAAGCGGCCCGCGAGGGTCTCCAGCGTCCAGCGGATGTCGGCGACGGTCTCCGCGATGTCACCGGCGACGATCAGCCAGTCCTGGTCCGTCTCCGGACGCATCCGCCGGACGAGTTCGCGGTTCTCCGGGTACGAGATGTGCAGGTCGCTGATGGCCAGCAACCGCCCGGTACCGGCCGTGGACTCCACCCCGCACCCCTTCCGATCATGCCGTCGCTCCCACCAGAGCACACTACGTCGCCGGAGGACAAGGGGCCCTCTCGGCCTGCCGTCGGACCGTCAAGGAAACCGGCGGGGACGGCGCAGGAAAACACGGGTGGACAGGTCGGGGAAATCCGTAACACTCGCGTTGCACGCGGGGCCCCTCGGAAGCCGTATGATCCCCCCAACACCACCGCCACGAACTTCCCTTCGTACAGGGCGGTTTGGTGACCCTCCAACCACCCTGCCCGGGCACGGGCCCGCTGACCCCTGCCCGAAAACCCCGAAAGGCGGCTTTAATGCGCTCTCGCGTACGCGTCTGGCTCAACCGCACGTACGCGGAGAACGTGTTCTTCATGGAGCAGCTGCGGAGAAATCCCAGCGACCGGGCGGTCGAGATCCATGCGACGCACGGCGACGCCGACTCCCCCGTGCTGGCCGCCGCGGACACCGCCGAGCTGGAGCCGGAGGGCCTGTCCCCGGCGGGCTACGTCGAGTACGCGCTCGACCAGTGCCGGCGCCGTGGCATCGATGTCTTCGTGCCCCGGCTGCACCAGTCGACGATCGTGGCCCACCGGGCGGACTTCGAGTCGGCCGGTACGGCGCTGCTCGCGCCGACGCCGGAGGGCACCGCCGTCTTCGAGGACAAGGCGACCGCCTACGACGCGGTCAGCTCGGTGGGGGTCCCGGTGCCGCCGTGGTTCCGGGTCCGCACCGCGGACGAACTGGTGGCCGCGGTCGAGGCGTTGGAGGCGGGCGGGCACAAGGCCTGCTTCAAGCCGGCCACCGGTGCGGGTGGGGTGGGATTCCGGGTGATCACCCGCGCCCCCTTCTCGCTCCTCCACCTCAACGGGTTCCCCGGGCCGCACGTCCAGCTCGACCTGGTCGTGGACGCGCTGCGGCAGGCGGAGCAGCCGGTGAACTGGCTGGTGATGCCGCGGCTCGAGGAGCCGGAGGTGTCCGTGGACTGCCTTACCGGGCCGGACAACCGGCTCCGGCTGGCCGTGGGCCGGACGAAGAAGGGCCGTCGGCGCGGCTTCACGCTGGACGAGCGGTGGCTGGCGCCGGCGCGGATCATCGCCGAGGGCTTCGGGCTGCACTACCTCTCCAACATCCAGTTCCGGATGTTCGGCGACGAGCCGGTGCTGCTCGACGTCAACACGCGCCCTGCGGGCGGCCTGCACCAGCTGTCGCTGTGCGGGGTCAACGCCCCGTGGGCCGCTGTGCAGTTGGCCTTGGGCGAGGACCCCGGAGTGATCGAGCCGCCGTTCCTGGGGCAGGACTACGCGGTGGTGTCGGGGCCGAAGCCGGTGCTGCCGTCGGTGCCCGTGCCCCGGGAGGAGGCCGACGTCATGCCGGCGCCGACGCTGCCCGTGGAGATGGAGCCGGTCGACACCGCGGCCGCGGCGCTGCCGCTCTAGGCAAGGGCCCCGGGCTCGCCCCCCCGAGCCCGGCAGTGCCCGAGCGGCACCGCGCCGGGCTCGGTGCACGCGAGCCCGAGCGGGCAGGGCGGCGGGCCGGGAGTCCGCCGCGCCCGCCCGACGGCATCCGGTCGGGCACCGCCCGCTCCGGCTCCCTGTCCACCTGCGCTCGGGCTAGGGCGTGTTGCGAAAGTCCCGCCTGCCGCGCGACGCCATGCACGCACTCTCGCCGCACCGGGCCCTGACCCAAGTACATCCAGTACGTGGATCAGGGCCCGGCACGCCGAGAGCACGCACCTGACGCCGCGCGGCCCGCCCTCCGGGCGGACGACGGGACTTTCGCAACACGCCCTAGAGGAACTCGCTCCGGTAGGTCTCGGCCAGCTCGGCCGCGCGGCGGCGGCGCTCCATGAGCTCCTCCTGCGACAGCTGCGGCGGCGGCGCGTCCTTGCCCGCGACGACGTCGCCGATGCGCAGGAAGTACTCGTCCTGGCCGGCGGGGGTGCACATGCACAGCATGCGGGCCGGCGCTCCCGAGACGTTGCGGAAGTGGTGCGGTGCGTTGGCCGGCACGTTGATCGTGGAACCGGCCCGCACCGTGTGCTTCACGCCGCGGAACGTGAACTCGATCTCGCCCTCCAGGATCGTGAACATCTCCTCGAAGTCGTGCCGGTGCGGGGGCGGGCCGCCGCCGTCGGGCACGCGCATGTCGATCAGGCAGTACCGGCCGTCGGTCTGTTCGCCGGTGATCAGCATGGCGTACGTGTTGCCCACCAGCGAGACGTACGTCGTGCCGGGGTCGTCCGGGTGGGCCACGGTCAGCGAACGGGACGGATCGTCATCGGGAATCATCGCGGTCGTCTCCTCGGAGGCAGGTCGGGCGGGAATCAGCCGCCGGCGTGACGACGCGGGCCCTCACGCTCCGCCTTTGGGGCGGCGGCGAGAGGCGGCCGAGCGGGGCGGCGCCGAGCGCATGTGCTCGCGTACCGGCGCCAGCAGATCGGCGAGAGCCCGGACGTCGTCGGGCGTGAGCGGTGCGAACAACAGGCCGTTGACGACCTCGACGTGACCCGGCAGCACCTTCGCGAGCAGCTCCCGTCCGGCGTCGGTGAGGGTGACGGTGATGCTCCGCTCGTCGTCCGGTGCGGGAGCGCGGACGACCAGGCCCTCCTTCTCGAGCAGACCCACCTGGTACGTCAGGCCGCTGCGGCTGTAGACGACGCCGTCGGCCAGGTCGGTCATGCGGTGGCTGCCCGTCGGCGAGTCCCCGAGACGGGCCAGCAGCTGGAACTGCACATAGCTGAGATCACCGGCCTCGCGCAGCTGCTGCTCGACCGCGTGCCTCAGCAGGCTGGTCACCTCGACGAGGTCGAAGTAGGCGCCGAGCTGCACGGGGTCGAGCGACGGTGACGGATCAGGCATGACCGGAGTCTACTGCTTCGAATTCGAAGAGTGTGGTGCAGCCACTTGCTTCGAATTCGAAGTAGCTGTACGGTCATCCCCAGTTGCTTCGAATTCGAAGCACCTGCGACCAACACGAAGGCGAGAACCGTCATGAAGGCAGTGCGTTTCCACGAGTACGGCGAGCCCGGCGTCCTGCGTCACGAGGACGTGGCACTGCCCGTGCCCGGCGTCGGCGAGGTCCGCGTCCGCGTCGCCGCGACCTCGTTCAACCCAGTCGACGGCAACATCCGCGGCGGCTTCATGCGCGGCCCCATACCGGTGGAGCTGCCCCACACCCCAGGCATCGACGTGGCCGGCACGGTCGACGCGCTGGGCGAGGGCGTGGACGGCATCGCGGTCGGTGACCACGTCGTCGGCTTCCTGCCGATGGACAAGCCCGGCGCCGCCGCGGAGTACGTCCTCGCGCCGGCCGAGGTCCTCACGTCCGCACCCAAGGGCCTCCCCCTGGCGGACGCCGCCGCCCTGCCCCTGGTGGGGCTGACCGCGTACCAGGCCCTGTTCGACCACGGCGGCCTGACGGCCGGGCAGCGTGTGCTGATCAACGGCGCCGGCGGCGCGGTCGGCGGCTACGCCGTGCAGCTGGCCAAGAACGCCGGTGCCCACGTGATCGCCACGGCCGGTCCGCACAGCGGCGACGCGGTCAGGTCCGCCGGCGCCGACGAGGTGATCGACCACACCACCACCCGCGTGCCCGAGGCGGTGTCCGAACCGGTCGACGTCGCACTCAACCTCGCCCCGGTCGACCCGGCAGAACTGGCCGCACTGGTCCCCCTGGTCCGTTCCGGCGGCGTCCTGGTGAACACCACCGTGTGGATGCCCGCCCCCGGCGACGAGGAGCGCGAGGTGCGGGGCATCGACCTGTTCGTCCGCAGTGACGCCGACCAGCTGGCGCAGCTGGTGGCGCTGGTCGACCGCGGCGAGCTGCGCGTCGACGTCGCCGAGCGGGTGCCGCTGGCCGAGCTGCCGGCCCTGCACGCACGGGCCGCCCAGGGCGCGGTGCACGGCAAGGTCGTCGTCGTCCCGTCCGCCGCCTGACCCCGCACCGCCGCGGGAGAACAGCCCGCGGAGACGCGAGAAAGACGCCCCACCGGTCTGGACCAATTCCGCCCGCCTTCTTGACAGGCGGATTGGTCCATACCAACTTGGTTGCGCACACCCTGCACTCGCACCTTCGTGCACTCCCGAACACCCCCTTCCCCTCAGGGAGATCGCGTGCGCAAGCCACTCGGACGTTCCAGACACCGGATACTCGCCCTGCTCGGATCCGCCGCCCTCGCACTCGCCGGGGCCATCGCGCTGCCCGGCACCGCGCAGGCGGCCAACGTCCTGTCCAACCCCGGCTTCGAGTCGGGAAGTCTGTCGCCCTGGTCCTGCTCCGGGAACCTCGGCTCGGTCGTCTCCTCCCCCGTGCACGGCGGCGCCAAGGCCCTCGCCGGGGCGGCGAGTTCGAGCGACACCGCGCAGTGCACCCAGACCGTCGCGGTGCAGCCCGACACCACGTACTCGCTCAGCGGCTGGGTGCGCGGCTCGTACGTCTACCTCGGGGTGACCGGCGGCGCCTCCACCTGGACGACCTCCGCGTCCTCGTACAGTCAGCTGACCGTCTCCTTCACCACCGGCGCCACGCAGACCAGCGCCCAGATCTACGTCCACGGGTGGTACGCCCAGGGCACCTACTACGCCGACGACATCAGCCTCGACGGCCCCGGCGGCAGCTCCGACACCCAGGCGCCGACCGCGCCGACGAACCTGACCTCGACGGGCAAGACCTCGTCGAGCGTGTCGCTGGCCTGGTCGGCCGCGACGGACAACGTCGGGGTCACGGCGTACGACGTCTACCGCGGGTCGACCCTGGCGACGAGCGTCTCGGGGACCTCCGCCACCGTGAGCGGACTGGCGGCGAGCACGGCGTACACCTTCACCGTGAAGGCACGGGACGCGGCCGGGAACGTGTCGGCCGCCTCCAACGCGGTGTCGGTGACCACGAGCGCGGGCACCGGCGGCGGGAGCGGCTTCAAGCAGGCCGCGCCCTATCTCTACGAGGGCTGGGGCGACCCGCCGAACCCGGCGACCGTGATGAACGCGACCGGCATCAAGAACTTCACGATGGCCTTCGTGCTGGACTCGGGCGGCTGCACCCCGGCCTGGGACGGCAGCAGGTCGCTCACGGGAGGTGTCGACCAGACCGCGATCAACCAGATCCGGGCGGCCGGCGGTGACGTCACCCCGTCGTTCGGCGGCTGGCAGGGCAGCAAGCTCGGCGCCAACTGCTCCTCCGCGAGCGCGCTGGCCGGGGCGATCCAGAAGGTGGTCGACGCCTACGGTCTCAAGTCCGTCGACATGGACATCGAGAACACGGACGAGTTCGAGAACGAGGCCGTGCAGGCCAAGATCCTGACCGCCCTGAAGACGGTCAAGGCCAACAACCCGGGCCTGCGGACGATCGTCACCTTCGGGACGTCCACCACCGGTCCGACGTACTACGGCAACCGGCTGATCGAGCAGGCCCAGTCGATCGGCGCAGACATCGACGTCTTCACCATCATGCCGTTCGACTTCGGCGGCGGCTCCGACATGTACGGCAACACGGTGAACGCGGCCGAGGGCCTGAAGGCCAAGCTCAAGTCCACGTTCGGCTGGGACGACGCGACGGCCTACGCGCACATCGGGATCTCCGGCATGAACGGACTGTCCGACCAGCAGGAGAACACCACCCCGGCGATCTGGACCCAGATCCGTGACTGGGGGAACTCGCACCACATCGCCCGGCTCGCGTTCTGGGCGGTCAACCGGGACCGCGGCTGCGCGGGCGGCGGCGTGGTGAGCAACTGCTCCGGCATCAGCCAGAACGACTGGCAGTTCACCTCGATCACGGCCGGCTTCACCGGCTGAGCACCGAAGGCCACGGCGACCCGAAAGCCGCCGTGGCCTGCCCGTTTCCGGTCAGAACCGTCCCGGCCCCCGGTACAGCTCCAGCTCCCCGTCCAGTTCGACGGCGAGGACGGTGGCGTACGGGTCGAGGTCGGCCGCGGCCGGCGGGTCGATCCACAGCACGCCGACGGCCTCGTGCAGGCCGCCGACCACCCGGTGGCCGAGCTCGGTGCCGCTGCCCACCACGGTGACCTTCCTGACCTTCGTGGCCAGGCCGCGCACCCCGATCCCGGCGCGCGGCACGTCGAACAGGGTGAGGTACAGGGTGCGCCGGTCGGCGGAGAGGGTGCTGGGCCCGTAGTGGTGCCCGGCGGGCAGCCCGCGGCCGGTCCCGTACACCGCCTCCGCGTGCCGCCGGATCCACTCCCCCAGCCCTTCCAGACGCTCCACCTGCGGCTGCGGGATGGTGCCGTCCTCCATGGGGCCGACGTCGAGCAGCAGATTGCCGCCGCCCCCGATGGTCTCGGTGAAGTAGCGGATCAGCTGGGCGAGCGACTTGTGGTTGTGGTCGTGGTGCTGGTACCCCCACGAGTCGTTGATCGTCAGGCACAGCTCCCAGGGGCCGTCCGGCGGCACGACGGGGGCGCCCTGCTCGGGGGTGGCGTAGTCGCCCTCGCTGAGCATGCGCGCGTTGAAGACGACCTGCGGCACGTACGAGCGGATCAGCGCGGCGAGTTCGGGGATCCGCCACTGCTCCTCGCTGCGGTCCCACTCCCCGTCGAACCACATCAGGTCCGGCCGGTAGCGGGACGCCAGCTCCGTCACCTGGCCGTCCCGGTAGGCGAGGAAGCGGTCCCAGGCGGCCAGGTCCTCGTCCTCGGCCGCGACTTCGGAGTAGCGGTTGTCCTCCTGCTCGGGCGGCCGGCCCGGCTTGCGCGTGGACGCGTAGTCGGGGTGGTTCCAGTCGGAGTGCGAGTAGTACAGGCCGACCTTCAGTCCCTTCTCACGCAGGGCGTCGGCGTAGGGGCCGAGGTAGTCCCGGCCGAGGTTGAGATCACCGAACTTCGTGTCCCACAGGGCCACTCCGTCGTGGTGGCGGCTGGTCAGCACGGCGTACCGGGCGCCGGCGCGGGCGAACAGGTCCGCCCACGCCTTCGGGTCGTACGCCGCGCCCGTGAACCGGTCCAGCTGGGACATGTACTGGTCGTGCGGCACGATGTCGTCGTAGAAGGACCAGGACTCCTGGACCCCGTCGACGGCGTAGATGCCCCAGTGCACGAAGATCCCCAACTTGGCGTCCGTGAACCACGGTTGCATGGCCATGCGGTCAGCTCCTGCGCAGCCGGAGGGTGAGGATCTGGAAGGGGCGCAGCTCCACCGCGACGGAGTCGCCGTCGGTGGCCGCGTCCTCCAGCGGGCGCTCCAGCAGGTCGGTCACCTGGGCGCCGGCCAGCGGGAAGCCGGTGCGCAGCACTCCCCGGGCACGGCCGCCACGGGACTCGTAGAGCCGGACCACCACGTCGCCGGAGGCGTCGTCGGCGAGCTTGACCGCCTCGACGGTCACGCCGTCGCCGTCCACCGAGACGACCGGCTCCGGCTCGCCCGCCGAGTCCGCCACCCGCAGCGGGAGGTTGAGGGCGTAGCCGGCCGCGACCGCGTCCTCGATGTCCGCGCCGGGCAGCAGGGAGTAGGTGATGCGGTGGCGGCCCTGGTCGGCGCCCGGGTCCGGGACGCGCGGGGCGCGCACCAGGGAGAGCCGGACCGTGGTGGTCGTGCCGCCGTCCTCGCGGACCGTGCGGGAGACGTCGTGGCCGTACGTCGAGTCGTTGATGACGGCGACGCCGTAGCCGGGCTCGCCGACGTGCACCCAGCGGTGGCCCGAGACCTCGAAACGGGCCGCCTCCCAGCTGGTGTTGGTGTGCGTGGGCCGCTGCACGTGACCGAACTGGATCTCGGCGGAGGAGTGCGCGGCCCGGATGTCCACCGGGAAGCCCGCCTTGAGGAACTTCTCGGCCTCGTGCCAGTCGATGTCCGTCTCGAAGTCGATCCGGGGGCTGCCGGCGCGCACGGTGATCGTCTGGACGATCGTGGAGCCGTTGCCGAACGGGCGCGTGACGCGGATGGAGCCGAGCAGCGGGTCCGTGTCGACGACGGTGATCTCCGAGGGCTCCAGCAGGTCGGTGTAGCGGTTCTTGTAGTGCTTGTCGACGTCCCAGGCGTCCCAGTAGTTCGGGAGGTCGGTGTGCAGGCGGAGCAGGTTGCCCGGGCCCGCGAGGACCTCGCGGTCCGCGCGGAGGTCGCGGACCGACGACAGGGTGCCGTCCTCGGCGATCTCCACCCGGACGAGTCCGTTGTCGATGACCCGGCCCTCGACCGTCACGGCCCTCGGGGCCTCGGCGGCGGCCGTCAGCGGGGCGCTGCCGCTCGCGGGGACCTCGATGTACACCGGGGTGCCGGCGGTGTCGCGGACGACCTCGGCGCGGTCGTAGGGGCTGGTGTTGAAGACCCGGGCCGTGCCGCCGCCCAGCGCCGCGACCGCCTCGGCGGTGAGCGCCTCCAGCTCCTCGGCGACGCGGGCGTACTCGGCCTCGGCCTCGCGGTGCACCCAGGCGATCGAGGAGCCCGGCAGGATGTCGTGGAACTGGTGCAGCAGGACCGTCTTCCAGAGCCGGTCGAGCTTCTCGTACGGGTAGCGGTAGCCGGGCGCGTGCAGCGCGGCCGTCGTCGCCCACAGCTCGGCCTCGCGCAGCATGTGCTCGCTGCGCCGGTTGCCCTGCTTGGTGCGGGCCTGCGAGGTGTAGGTGGCGCGGTGCAGCTCCAGGTAGAGCTCGCCGACCCAGACCGGGGCGTCCTCGTACTCGGCGCGGGCCTTGGCGAAGAAGGCGTCCGGGTGCTCGACCTCGACGCGCGGGGAGCCCTCCAGGTCCTTCAGGCGGCGGGCCCGCTCCATGATCTCGCGGGTGGGGCCGCCACCGCCGTCGCCCCAGCCGAACGGGGCCAGGGAGCGGGTGGCGGCGCCCTTCTCCGCGTAGTTGCGGACCGCGCGGGACATCTCCTCGCCGCTGAAGCGGGCGTTGTAGGTGTCGACGGGCGGGAAGTGCGTGAAGATGCGGGTGCCGTCGATGCCCTCCCACCAGAAGGTGTGGTGGGGGAACGTGTTGGTCTGGTTCCAGGAGATCTTCTGGGTGAGGAACCACTCGTTGCCGGCCAGCTTGGCGAGCTGCGGGTAGGCCGCGTTGTAGCCGAAGGAGTCGGGCAGCCAGACGCCCTTGGTCTCGATGCCGAAGTGCTCGATGAAGAACCGCTTGCCGTGCACGAGCTGGCGGGCGATCGCCTCGCCGCCGGGGAGGTTGCCGTCGGACTCGACCCACATGCCGCCGACCGGGGCCCACTGGCCCTTCTTCACGGACTCCTGGATGCGGGCCCAGACCTGCGGGTAGTTGTCGCGGACCCACTCGTACTGCTGGGCCTGTGAGCAGGCGAAGACGAACTCCTCGTACTCGTCCGCCAGCGACGTCACGTTGGAGAAGGTGCGGGAGGTCTTGCGCTTGGTCTCGCGGATCGGCCACAGCCAGGCCGAGTCGATGTGCGCGTGGCCGACGCCGGAGATGATGTGCGCGCTGGCGTGCGCGGGCTTGGACAGGGCCGGCTTCAGGGCCTCGCGGACGGCGGCCGCGGAACCGGAGATGTCGTCCAGGTCCAGCAGGTCCATCGCGTGGTCGAGGGCGTGCGCGATCTCGTGCCGGCGCGGGTCGTGCTCGCCGAGCTCCAGCATCAGCTCCCGCAGCACCTGGATGTCGAGGTCGAGGTGCCAGACGTTCTCGTCCAGGACGGCGATGTCGGCGCGCTTGAAGGTGTAGAGCGGCTTGTCGCCGGCCGTCAGCACATCACCCAGGAGGGTGGGCTCGCGGAAGTCGTTGGCGAGGATGTCCGGGTTGGACGCGGCCTCCACCAGGTAGTCGATCACCTCGCCTCCGGCCGCCGGGTTGGCGATCGGCACGTACTGGTTGAGGGGGTTGACCGCCTTGAGCGGGGTGCCGTCGGTGCGGTGGACCAGGGCCTCGGCCTGGTTGCCCGGCCAGTCGCCGACGAACCCGAGGTCGATGACGGCCTCGACCCGGCGGCCCGCGAACTCGGCGGGCACCCGGCCGTGCATCCGGAACCAGGTGGTGCCCCAGGGCGGACCCCACGGGGTGTCCATGGCGAACGGTTCGTAGGGGGCGGCCGCGGCCTCCTCGAAGGGGACCGGCTCGCCCGGGGCCTGCCAGGCGGTCACCTCGAAGGGGACGGCGGCCGCGTGGATCGCGGGCCTGATGCGCTGGTTCTGGAGGCGCTCTACGCGCTCCTCGATCCGGCGGCGTTCGTCGTGCATGGAAGTCTCCAGAAGAGGGATGGAAAGCGCTTTCCGAGCGGCTGACTACTTAAGATACGCGAGGCCCGGATGGACCTCGGAGTACCCCTCGACCAGCCGGCGGGCCACGTTCACCGAGTCCACCAGCGGGTGCAGGGCGAACGCCTTGACGGCCGTCGCACGGGAGCCGGACTCGGCGGCGGCGAGCACCTCGCGCTCCACGGCCTTGACCGCGCAGACCAGGCCGGTGGCGTGGTCGGGCAGCGGGGCGACCGCGACCGGGTGGGCGCCGTTGGCGTCGACCAGGCAGGGGACCTCGATGACGGCCTCGCCGTCGAGCACCGAGAGCGTGTCGCGGTTGCGGACGTTCAGGATCAGCGTGGTGCGCTCGTCGCGGGCGATGGCCCGCATCAGGGCCAGGGCGACCTTCTCGTAGCCGCCGGACAGGTCGTCGGCGTCGCGCTCGCCGGCGCCGGCCGTCTCCCGGTTCTCGGCCATGTAGGTGGCCTCCCGCTCGGCGCGGGTGCGGTCCCAGACGTCCAGGGCCTTCGAGCCCGGGTCCGCGACCGCCTCGTAGAAGTGCGCCTGCTGGTCGCGCAGGAAGGCGCCGCGGGTCTTCTCGGCCTGCTGGTAGGCACGGACGGCCTCGCGGTTGAAGTAGTAGTAGTGCAGGTACTCGTTGGGGATCGCGCCGAGGGACCGCAGCCAGTCGACGCCGAAGAGCTTGCCCTCCTCGAAGGAGCCGAGCAGGTCGGGGTCGGCGAGCAGGCGCGGGAGCTCGTCGCGGCCCGCGACGCGCAGGCCGCGCACCCAGCCGAGGTGGTTGAGGCCGACGTAGTCGATCCAGGCCTCGCGGGGGTTCGCGCCGAGCACCCGGGCGATACGTCGGCCGAGGCCGACCGGGGAGTCGCAGATGCCGATGACGCGGTCGCCGAGGTGGCGGGACATGGCCTCGGTGACGAGTCCCGCGGGGTTGGTGAAGTTGATGACCCAGGCGTCGGGGGCGAGCCGGGCCACCCGCCGGGCGATCTCCACGGCGACCGGGACGGTCCGCAGGCCGTAGGCGACGCCGCCGGCGCCGACGGTCTCCTGGCCGAGGACACCTTCGGCCAGGGCCACCCGCTCGTCGGCCGCACGGCCCTCCAGGCCGCCCACCCGGATCGCGGAAAAGACGAAGTCGGCGCCGCGCAGGGCCGCGTCGAGGTCGGTGGTGGCGGTCACGGCGGGAGCGTCGGCAACGAGGGCCGCCTGCTCCGCCAGGACGCGGGCCACCGCGGACAGCCGTCCGGCGTCGAGGTCGTGCAGGACGACCTCGGTGACCCGCCCCTCACCGCGGTCGGTCAGCAGTGCGCCGTACACCAGCGGCACCCGGAACCCGCCGCCACCCAGAATCGTCAGTTTCACGCTTGAGCCTTTCCTGCCAGGACCATCTCGACACCGGCCTCCTCCAGGGCGGCACGGGTCGCCGGGTCGACCGGCGCGTCGGTCACCACCATGTCCAGGTCCTCGGGACCGCAGACCTTCGCCATGCCCGTACCCGGGAACTTGGCGGCGTCGGCGAGCAGGACGACCTTGTCGCTCGCCTTGATCATGGCGCGCTTGACCGGCACCTCCACGACCGTCGTGTCCATCACCTGCCCGCCGGGGCGCACTCCGCTGGTGCCGAGGAAGAGCCAGTCGGCGTGCAGCTGGCGCAGGTTGTCCTCGGTGAGGAAACCGACCAGGGAACGGTACTCGCGGCGGAGCATGCCGCCGAGCAGCACCAGCTCGATGCCCTCGTCGTCGGCGAGCTCCTCGTACACCACCATGTTGCTGGTGATCACGGTGAGCCGGCGGCCGTGCAGCTGGCGGGCCAGCCGGTAGGCCGTCGTGCCGATGTCCAGGAGCACCGACTGGCCGTCGGCGACGAGGGCCGCCGCGCGCGCCGCGATGGCGTCCTTCTCAGGCACGCGCACCTCGGCGACCTCGGCGAAGGGCTGGTCGCCCTCCTCCGCGACGGCACCGCCGTGCACCCGCGTGAGCAGTCCGTCCTCTTCCAGTTTGAGCAGGTCGCGCCGGATCGTGGCGGGGCTCACACCCAGTTGCTCGGAGAGATCGGTCACGGCCGCGGGGCCGCCCGAGCGCAGGGCCCGCAGGATGAGTTGATGTCGTCGTTCTGCCAGCACGCGACGAACACTACTCGTCATCTTCAATCAAATCCATGCTCAGTTCTGCTCGGGTATTGACCAATCTCACAGAGCGGCGCACGATTCCGGTCATCGAAATGACGAGATTTGACGAGAGGCTGCGCGCGTGGACGACGACAGGCCCGATGTGCTGCTGACCGGGCTGCTCTTCTACGACCTCGTCCTGACGGGGCTCGGGAAACCGCCGACACCGGGCGAGGAGATCTGGACGGCGGGCATGGGCTGCGGCCCCGGCGGCATCGCGAACCTCGCGGTGGCCGCGTCCCGGTTCGGCCTGCGCACCTCGCTGGCCACGGTCTTCGGCGACGACTTCTACGGCGCGTACTGCCGGGACGTCCTGAGCGACCAGGAGAACGTCGACCTCTCGCTGTCCCGCGTCGGTGACCGCTGGCCCACCCCGGTCACCGTCTCGCTCGCGCACGGCGACGACCGCGCCCTGGTCACCCACGGCTCCCCGCCGCCGTACTCGCAGGACGCGCTGATGGGCGACCCGCCCGAGGCGCGTACCGCGCTGGTGCACCTGGAGGCCGAACCGCGCGAGTGGATCGCCAAGGCGGCCGCGAACGGCACCCAGGTCTACGCCGACGTCGGCTGGGACCCCACCCAGCAGTGGTCCCGCGCCCTCCTCGACCAGCTCGCGCTGTGCCACGCCTTCCTGCCGAACGAGGCCGAGGCGATGGCCTACACCCGCACCGACAGCGCCATGGCCGCACTGGGCACGCTCGCCGAGCTGGTCCCGGTGGCGGTGGTGACGCGCGGCGGTGCCGGTGCGCTGGCCGTCGACCAGCACACCGGGGAGTACGCGGAGGTCCCGGCCCTCGCCGTGGACGTCCTCGACGCGACGGGCGCCGGGGACGTCTTCGGGGCGAGCTTCGTGGCCGCCTCGCTGGGCGGCTGGCCGCTGGAGGAGCGGCTGCGGTTCGCCGTACTGGCCGCCGGGCTCTCCGTCGGCCGGCCCGGCGGGGCACTCGCGGCCCCCGGCTGGTACGGCGTCGACAGCTGGTGGCGGTCGCTGACCGACCCCGGCCTCAAGCGTGCCTACGGCTTCCTGGCCGACCGGCTCCCGGCCGACCCCGGGCCGCCGGTGCGGTACGCCCCCGTGACTCCCCCCGCACGGTCGCACTGACCCCACCCCCCACGCTCATGTGAAGTCCCGAAAAGATCCGAAAGGCGGTGGGAGCTGTGCGGCTCTCACGTAGAGGCCTGCTGCGCGCGGGCCTGGCCGGTACGGCCGCCACGGCGTTCGGCGGCCTGGCGTCCGGCTGTGCCGTTCCGACCGGTTCCACCGGCCGGAACATGGTCCTGTGGTACTGGGACGGCGGCCTGGGTGACACCGTCGTCACGAACGCGAAGGCCCGCTACGGGGCGAGCGTCGACCTCAGGGCCGTCAAGATCGGCGGCTACTACCGGTCGAAACTGCTCACCACGATGACCGGCCGGGCCCACATTCCCGACATCGCGGGGCTCAAGGGCGAGGACATGGCGTCCTACCTGCCCGACGCCGACCAGTTCGTGGACCTGCGCACGCTGGGCGCGGACACCTACAGGTCCCGTTTCCTGTCCTGGAAGTGGGAGCAGGGCATCGCCGACGACGGCACGATGGTCGGCTTCCCGATCGACTGCGGCCCGGTCGCGCACTACTACCAGTACGACGTCTTCCGCAGGGCCGGGCTGCCGTACGAACCCGCCGACGTCACGGCCGAGCTGGACACCTGGGAGAAGTTCTTCGCGGCGGGCGAGCAGCTGAAGAAGCGGCTCCCGGGGACGTCCCTGGTCACCGACGTCAACTCGATCTTCGAGAACGTGGTGCAGCAGGGCGGCAAGCGGTACGTCGACAAGGACCGGACCTTCATCGGGGACCAGGACCACGTGCGCCGGGCGTGGGCGCTGGCCGTGGAGGCCAAGCGGCGCGGGATCGTCTCCGACCTGGTCAGCGGGACGCCGGACCAGCTCTCCGCGCTCCAGGACGGCAAGCTGCCCAGCCAGCTCAACGCCTCCTGGGCCACCAACGACATCAAGTCGGGCGTCCCGAAGACCAAGGGGAAGTGGCGGGTCGCGCAGATGCCGGTACGGCCGTCCAACAACGGCGGCTCGTTCCTGTCGATCACCAAGGCCTGCCGGGAGCCCGAGCAGGCGTTCCGGATCATCGCCTGGATGCTGGACGCCGCCAACCAGGCGCAGGGCTTCGTCGACGCGGGACTCTTCCCCTCCACCCCGGCGTCGTACGCCATGAAGACGCTGCGCGAGCCCGACCCGTTCTTCGGCGGCCAGGTCACCATGGACGTCTTCGGGCCCGCCGCGCAGAAGATCGCGGTCGCCTACAACAGCCCGTTCGACGTGGCGCTCTCCCAGCCCCTGAAGGACGAGATCAAGAACGTCGGTGTCCTCGGCAAGAACCCCGACCAGGCCTGGAAGGACGCCATGAGCAAATGCCGGCGCATAGCCAAGCACCTGGGGGTGACCTACTGATGGCCACCGCACTGGAGAAGCCCGCGCCGAGCGTGGCGCGCCCGCCGGCGCCCGGCCCCCGCACGGGGCTGCGCAGGTACTGGCACCTCTACGCCGCGATCTCCCCCTTCTACCTGCTCTTCGTCTGCTTCGGTCTGGTCCCGGTCGGCTTCTCGCTCTACGTCTCCCTGCACCGCTGGGACGGCCTCGGCTCGATGGAGTGGGCGGGCCTGTCGCAGTACCGGTACCTGCTGAGCGACACCGACTTCTGGACCGCCGTCGGCAACACCCTTCTCATCTGGGCGCTCGCCACCTTCCCCATGATCTTCCTGGCGATGGTGACGGCCGTGATGCTCAACTCGGCGGTCCGCTTCAAGAACGTCTACCGGTTCGCCTACTTCCTGCCGAACGTCACCTCGGTGGTCGCCGTCGCGATCATCTTCGGCTCGGTGTTCTCGACCAACTTCGGCCTGGTGAACGCCTTCCTCAACGCGGTCGGCCTGGACCAGGTGGCCTGGCTGAACACCCCGTGGGGCATCAAGGTCGCCATCGCCACCCTGATGACCTGGCAGTGGACCGGCTACAACGCGATCATCTTCCTCGCCGGCCTGCAGACCATTCCGGGCGAACTGTACGAGGCGGCCCGGATGGACGGCGCCGGTCCCGTGCAGACCTTCTTCCGGATCACGCTGCCGATGATGCGGCCGGTCCTGCTGTTCGTGCTCGTCGTGTCGACGGTCACGGGCCTGCAGAGCTTCTCCGAACCGCAGGTGCTGCTCCAGACCACCTCCAACGACTCGACGTTCGCGGGCGGTCCGGGCCACGCGGGCCAGACGATGGTCCTCTACTTCTTCCAGCAGACCTTCGACAACAACGACTTCGGCTACGGCGCCGCCGTCGCGTGGGGCATCTTCCTCGTCGTGATCATCTTCTCCGTCGTCAACTGGCGCCTGCTGCAGCGCCGGGGCGAAGACTAGGGGGGCCGCACACCATGGCATCCATCCAAGGAACCCGCCGGCCCAGGGCCATCAAGGGCACCCGGGGCCGCGGCATCGCCCTGCACGCCGTACTCGTCGTCGGTCTGCTGCTCTCGGCCTTCCCGTTCTACTGGGCCGTGATCATGTCGACGCACACCTCGTCGGAGATCTTCTCCTACCCGCCGAAGCTGCTGCCGGGCACGCACTTCCTGGAGAACCTGCGCGGTCTGTTCGACACCATCGACTTCTTCGGCTCGATGTGGAACTCGCTGCTGGTCGCGGGCTCGGTGACCTTCCTGGTCCTGTTGTTCGACTCGCTGGCGGCCTTCGTGTTCGCCAAGTTCGACTTCCCCGGCAAGAACGTGCTGTTCGCGCTGCTCATGGTCATCTTCATGGTGCCGGCGCAGCTGTCCGCGATCCCGCAGTTCGTGATCATGGCGAAGCTGGGCTGGATCGGCTCGATGACCTCGCTGATCGTGCCGGCCGCGGCCAACGCGTTCGGGATCTTCTGGATGCGCCAGTACATGAAGGGCGCCATCCACGACGAACTCCTCGACGCCTCCCGCATCGACGGCGCGCACTTCCTGCGCCAGTACTGGCACGTGGCCCTCCCGGTGGTCCGGCCGGGCCTCGCCTTCCTCGGCATCTTCACCTTCATGGGCCAGTGGAACGACTACGCCTGGCCGCTGATCGCCCTCACCAACCCGGACAACGTCACCCTCCAGGTGGCCCTGTCCCAGCTCAACGGCACCCACGGCACCACCGACTACGGAATGGTCATGACCGGCGCACTCCTCGCCCTCGTTCCCCTGCTGATCGTGTTCGCGATCGGCGCCCGGCAGATCATCGGCGACCTGGCCAAGGGAGCCATCAAGTGACGGACCCGCTGGTGGCCGTCCGCCCCTGGGAGGCACCCGAGGTGACCTCCTGGGGGCGTCTGCCCATGAACGCCGTCGACCGGCGCTCCGGAGCGCTCCCCCTGGACGGCGACTGGCGCTTCCAGTTGCTGCCGGCTCCGGACGCGCCGGTCGGCGGTGCGTGGGCGACGGCGCACGTGCCCGGCGCCTGGACCGTGCAGGACACCGACGACCTGCCGCAGTACACGAACGTGCGGATGCCGTTTCCCGAGTTCCCGCCGCACTCCCCCGCCACGAACCCGACGGGGGTCTACGAGCGTGAGCTGGACGTCCCCGCCGCGTGGGCGGGGCGCCGGATCGTGCTCCAGGTGGGCGCGGCGGAGAGCGTGCTGCTCGTGCACGTCGACGGGCGGCCGGTCGGCGTCTCCAAGGACTCGCACCTCGCCGCCGAGTTCGACCTGACCGCGTTCGTCAGCCCCGGTGAGCGGTCGGTGCTGCGGCTGACCGTGGTCAAGTGGTCGGACGCGACGCACATCGAGGACCAGGACCACTGGTGGCACGGCGGGATCACCCGCTCCGTGCTGCTGTACGCGACCGACCCGCTGCGGCTCGCGGACGTGACCGTACGGGCCCGGCGGGACGGCGAACTGCGGGTGGACTGCCTGGTGCGCGACGACCGCGGGGCGCTGCCCGGCGGCTGGTACGTCACCGCCGACCTGGACGGGATGCTCCTCGCGCAGGACGCCGGGTTCGACCGGCGCAACGCCGAGGACGACCGGGTCTCCGACTTCCTGGGGGAGGCCCGCATCCACGCGGTCGTGCCCGAGGTGCGCACCTGGAACGCGGAGGAGCCCGAGCTGTACGGGCTCACCGTCCGGCTGCACCGCGCGGACGGCACGGTCGCCGACACCTCGTACCACCGCGTCGGCTTCCGCGACGTCGAGATCGTCGGCCGGGACCTGCTGGTCAACGGCGAGCGGGTGTTCGTCCGGGGGGTCAACCGGCACGACTTCCACCCGCTGACCGGGCGGACGGTGTCGTACGACGACATGCGGGCCGACCTGGTGGTGCTCAAGCGGTTCGGGTTCAACGCGATCCGCACCTCGCACTACCCGAACGACCCCGCGCTGTACGACCTCGCCGACGAACTGGGTTTCTACATCGTGGACGAGGCGGACATCGAGTCCCACGACCACGCGCACGAGATCGCCGACGACCCGCGCTACCTGAACGCCTTCGTGGACCGGGTCTCACGGATGGTGCTGCGCGACAAGAACCACCCCTCGGTCATCATCTGGTCGCTGGGCAACGAGTCCGACTACGGCGCCAACCACGACGCGGCGGCGGGCTGGGTACGACGGCACGACCCGACCCGGCCGCTCCAGTACGAGGGCGCCGCCAAGCGCGGCTGGGCCGACCCGGACGTGGCCTCCGACATCGCCTGCCCGATGTACGCGCCGCTGGAGGACTGCGTGGCGCACGCGCTGTCCGGGGAGCAGACGAAACCGCTGATCCAGTGCGAGTACTCGCACGCCATGGGCAACAGCAACGGCACGCTCGCCGACCACTGGGCCGCCATCGAGTCCACTCCGGGTCTTCAGGGCGGGTTCATCTGGGAGTTCTGGGACCACGGAATTCTCCAGCGGGTGAGCGACGGAAGACCGGTCGGGCGCACGGGCGCCGGACTGTATGACAACGGTGTCGCCGCGCCCGGCCACCGCTGGGCGTACGGCGGCGACTTCGGCGAGGCCCTGCACGACGGGGCGTTCGTCGCGGACGGCATCGTCTTCCCCGACCGCACCCCCAAGCCCGCGATGTACGAGCACCGGGAGGTCGCGGCGCCGGTCCGCATCCGGTGCTTCCGGCACGAGGGCGTGGTCCTCGCCAACCACCAGCACTTCCGGGGTCTCGACTGGCTGACGGGCACCTGGGAGCTGGCGCTGGCCGACGGCCGTACCCTGACCGGTCCGGCGCGGCTGCCGCAGCTGCGGCCCGGCGAGACCGCGGCCGTACCGCTGCCGTTCGCGGTGCCGGCGGACGGCGGGGAGGCCTGGCTGACCCTGCGGGTGACGGTCGCCGAGGACCAGGCGTGGGCGCCGGCCGGTACGGAGGTCTGCGCGCCGGGGATCCGGATCCGGGCGGCACACGCGCCGGAGCGGCCGGTGGCGGCGGGACCCGCCGTCGAGGTGGACAGGGAGGGGCTGTTGCGGCACCCGCTGCTGACGGCCGCGCCGACGCTCTCGCTGTGGCGGGCGCCCACCGACAACGACGAACTCGGCGGGATGGCGTCGCGCTGGCGGGCCTGGGGGCTGGACCGGCTGGTGCGCAAGGTGGTCTCGGTGCGCAGGGACGGCGGCTCGGTGGCCGTGGTCGCGCAGTACGCGGGCACCGTGGGGGTGGTGCGGCACCGGCAGGAGTTCACACCGGTCGAGGGCGGTGTCCGGGTCGACGAGTCGGCCGAGCTGCCCGAGGAGTTCTCGGACGTGGCACGGGTCGGCTCGGTCTTCGAGACGGTGGCCGGGCTCGACGTGCTGGACTGGTTCGGTCAGGGTCCCTGGGAGTCGTACCCCGACCGCGCCGCCGGAGCCCCCGTCGGACACCACCGGCTGCCGGTGGACGAGCTGTTCACCCCCTACCTGCGGCCCCAGGAGAGCGGCGGCCGGCACGGTGTACGACGGTTCACCCTGTCGGCGCCGGACGCCACCGTACTCGCGGTCGAGCTGGACGAACCCCGCCAGGTCTGCGTCAGCCGCTACCGCGCCGAGGACCTCACCGCCGTCACGCACCACGACGAACTCGTGCCGCGGGCCGGCTGCGTGGTCCACATCGACGCCGCGCACCGGGGCCTGGGCACGGCCTCGTGCGGCCCCGACACCTTCCCCTCCTACCTCGTCGCCCCGGGTGTCCACCGCTGGAGCTGGACCCTGCGCGTCCGCTGAGATCCCCCCACGCCCTCCGCCGTCACTTCTGCACACTCACGGAGCACTCGTGTGTACTTCGCATGACCCCCTCCAGGGCGAGGCCGCGCAGGCCGGAGCCGGAAGACGTACCTTCCTCAGGGCCACCGCGCTGCTGGGCGCCGCCGCCACGGCCGCGGGCGCCGGGGTCGCCGTGCCGGCCGCCGCCGAGGCGTCCGCCGGCTCCCGCCGACGGCCCGACACCGAGAGCCGTCGCTTCACCCTCGCGGTGATGCCCGACACCCAGTACCTCTTCGACGGACCGAGCATCGACCCGGCGCCCGTCGAGGCCTCGCTGCGGTACCTGCTGGACCAGGCCGAGGAGGACAACATCGTCTTCCTGTCCCACCTGGGCGACCTCACCCAGAACGGGGCCGTCGAGGAGTTCGACGCGATCAGCGGGGCGTTCCGGATCCTCGACCGGCGCGGGGTCGGTTACAGCGTGCTGGCCGGCAACCACGACATCACGTCGTCCACGGACGACCAGCGCGGCGCGTCGCCCTACCTGGACGCGTTCGGCCCGCAGCGGTTCAAGGACAGGCCGACGTTCGGCGGGGCCTCCCCGGACGGCTACAACTCCTACCACCTGTTCCGGGCGGCCGGGCGCGAGTGGCTCGTGCTGGCGCTCGACTGGCGGCTGTCGGCGAAGGGGTACGCCTGGGCGAAGGACGTCATCGCCCGGCACCCGAAGACGCCGGTCATCCTCACCACGCACGAACTCGTCGTGGCGGACGACACGTTGTCGTCGTACGGGCAGCAGCTGTGGGACCAGCTGGTCGACGAGCACGACCAGATCTTCCTCACCCTGAACGGCCACTACTGGCCGGCCGGTCGCGCCACCCGCAGGAACGCGGCGGGCAACGAGGTCCACCTGCACCTGACCAACTACCAGAACCGGTACTTCGGCGGCGCGGCGATGATCCGCCTCTACCACTTCGACCTGGACCGGAACGTCATCGACGTGGAGACGGTCTCGCCGTGGATCCTCGGCCGGGCCGGGAAGGGCCTCAACGAGCTGGAGCGGCAGGAGATCGAACTCAGCGGCGACGCCGACCGGTTCTCCGTGGGCATCGACTTCGCGGACCGGTTCGCCGGTTTCGACCCGGTGCCCGCCCGCCCGGCCCGCCCCGCCTCGCAGCTGCTGGTCCGGGGCACGGCCGCGTACTGGCGGTTCGACTCGGCGGTCTCCGGCACCGTCCGCGACCTGTCGGGCAACGGCAACGACCTCACCGTGGTCTCGGTGGGCGGCGGCACCCTCGGCTGGTCGGCGGACCACCACCCGGACCAGCCGGCGCACGGCAGCCTGGAGTTCACCGGGTACAAGTCGCCGCTGAAGGGCGCCTACCTCCAGACGGTCAGCGGCGCACCGCTCAACACGGCGACTTTCAAGGACGGTTACACCATCGAGGCGTTCTTCCGGCTGCCCGCCGACTGGGACCCCGGCCACAACGCGTGGGCCGGCGTCGTCAGCCGCCGGGGCACCGGCGGAGCCGCCGGCAAGACCGGTGACGACCCCGACGAGCCGGTGGCCACCCTCTCGCTGTCCAACGACCGCGAGCCGCAGTGGGCGATGCGCCCGCTCAACCAGGAGGGCATCGCGACCAACTGGGGCCAGGAGACACCGCTGGAGACCTGGACCCACCTCGCCGTCGTCAACGACGGCAGGCACACCACCCTGTACGTCGACGGCTGCCCGGTGGTCCGCAACCCGAAGGCCGCCGCGGTGGGCATCACCTCGGTCGGCGCGCCCTGGCTGCTCGGCGGCTACACCTACGCCGACAAGATCGACCAGATCCTGTACGGCCGTCTCGGCGACGTGCGGATCGTCTCCCGGGCACTGCCCGTCTCCTCCTTCATGACCCACTGACCCGCGTGACGAGGATCATCTTCATGACCGAGCAGCAGCTGCCCACCTGGGCCGACCCCGCCGTCTCCGCCGCCGAGCTGGACGCCCAGGGCATGTCGAGGCGCGGACTCCTGCGCCGCGCGGGCCTGTTCGGCGCCGCGTTCGCCCTCGGCTCCGCCGCCACCCCCGCGGTCGCCGCCTCCCCCGCCCGGCCGCGCCTCGGCGGCGCCGACCCGCGCCTCGCCTACCTGGTCGGCGACCACCACGTCCACTCCGTGTACAGCCACGACGCCAAGTACACGTTCACCCAGCAGGCCCGGGCCGCCGCCACGTACGGCCTGGACTGGATGGTGTTCAACGAGCACTCCAACTTCGGACACGCCCACTACGGCGCCGAGCTGGAGCACGCGGAGATCCTCAAGGCCCGTGCGGCGAACCCGCGCCAGCTGATCTTCCAGGGCCTGGAGTGGTACATCCCGGCCGCCGAGCACTGCACGGTGTTCGCCGCGCCCGGGCCGCACGAGACCGACCTGCTGACCCAGTTCGAGCTGGCCTACGACGGCAAGCTGCTGAACTACACCGAGGGTTCCGCCGGCGCGGCCGACACCGCCCGCAACGAGGCGCACGCGGTCAAGGCCATCCAGTGGCTGGCCGAACAGCGCCGCACCGGCTACGTCGACGACGTCCTCGTGCTCGCCAACCACCCGCTGCGCCTCGGCATCGACTCGCCGCACGAGCTGCGCAACTGGCGGGACGCAGGGTGGGGCGGGGGGAACGAGGAGGCCGCCGAGATCATGATCGGCATGGAGGGCGCGCCCGGCGCCCAGGGCGCGGCGATCCCGGGCTGGCGCGGTGCGACCTCGATCCGCGGCGAGTACGAGAACAAGCCCTCCGCCCAGTCCTGGGCGGGCTATCCGGCGGACGCGTACCTCACCTACGGCGGCTTCGACTGGGCGACGGCCACGGTCGGCGGCCTCTGGGACGCGATGCTGTCGGAGGGGCGCCTCTTCACGATCACCACGAACTCCGACAACCACCGCACGGTCTTCGACACCTGGAAGAACGGCGACTGGCCGGCCGGGCAGAACTTCGACAACACCGGCAAGCTGCCCGACCCGGTGAACACCGACACCCCGCAGCCCGGCAGCGACTTCTGGCCCGGCGAGTTCAGCCGTACGCACGTCGGCGTCACCCGCTACGGGTACCGCGCGGTGATGGCGGGCCTGCGCGCGGGCCGGGTCTGGCTGGACCACGGGCACCTGCTCGACGGTCTCGAGGTCCGGCTGAAGCGGGACTGCGACCACGGTGACGGTGTCACCCTCGGCGGACGGCTGCGGGTCCGCAAGGGCGAGCGGCTCACCCTGAACGTGACGGTGACGACCGCGTCCCGGGTCAACGCCCAGGGGATCCTGCCCCAGTTGGCGCACGTCGACGTCATCCGGGGCGCGGTGCGCGGTCCGGTCGCGGACCGCGACACCTGGCGGGCGCCCGACACGAGGGTCGTCGGGTCGAAGGACGTGTCCGGCCGCAAGGGCACCTACACCCTGCGGATCCCGCTCACCGTGGGCGACGAGTCCTGCTACGTCCGGCTGCGCGGCAGCGACGGCAACCGCCACGGCACGGGCTACCTGGGTGCCTCGATCGACCCGCACGGGCCGATCCCCCACGAGCCGGGCAACGGCGACCCGTGGGCGGACACGTGGTTCTACTCGAACCCGATCTTCGTGGACGTGGTGGACTGAGCTCGACGGAGCCTTACGCGTAGAACCGCGACAGGCTCTGCAGCACCGCGGCGGGCTTGGTCGCGCCCTCGATCTCGATCGTCCCGTCGACCGCGATCTGGACCCCGCCCGGCACGTCCTCGACCTCCGCCAGGCGGGCGGCCAGCCGGATCCGGGAGCCGACCTTCACCGGCGCGGGGAAACGCACTTTGTTCAGGCCGTAGTTGACCTTGGTGGTGACACCCTGGACGTCGAGCAGCTCGGTGAACAGGGGGATGAACAACGACAGGGTGAGGTAGCCGTGGGCGATCGGGGCGCCGAAGGGGCCCGCGGCCGCCCGCTCGGGGTCGACGTGGATCCACTGGTGGTCGCCGGTCGCGTCGGCGAAGGTGTCGATGCGTTCCTGGGTGACCTCGATCCACTCGCCGGTGCCCAGGTCGCTGCCCGCGAGCTTCTTCAGTTCGTCGAGACCGTTGACGGTGACGCCCATGTCGCTTTCCTTACTCATGAGGTGGTGCCGTAGCGCTTGCGCACCCGGGACTTGAGGAGCTTGCCGGAGGCGGTGCGCGGGAGTTCGTCCGCGAGCACCACCGATTTGGGGAGCTTGTACTTGGCGAGCCGGCCGGACAGCGAGGCCAGCACCTCGTCGGGGTCGAGGTCGGCGCCCTCCCGGGGCACCACCACCGCGCGCGGCACCTCGCCCCACTTGTCGTCCGGCACCCCGATGACCGCGCACTCCACGACGTCGGGGTGGGCGAGGAGCAGGTCCTCGATCTCGGCGGGGTAGATGTTCTCCCCACCTGAGATGATCATGTCTTTCAGGCGGTCGACGATGTAGACGTAACCGTCCTCGTCGACGCGGGCCGCGTCCCCGCTGCGGAACCAGCCGTCGGCGAAGGAGGCCGCCGTCTCCTCCGGCAGCCCCCAGTAGCCGGACATGACGTGGGGGCCGCGGACCACGACCTCGCCGGGCTCGCCGACGTCGACCGGGGTCAGGTCGGGCCGTACCACCCGGACGTCGCTGAAGAAGTGCGGCACGCCCGCCGAGCCCGCCTTGCCGACGGCGTGCTCGGCGTCGAGGAAGAGGGTGCCGGGCGAGGCCTCCGTCATGCCGTAGCCCTGGAGGAAGGTCAGGCCCCGCTCCTGGTACGCGGCGATCAGCGGGGTGGGCACCGGGGAGCCGCCGCAGGTGAGGATGCGCAGGGAGGAGAGGTCGGCGTCCGGCCAGCGCGGGTGCCGGGCCACCTGGTCGAACATGGTCGGCACCCCGAACATGAAGGTGATCCGGTGCTGTTCGATCAGGTCCAGGGTCGCGGCCGGGTCGAAGGACTCCACCAGGACACACGCGCCGCCCTTCAGGAGGACCGGCAGGGTGAGCATGTTGAGGCCCGCCGTGTGGAACAACGGGGCGGAGACCAGGGCGCGTTCGTCGGCGATCAGGTCGGTGTCGACCAGCACGTTGAGCGCGTTCCAGGTGAGGTTCCCGTGGGTGAGCATGGCGCCCTTGGGGCGTCCTGTCGTCCCCGAGGTGTACATGATGACGCAGGTGTCGTCGGGGCCGACGGGCTCGTCGATCGGGTCGTCGGCCGCCCCCGCGAGCAGCTCCTCGTACTCGGGGCCGACTTCGACGTAGGTGCGGACGTCGCTGGTGCCGGGCAGGCCCGCGACGAGACCGGTGTGCGAGGGGCCGTAGAGCAGGGCCTTGGCTCCGGAGTCGGAGAGCTGGTAGGCGATCTCGGGGCCCGCCAGGCGGGTGTTGAGCGGGACGAAGACCGCGCCGAGGGTGCCGGCCGCGAACAGGGTCTCCAGGTAGGCGGGGTGGTTGGGGCCGAGGTAGGCGATGCGGTCGCCGCGGCGGACACCCCGGCCGCGCAGGGCGTGGGCGAGGCGGGTGGTGCGCTGGTGCAGGGTGCGGTAGTCGGCCGCCCGGCCGTCGTGCACCAGCGCCGTACGGTGCGGGGTCTTGCGGGCCCGGCGTGCGGGCCAGGACCCCAGTCCCTCGTTGCGCATCTGCGACCCCTTACGGCTTGGTCAGCCCGAGCAGACGGGCGGCGTTCTCCTTGAGGATCTTCGGCCGGACCTCGTCCTTGATCGGCAGCTTCGCGAAGTCGGCGAGCCAGCGGTCGGGGGTGAGGACGGGGAAGTCGGAGCCGAACAGGACCTTGTCCTTGAGCAGTGTGTTCGCGTACTGCACGAGCTGCGGCGGGAAGTACTTCGGGGACCAGCCGGACAGGTCGATGTGCACGCCCGGCTTGTGGGTGGCGACGGCGAGGGCCTCGTCCTGCCACGGGAAGGAGGGGTGCGCCAGGATGATCTTCAGGTGCGGGAAGTCGGCGGCGACGTCGTCGACGTGCAGCGGGTTCGAGTACTTCAGGCGGATCCCGCCGCCGCCCGGGACGCCCGCCCCGATGCCGGTCTGGCCGGTGTGGAAGAGGGCGATGGCGCCGGTCTCCTCGATGACCTCGTAGAGGCCGTAGGCCACCGCGCGGTCGTTCGGGAAGAAGCCCTGGATGCTGGGGTGGAACTTGAAGCCCTTCACCCCGTACTCCTCGACCAGCCGGCGGGCCTGCCGGATGCCGGCCTTGCCGCGGAAGGGGTCCACGGAGGCGAAGGGGATCAGCACGTCGGAGTTGGCCGCGGCGGCTTCCGCGACCTCCTCGTTGGGGACCGGCGGGGTGCCGGTGGCGGACTCGGCGTCCACCGTGAAGATCACGGCGGCCATGTTCCGTTCCCGGTAGTGGGCGGCGGTCTCCTCGATCGTCGGCTTCCGCTTGCCCTCGACCTTGAAGTAGGCGGCGGAGGCGTCGTGCAGGTCGTCGTCGAGGGAGGCGTGGCCCCGGGAGGAGACCTCGGCGTGCGTGTGGACGTCGATCGCCGTCAGTGCCTCGATGTCCATCACGCCTCCGGCAGCTTGGGCGCGGGGATGCCCACGGACTGGAGTTCGGCGCCGACCGAGGTGGGGAAGGCGTCGGCGAGGGTCTCCGGGGTCCAGCCGCCGTCGGCGTAGGCCGCCCGGATCTCCTGCGGGTGCGACCAGAGTGCCACCTTGTCGCCGCCGATGCCGATGGCCTGACCGGTGATCCCCCGGGCGGCCTCGGAGGCCAGGAAGGGCACGAGGGCCGCGCAGTCCTCGGGGGTGCCGAAGCCCTCGCCCTTGCGCAGGAAGTCGGGGAGCGGCTCGCCGGCGCGCATCGCCTCGACGTAGGGGGCGAAGGCGGGGATGGTCTCGGTCATGGCGGTGGCGGCCACCGGGACGATCGCGTTGACCGTGATGTTCGCCCGGCCCAGCTCCATCGACCAGGTACGGGCCATGGCCGCGATGCCCGCCTTGGCGGCGGCGTAGTTGGTCTGGCCGAAGTTGCCGCGCTGCCCCGCCGGGGAGCCGACCAGGATCAGGGTGCCGCCGTCGCCCTGCTCGCGCATCCGCACGGCGGCGGCGCGGGCGCACGTGAAGGTGCCCTTGAGGTGGGTGGTGACGACCGCGTCGAAGTCGTCGTCGGTCATCTTCCACAGCACCTTGTCGCGCAGGATGCCCGCGTTGGTGACCAGCACGTCCAGGCGGCCGAACTCCTCGACGGCCCGGTTCACGAGCCGGTCGGCAGCCTCGGCGGTGCCGACCGGGACCACCTCGGCGACGGCGGTGCCGCCGGCTTCCGTGATGGACTTCACGGCCTGCTCGGCGACGGCCTCGTCCACGTCGTTGACGACCACGGACGCGCCGTGGGCGGCGAGGGCGTGCGCGTAGGCGAGGCCGAGGCCCCGGCCGCTGCCGGTGACGACGGCGGCCTTGCCGGTGAGATCGATGGTGGGCACGGCTGGTCCCTTCACGTGGGTCGCATGGGTGCGGCTGCGAGATCGAAGCTAAGAGCAATAATTGTTGACGTCAATAGTTGTTGCCGTCCCACGGGTGCGTCATGCTGGAATCCGTGCCACCGACCGCCCCGCCGCCGGGGCCCGTACCAGGGAGCCCGCCATCGCCCGCCAGCACACCGAGAAGACGCCCGCCATCGACGCCGACGAGCCGTGGATGCGCGGGCTGCACGCGGACACGGGCTACCTGCTGTACCGCCTCGGCCTGCGGTCGGGACAGCTGTTCAACACGTTCCTGCAGGAGTCGGGGCTGCGGCTGCGCCACTACGCGGTGCTGCGGTTCCTCGCCACGTCGCAAGGGGTGCTCCAACGGGAGCTGAGCACCCGGCTCGGCTACGACCCGAGCGCGATCGTCGGCCTGGTCGACGACCTGGAGAAGCAGGGCCTCGCCGAGCGGCGCCCCGCCCCCGACGACCGCCGCAGCCGGATCGTCGTCCTCACGGAGAACGGGAGGGCCTTCCTGCGGGACACCGACGAGGCGGGCCGGCGGGTGACGAACGACCTGCTGGCCCCGCTCGGCCCCGCCGAGCGCGAGGCCCTCCACGCGCTCCTGCTGCGCGTCGCCGACCGGCCATGACCACCGTCGCCCGCTCCGCGCCGGACCGGCTGCTGGCGGTCCTGGCCGCGTTCGACCACGGGCACCCGGCGCTGACCCTGACCGAGATCAGCCGCCGGGCCGGGCTGTCGCTGACCACCGCGCACCGGCTGGCCGGCGCGCTCACCGAGTGGGGCGCGCTGGAGCGGGACGCGGAGGGTCTCTACCACGTGGGGCTACGGCTCTGGGAGCTGGCGGCGCTCGCTCCCCGGGGTCTCGCGCTGCGCCAGATCGCGCTGCCGTACCTGGAGGACCTGTACGAAGCCACGCACGAGAACGTGCAGTTGGCGGTGCGGGACGGCACCGAGGTCGTCTACATCGAATGGCTTTCGGGGCGTTCCGCGGTGGGGGTGCACATCCGGGTGGGCGCGCGCTGGCCGCTGCACGCGACGGGCGTGGGTCTCGCGCTGCTCGCGCACGAGCCGCCCGCCTTCCAGCAGGACTACTGCGCGGGCCCGTTGGCCGCCTTCACGCCGTACACCATCACGGACCCGGCCCGGCTGCGCCGGTCCCTGGCCGAGGTGCGCCGCACCGGAGTGGCGGTGAGCAGCCGTCAGGTCACCGACGACGCGCTGTCGGTGGCGTCCGCGGTGCGCGGGGCGACGGGGCAGGTGGCCGCGGCCGTCTCGGTGGTGGTGCCCCAGGCGGACGCCCAGGTCCCGGCCCTGATCCCGGCGGTACGCCTGGCGGCCCGCGGCATCTCCCGAGCCCTGGGCTGGCACCCACCACCCACCGTCGACGACGGCTAGCCCCCACCGCCGTCCACGGCCGTGAAGCCCCGGCGGCAGCGCGGCTGCTGGATGGGGGTGGCCGGCCGAGGGCGGCGGGGCGGGGTCGGGGGGTGGTCGTTGTTCAGGAGGGCAGGGTTGCGCGCAGGCGGCGGTCGCGCGGGGTGCCTCGGCGGTTCAGGCGGGTGTCCAGGAGCCGGCGGGCCGCGTCGCAGCGGCCCGCCGCGACCAGCGCGTACAGCAGGGTCTCCTCGACCACCTCGCGCTGGGCCGCGCTGCCGCCGACCCTGGCCAGCACCGGCAGCAGGGCGTCGAGCCCCCGGGCCGCCTCGTGGAACCGCTCCTCGACCAGTGCCGCGAACGCCTCGCACAGCGGAGCGATCACCTCCCGTTGCACCGGATCGGCACCCGCCGCGTGGTCGCGGAGCCGGTGCAGCGCCGGCAGGTCCCCGGCGGCGGTGAGGGCGACGGCCGCGTGCAGCGCGGTGAACGCGGTGGCGGGCCGTTCCAGCACCTCCCGGGCCACCGAGTCGAGCACGTCCGTCGCCGGCAGCTCGCCCTCCCAACTGTCGCTGAGCCGGGCCCGCCACAGCAGCGACCCCGAGTCCACCAGCGCCCGCAGGCCACGCACCCGGCCCGGCGCGAGCTGACCGAACCAGCGGCGGCGCACGGCACCCGGGTCGTCGAGGGCGAGTTCGTGCAGGGCGATGTGCCAGGAGAAGTGCGCCCGGTGCACGGCCCCCCGGCCCCGCCCGGCCACCCACCCGTCGAGCCAGTCCCGGCCCGCCTCGTGCGCCCCGGACTCGTAGTGGACGTGGGCGAGGGCGTGCACCGCGTGCCCGGAGGCGGGCTCGGCGGCCAGCGCTCGGTGGGCCAGCTCCCCCGCCTCGTGCAGCCGTCCCTGCTCCTGGCGCAGGAAGGCCAGCAGCGAGGTGTGGAACCAGTGTCCGTCGTACACGGGCGAGGTCAGTTGGAGCAGCCGCAGGGCGTCGGCGTCCTGGAGATCGCTCACCCCGGAGAACGCGATGGTCGGCACGGCCGCCGCGAGCGCCAGCGCGTCCCCCGGGTGCTCCCGCAGATGCCGTACGAGCGCCCCGTCCCCGTCGTCACCGGTCACCCGGCGCGTCACCACGTCCACGAAGGACCGCTCACGCTCGTCCGCGCGCTCCCTCGCCGCGCGCTGGGCGTCGGCGAGGGCGCGGGGCACGTCGACGGCGGCGGCGCACTCGTGGCCGAGCAGGGCGAGGGCCGCGTGGCCGAGGGCGAACCCGGGGTCCAGCGCGACCGCGCGGGCGAAGGCGTCCTCCGCGCCGGAGCGCACCTTGAGGACCCGGTCGAGCCCGCTGCGGTAGGCGGCGGCCGCGTCGGCGTGGGTGGACAGGGGCTGCCCGTGACCGTCGACGGGACGCCGCCCGGCCCGCCTGCGCTCCGGTGGCGGCAGCAGCTGCTGTGCCAGCTCGGCCGCCTGGACCCGGATCTCGGGTATCGCGGTGGTCTCCCACAGTTCGCCCCGGCGCGGCGCCCCGAGCGTGAACAGGGGCAGCCCGGTACGGCCACGGGCGTCGAGGAGCCGGCCGTCGCGGGTGGCCGCACCCATGCCGAGGGGGCCGGGGACGGCCGCGCCCGACGCGAACAGCCGCTGCCACAGCGGGTCGTCGAGGCGGCGGCCGGGGCCGGTGCAGTCGACGACCCAACCGACGCCCAGGGTACGGCCGTCGGAGAGCTCGACCGCGAGACCACCGGTCCCGGCGGCCGTCACCCGCGTGACCGTGCCGGTGTGGACCTGGAGGCGGCGGGCGGTGCGGGCGCGGGAGACGTGCTCGGCGGTGGCGGGCGCCATCCGGTGGCGGTGGGTGTTCCACAGGGCGCCCTCGCGGGCCAGGAAGTCCTCGCGCTCCTGCGGGGTGAGACTGCGCCACAGCCGTGCGGTGTGCGGACGGAGACTGTCCAGGGCGGGGCGCCAGTCGCCGTGGGTGCGCACGGAGCGGCTGACGTGGCGCCAGACCACGCGGCGCAGCCGGCCCAGCGAGGTGTCGTCGAGGCCGTCCGGTGCGGGCATGGCGCCGGCCGGGCCGAGAGCGTGCGCCTGGGGCAGCAGTCCGTTGCGGGAGAGGGCGTGCAGGGTGCGCCCGGGCCGGTCGAGGCTCAGGGCGAGGTCGACCGCGGTCAGGCCGGTGCCGACCAGCAGGATGTCCTCGGGGCTGTCCCGTAGGGGGTCCAGGGCGCCCGGTGCCCAGGGGGCACCGACGAACCGGGGCGAGGTGCGCAGCGCGGCCGGCGCCCAGCGGGCGGTGGCACCCGCGGGACCGGTGGCCAGGACCGCGCCGTCCACCGTCACGGGTCCCCCGGCGGCGAGCTGGAGCTCCACCCGGCCGTCGGGGGTGCCGGTACAGCTCTGCGCACGGGTGCGCAGCCGGCGTACCGCGACCGTGCCGTGGGCCCGGACGAGGGCCTGGCCGAGGGTGTCGGCGAGGTAGGCGCCGTAGCGGTAGCGGGTGGCGAAGTCGGCGCCGCTGACGGTGGGTTCGCCGTGCCGGCACAGCCAGCGGACGAAGTGTCCGGGGTCGTCCGGGTAGGCGCTCATGGCGCCCGCGGGCACGTTGAGGCGGTGCCGGGGGTCGCGGGTGGCGTAGGCGGTGCCCCGGCCCGCCTCCGGGGCCGGGTCGATCAGGACGAGGTCGAGCGGAGTCCGGCGGCGGTGCGCGCTCTCGCAGAGCTGGACGGCGGTGAGGGTGCCCGCCGCCCCCGCTCCCACGATGGCCACGCTCTGCCGTGTGCGGACGTCGGTCACGGAACACCTCCGGCGACTGGGCGAGCCCGGTGTTTCCGGCGCGTTCCTCCCGGGCGTTCACACTGTGTTCAGGATCGGGGGCGCGGACAACCCGGGTTCCGGCCGACTCCTCCGGGGGGGACCCGCCGGTCCCGCCGGCCCCCGCTCCGCATCCCCGCTCCTCATCGGAATCTCAGGGACGACCCCCGTGATTCAAAGGTGCCGCCCATACAACGGGCGCAGGATGCCCTGACACAGGTGGACAAGTCAGGAAGGCGTGGCGTGGGCGTCCAGCACATATCGAACCGGTCCGGACGGCAGTCGGGGAAGTGGTCCCGGCGCGGGATCCTCGCCGCTCTGGGCGCGGTCCCCGCGGGTGTGGCACTGGCCGGATGCGGTTCCCCGGCGGACGCCTCGGCCGCGCCGGACGGCAAGGGTGCCACGGCCTCGGCGAAGCCGGTGACCAGGAAGGCGACGATCACGGTCACGCCGGCCTCGGGCAGCACGAAGGCCGGCTTCACCAGCCCGGTCGAGGTCACCGTGACCGACGGCACGCTGGCCTCCGTCACGGTCGAGGGCAACGACGGCTCCACCCTGGCGGGCTCCTTCGACGCCGCGAGGACGAAGTGGACGTCGGCGAGGAACCCGTACTCGGGCACCAGGTACACGGTGACCGCGAAGGCGCGCGGCGCGGCCGAGGAGGCGGTGGCCACCTTCACCACGAAGTCCCCCGGGGAGACGTTCGTCGGCTACTTCACGCCGGAGGCGGACTCCACCTCCGGCGTCGGCATGCCGGTGTCGGTCAACTTCACCCACGCCGTGTCCGACCGGGCCGCCGTCCAGAAGGCGATCACCGTGACCGCCGAGCCCGCGGTGGAGATCGTGGGCCACTGGTTCAGCGACACCCGGCTCGATTTCCGCCCCGAGACCTACTGGGCGCCCGGCACGAAGATCACGCTGGGCCTGCGGCTCAAGGACGTACAGGGCGCGGACGGCGTCTACGGCGTCCAGTCCAAGGACGTCACCTTCCACATCGGCCGTGGGCAGATCAGCACGGTCGACCTGGCCACCAAGGAGATGACGGTCAGGCGCGACGGCTCGGTGATCGCCACCTACCCGGTCTCGGGCGGCGACTCCGACCACACGACCTGGTCCGGGATCATGGTGATCAGCGAGCGGTTCAAGCAGACCCGCATGGAGTCCTCCACGGTCGGCCTCGGCGACGAGTACGACATCTCCGACGTCCCGCACGCCCAGCGCCTGACCACCTCCGGAACCTTCGTGCACGGCAACTACTGGGCGTCCACCTCGGTGTTCGGGCACAAGAACACCAGCCACGGCTGCGTCGGCCTGCACGACGCGAAGGGCGCGAACGACACGTCCGTGGACGGCTACAAGTTCTACGACAGCTCGATGCTCGGCGACGTCGTGATCGTGAAGAACTCCGGCGAGAGGACCGTGGAGCCGTCGAACGGCCTCAACGGCTGGAACCTGTCGTGGGCGGACTGGAAGGCGGGCAGCGCCGTGTAGCGCACGCCCGACTTCAGCGCGTGAACTCGGTTGGGGAACAAAGTGATTCTTTGTTTTAACTCTTGACGGCCGCAGGCACGGGGAGCACATTGGGCCCACTTTGAGAGCGCTCTCAAGAGCTCTCGAAGACACCCGCGCTCACTCCCCCCGTACCCCGAGAGGCACCCCCATGAGCGAAACCTCCGGTATATCCAGACGGCGGCGGGCTCTCGTCGCCGTCCTGAGCACCCTCGGTCTGGCCGCGGCCCTCGCGACCGCCGCCACCCTCCCTGCCAGCGCCTCCGCGCCCGGGGTGCCGTCCGGCTGGAGCCAGGTCTTCCTCGACGACTTCAACGGCGCCGCGGGCACCGGCGTCAACACCGCCAACTGGCAGTACGACACCGGGACCTCGTATCCCGGAGGCGCCGCCAACTGGGGCACCGGCGAGGTCGAGCGGATGACCTCGTCCACCAGCAACGTCGCCCTCGACGGCAGCGGCAACCTGAAGATCACGCCGGTCCGCGACGCGGCCGGCAACTGGACGTCGGGCCGGATCGAGACCACCCGCACCGACTTCCAGCCCCCGGCCGGCGGCAAGCTGCGCGTCGAGGCGCGCATCCAGATGCCCGACGTCACGGGCAACGCGGCCCTCGGCTACTGGCCGGCCTTCTGGATGCTGGGCGCCCCGTACCGGGGCAACTACCAGAACTGGCCGGGCGTCGGCGAGCTGGACATCATGGAGAACGTCAACGGCATCAACAAGACGTGGGCGACCATGCACTGCGGCACGAACCCGGGCGGCCCCTGCAACGAGACGACGGGGCTGGGCAATTCGACCGCCTGCCCCAACACCACCTGCCAGTCCGGCTTCCACACCTACACGATGGAGTGGGACCGCTCGGTGAGCCCGGAAGCGATCCGCTTCTACGTCGACGGCGTCAACTACCAGACCGTGACGGCCAGTCAGGTCGACGCCACGACCTGGGCGAACGCCACCAACCACGGGTTCTTCGTCATCCTGAACGTGGCGATGGGCGGCGGCTTCCCGGGCGCCTTCGGCGGCGGCCCCACCAGCGCCACGGAGTCCGGCCACCCGATGGTCGTGGACTACGTGCAGGTCCTCCAGTCCGGTGGGAGCGGTACCACTCCCCCGCCCACCGGCAACCGGGACGCGTACAGCCCCATCCAGGCCGAGTCGTACGACAGCCAGTCCGGGGTGACCGCCGAGACCACCACCGACACCGGCGGCGGCCAGGACATCGGGTACGTGGCCAACGGCGACTGGGCGCTCTACAAGGGCGTCAACTTCGGCTCCACGGCGGCCACCCAGTTCTACGCGAGGGTGGCGAGCGGCGCGGCCTCCGGGGTGAGCGGCCTGGTCCAGGTCCGGCTCGACAGCCCGTCCAACGCCCCCGTCGGCAGCTTCGCGGTGGCCAACACGGGCGGCTGGCAGACCTGGACGACGATCCCGGCGAACATCGGCTCGGTCACGGGCACCCACGACGTCTATCTGACCTTCAGCAGCGGCCAGCCGGCCGACTTCGTCAATGTGAACTGGTTCGACTTCGGGCACTGACCCACGAGGCGGGCACGCGGCGGCGCCGGGGAACTCCCCGGCGCCGTCGCCGTGTCAGCGCAGCTCCGCCCGGAACGCCACCGGGGTCTGCCCGGTGTGCAGCTGGAAGAACTTGGAGAAGTTCGCCGCGTCGGGGAAGCCGACGGCCGCGCCGACGCGGCCGATGGGCAGGTCCGTGTGGGCCAGGAGGCGCTTGGCCTCCAGCACGACCCGCTTGTCGATGAAGCCCTTCGGGGTCTGACCGGTCGCGGCGCGGACCGCGCGGACCAGGGTGCGCCGGGAGTAGCCGAGGGCGTCGGCGTAGGCGCTGACGCTGTGGTTCGTGGCGAAGTCCTTCTCCACCGCGTCCCTGAAAAGGGTGAAGGTGGTATCGGCCTGACGGCGTGCCGCCTCCGCCGAACTGGCCGCGAGGTGGGCGAGGCGCAGCAGCAGCGCGGTGAGGGAGTGCCGCAGCACCGAGGCATGGAGGGACGGAGGGAGGGTATCGGCGTCCTCGTACTCGCGTTGCAGGTTCGCCAACGCCGCCTGCAACGCGCTGAGCTGCGGTCGGTCGGGGTGGAGCAGGGGTGGCAGGTCGTAGCGGTACAGGCCGGTCGCCTCCACGATCGCGCGCGGCAGGAAGCCGGGCTGCATGGTCAGGACGGTTCCGCGGTACTCGCAGGTCGGCGAGAAGCGGTGCACCTGCCCGGGCCTGATCCAGAGCAGATCGCCGGCGCCCGCCTCGTACTCGGCGAAGTCGATCATGTGGCGGACCGGGCCCGCGGTGAAGAGCATGACCACGTGGAAGTCGATGCGGTGCACCCGCTCCAGCGGGGCGTCGGCGTGCCACCGGCGCCCGGATCCCATCGGGCCCACCTGCATGCCGACACCGCCGACGCTCAGATCCACCGGGAAGGGGAAGGTTCTGATTCCGTCACCGTCACCCGCCGCGCCGGGCGTTCTGTCCGCCATGTCCTTCTCGTGCCGTCCCTGTCGAAGATCCGTGTCCCACTTTCACCACAGACTGACACACCCCGACCTTCCCTCCATTAAGTCAGACTTTTACTTTTGAACGCGTCAGGCCAGCCAGAACGCTTCGAACGAGGACTTCTTGAAGATGAGCACGCAGACAGCAGCCGGCTTTGACGACGGCTTCGAGTGGACCGACCTCGACCGGCGCGCCGTGGACACGGCCCGCCTTCTCGCGGCCGACGCGGTGCAGAAGGTCGGCAACGGACACCCGGGCACCGCGATGAGCCTGGCCCCGGCCGCGTACACGATCTTTCAGAAGGTGATGCGTCATGACCCGGCCGATCCGGAGTGGACCGGCCGCGACCGGTTCGTCCTCTCCCCCGGGCACACCTCGCTGACCCTCTACACCCAGCTGTTCCTCGCCGGGTACGAGCTGGAGCTCGACGACCTCAAGGCCTTCCGCACGCACGGCTCGAAGACCCCGGGCCACCCCGAGTACGGGCACACCGCCGGTGTCGAGACCACCACGGGACCGCTCGGCCAGGGCGTCGCCAACGCCGTGGGCATGGCCATGGCCGCCCGCTACGAGCGCGGCCTGTTCGATCCGCAGGCCCCCGAGGGCACCTCCCCCTTCGACCACATGATCTGGGCGATCGTCTCCGACGGCGACCTGGAGGAGGGCGTCTCCGCGGAGGCCTCCTCGATGGCCGGCCACCAGAAGCTCGGCAATCTCGTCTTCGTCTACGACGACAACCACATCTCCATCGAGGGCGACACCGCGACCGCCTTCTCCGAGGACGTGCTCAAGCGGTACGAGGCCTACGGCTGGCACACCCAGCGCGTCGAGCCCACCGCCGAGGGCGACGTGGACCCGCGGGCCCTGTACACGGCGCTGAAGGCGGCGCAGGCCGAGACCGGACGGCCCTCGATCATCGCGATGCGCACGATCATCGCCTGGCCCGCCCCGAACGCGCGGAACACCGAGGCCGCCCACGGCTCCGCGCTCGGCGCCGACGAGATCGCCGCCACCAAGCGCCTCCTCGGCTTCGACCCGGAGCAGTCCTTCCAGGTGGACGCCGAGGTGCTGGCCCACACCCGCCGCGCCCTGGACCGGGGCGCCGAGGCGCACGCGGCCTGGGACAAGCGCATCGCCGAGTGGCGCACCGCGCGGCCCGCGCAGGCCGCGCTCTTCGACCGGGTCGTGGCCGGTCAGCTCCCCGAGGGCTGGGAGTCCGCGATCCCCGTCTTCGAGGAGGGCAAGGCGGTCGCCACCCGCGCCGCCTCCGGCAAGGTCCTCCAGGCACTCGGACCGGTGCTGCCCGAGCTGTGGGGCGGCTCCGCCGACCTCGCGGGCTCCAACAACACCACCATCGACAAGACGTCCTCCTTCCTGCCCGCGGGCAACCCGCTGCCCGAGGCGGACCCGTACGGCCGTACCGTCCACTTCGGCATCCGCGAGTTCTCGATGGCCGCCGAGATGAACGGCATCGCCCTGCACGGCAACACCCGGATCTACGGCGGCACCTTCCTGGTGTTCTCCGACTACATGCGCAACGCCGTGCGGATGTCGGCGCTCATGCAGCTCCCCGTGACCTACGTCTGGACGCACGACTCCATCGGCCTCGGCGAGGACGGGCCCACCCACCAGCCCGTCGAGCACCTGGCCGCGCTGCGCGCCATCCCGGGCCTGAACGTCGTCCGCCCGGCCGACGCCAACGAGACCGCGACGGCCTGGGCCGAGATCCTGAAGAGGCACGCCACGCACCCGGCCCCGCACGGGCTCGCGCTGACCCGCCAGGGCGTGCCGACGTACGCGCCGAACCCGGACGCGGCCAAGGGCGGCTACGTGCTGCGCGAGTCGTCGACCGAGACCCCGGAGGTGGTCCTGATCGCCACCGGTTCCGAGGTGCACCTCGCCGTCGCGGCCCGCGACCTCCTGGAGGCCGAGGGGACCGGCACCCGGGTGGTGTCGATGCCGTCCGTGGAGTGGTTCGAGGAGCAGCCGCGCGAGTACCGCGAGAGCGTCCTGCCGCCGGCCGTGCGGGCCCGGGTCGCCGTGGAGGCCGGGATCGGCCTGACCTGGTACCGGTTCGTCGGCGACGCCGGCCGGATCGTCTCCCTGGAGCACTTCGGTGCCTCCGCGGACGCCGGCACCCTGTTCGCCGAGTTCGGCTTCACCCCCGAGAACGTGGCGGCCGCGGCCCGCGAGTCCCTGGCCGCCGCCCGCACCGCCTGATCGACCAGCCAGAAACAGTTCAGTAGAGGAAGATGATCACTGTGACCGAAGCAACCGCCACCGCGGGAGCACTCAAGCGCCTCTCCGACGAGGGTGTCTCGATCTGGCTGGACGACCTGTCGCGCAAGCGGATCAGCACCGGCAACCTCGCGGAGCTGGTCGCCACGAAGAACGTCGTGGGCGTGACCACCAACCCCTCGATCTTCCAGGCCGCCATCGGCTCGGGCGAGGGCTACGAGGAGCAGCTCGCCGACCTCGCCGTGCGGGGTGTCACGGTCGACGAGGCCGTGCGGATGATGACCACCCAGGACGTGCGGGCCGCCGCCGACGTGCTGCGCCCGGTGTACGACGCGACGGGCGGCCGGGACGGCCGGGTCTCCATCGAGGTCGACCCCCGCCTCGCCCACGACACGGCGGCCACGGTCGCCGAGGCCCGCCAGCTGGCCTGGCTAGTCGACCGCCCCAACGTGATGATCAAGATCCCGGCGACCAGGGCGGGGCTGCCCGCGATCACCGAGGTCATCGCCCAGGGCATCAGCGTCAACGTCACGCTGATCTTCTCCCTGGACCGCTACCGCGAGGTCATGGCCGCCTACCTGACGGGCCTGGAGCAGGCCGCCGCCAAGGGCCTGGACCTCGCCGCGATCCACTCCGTGGCGTCCTTCTTCGTCTCCCGCGTCGACGCGGAGATCGACAAGCGGCTGACCGTGCTCGGCACGGACGAGGCGCTGGCGCTGAAGGGGAAGGCCGCGCTGGCGAACGCCCGGCTGGCCTACCAGGCCTACGAGGAGGTCTTCGGCGGCGCCCGCTGGACCGCGCTCGCCGGTGCGAAGGCCAACAAGCAGCGTCCGCTGTGGGCCTCCACCGGTGTGAAGGACCCCGCGTACAAGGACACCCTGTACGTCGACGAGCTGGTGGCACCGGGCACCGTCAACACCATGCCCGAGGGCACGCTGAACGCGACCGCCGACCACGGTGACATCCACGGCGACACGGTGACCGGCGGCTATGCGCAGGCCCGCGCGGATCTCGCGGCCGTCGAGAAGCTGGGCATCTCCTACGACGAGGTCGTGGGCAAGCTGGAGGACGAGGGCGTCGCCAAGTTCGAGGTGGCCTGGCAGGAGTTGCTGGACGCCGTCACGAAGTCCCTGAACAGCAAGGGAGTCGATGCGTAATGAGCGAGACAGCCAAGGACGTGCGGGTGCCGGTGGCGCCCGCCGCGGACTGGGACAACCCGTTGCGCGACGCGCGCGACCGACGGCTGCCGCGGGTCGCGGGACCGTCCGGTCTGGTCATCTTCGGGGTGACCGGCGACCTGTCCCGCAAGAAGCTGATGCCGGCCGTCTACGACCTGGCCAACCGCGGACTGCTGCCACCGGGCTTCTCGCTCGTCGGCTTCGCCCGCCGGGACTGGGAGGACCAGGACTTCGCCCAGGTCGTCCACGACGCGGTGCGTGAGCACTCCCGGACCCCGTTCCGCGAGGAGGTCTGGCAGCAGCTCGCCGAGGGCATGCGCTTTATCCCCGGCGACTTCGACGACGACACCGCGTTCAAGCAGCTCAAGGCGGCCGTCGACGAGCTGGACAGCTCCCGGGGCACCGGCGGCAACTTCGCCTTCTACCTCTCGGTGCCGCCGAAGTTCTTCCCGAAGGTCGTCCAGCAGCTGAAGAAGGTCGGTCTCGCCACCCCGCCCAAGGGGGCCTGGCGGCGCGCGGTCATCGAGAAGCCGTTCGGCCACGACCTGGCGTCGGCGCAGGACCTGAACGCGGTCGTGCACGACGTGTTCGACCCCGACCAGGTGTTCCGCATCGACCACTACCTGGGCAAGGAGACCGTCCAGAACATCCTGGCGCTGCGCTTCGCCAACCAGATGTACGAGCCGATCTGGAACCGGTCGTACGTCGACCACGTCCAGATCACCATGGCCGAGGACATCGGCATCGGCGGCCGCGCCGGCTACTACGACGGCATCGGCTCGGCCCGTGACGTCATCCAGAACCACCTGCTCCAGCTGATGGCGCTGACCGCCATGGAGGAGCCGATCGCGTTCGACGCGGACGCGCTGCTCACCGAGAAGCTGAAGGTGCTGAAGTCGGTGCGGCTGCCCGACGACCTGGGCCGGCACACCGTGCGCGGCCAGTACGCCGCGGGCTGGCAGGGCGGCGAGAAGGTCATCGGCTACCTCGACGAGGACGGCATCGACCCGAAGTCGAAGACCGACACGTACGCGGCCGTCAAGCTGGGCATCGAGAACCGCCGCTGGGCGGGCGTCCCCTTCTACCTGCGCACCGGCAAGCGGCTGGGCCGCCGGGTCACCGAGATCGCGGTGGTCTTCAAGCGGGCCCCGCACTCCCCCTTCGACTCCACGGCCACCGAGGAGCTCGGCGCGAACGCGATCGTCATCCGGGTCCAGCCCGACGAGGGCATGACCGTCCGGTTCGGCTCCAAGGTGCCGGGCACCTCGATGGAGATCCGGGACGTGACGATGGACTTCGCGTACGGCGAGTCGTTCACCGAGTCCAGCCCGGAGGCGTACGAGCGGCTCATCCTGGACGTGCTGCTCGGCGACGCCAATTTGTTCCCCCGTCACCAGGAAGTGGAAGAGTCCTGGAAGATCCTCGACCCGATCGAGACGTACTGGGCGAAACATGGCAGGCCCGCGCAGTACGAGTCGGGCAGCTGGGGACCCAAGGAAGCGGACGAGATGCTCGCACGAGACGGACGGAGCTGGCGCAGGCCATGAAGATCGACCTGACCGACACCACGGCAAGCAAGATCAACAAGGCGTTGGTGCAGGGTCGCCGCGCCATCGGAACCCCTGCGGTGGGCATGGTCCTGACGATGGTGATCGTCACGGACGAGGAGAACGCCTACGACTCCATCAAGGCGGCCGAGGAAGCCTCGCACGAGCACCCCTCGCGCACCCTGGTCGTCATCAAGCGGCACGCCCGCACCCTGCGCGACCGCACCGCCTCCCGGCTGGACGCGGAGGTCCGGGTCGGCTCCGAGGCCGGCACCGGCGAGACGGTCGTGCTGCGCACCTACGGCGAGGTCTCCGACCACGCCGACTCCGTGGTGCTGCCGCTGCTGCTGCCGGACGCCCCGGTGGTGGTGTGGTGGCCGGTGGAGGCCCCGGACACCCCGTCCAAGGACCCGCTCGGCGCGCTCGCGCAGCGCCGGATCACCGATCTGTACGCGGTCGAGCGGCCGATGCAGGTCCTGGAGACCCGCGCCCGCAACTACGCGCCCGGCGACACCGACCTCGCCTGGACCCGGCTCACCCTGTGGCGCTCCATGCTGGCCGCCGCCCTGGACCAGGCCCGGGTCACGGTGACCTCGGCGGCCGTCGAGGCCGAGGCCGACAACCCCAGCGCCGAACTCCTCGCCCGCTGGCTGGAGGCGCGCCTCAAGGTCACGGTGGACCGCGTGGTCTCCGAGGGACCGGTCGTCACGGCGGTGCGCCTCGGCACCGCGAACGGCGACATCGTCATCGACCGCCCCGAGGGCCCGCTCGCCAGCCTGACCCTGCCGGGCCAGCCGCCGCGCACCCTGGCCCTCAAGGTCCGCCCCACCTCCGAACTGATCGCCGAGGAACTGCGCCGCCTCGACGCCGACGAGATGTACGCCATCGCCCTGCGCGCCGAGGGCACCAAGGAGGCCGTCTCCCATGCCTGACACCCCCGAACTCACCCACCGGCCCGAGTGGGCCGCCCTGGAGGACCACCGCGGTCAGGGGCAGCCGGTCCTGCGTGAGCTGTTCGCGGCCGACCCGGCGCGCGCCGAGCGCTACGTAGTGCGGGTCGGCGACCTGTACATCGACTACAGCAAGCACCTGGTCACGGACGAGACCCTGGCCCTGCTCCAGGAACTGGCCACCGCGACCGACGTGTTCGGGCTGCGGGACGCCATGTTCCGTGGCGAGAAGATCAACATCACCGAGGGCCGCGCGGTGCTGCACACGGCGCTGCGCGCCCCGCGGGACGCGGTGGTCGAGGTCGACGGCGAGAACGTCGTACCGCGGGTGCACGCGGTCCTGGACAAGATGAGCGCCTTCGCCGAGCGGGTCCGCTCGGGCGAGTGGACCGGCCACACCGGCAAGCGCATCCGCAACGTCGTCAACATCGGCATCGGCGGCTCCGACCTGGGTCCCGCGATGGCCTACGAGGCCCTGCGGGCCTACACGGCACGGGAGTTGACGTTCCGGTTCGTGTCCAACGTGGACGGCGCCGACCTGCACGAGGCCACCCGTGACCTGGACCCGGCGGAGACCCTGTTCATCGTCGCCTCCAAGACGTTCACCACGATCGAGACGATCACCAACGCGACCTCGGCCCGCACCTGGCTGCTGAACGGGCTGGGGGGCGACGAAAAGGCGGTGGCCCGGCACTTCGTGGCCCTCTCCACGAACGCCGAGAAGGTGACGGACTTCGGCATCGACCCGGACAACATGTTCGAGTTCTGGGACTGGGTCGGCGGCCGCTACTCGTACGACTCCGCCATCGGCCTCTC
>NZ_JBFACN010000019.1:0-180252 GCF_040640875.1 Streptomyces sp. NPDC021562
GGCCCCGCGGAGACGCCCGCGTCCCCGGCCCTGGCCGACGTGGAGCCGTGACGGGGGGCGCCCCTCGGCACGCCGACCGTGCCGAGGTCCGCCGGGCCCTGTTCTTCTACCTGTAGGAGACGGCCGTGGCGGTGCGGATGCTCCGCGGGGGCATGGTGATCCGCAGTACGTGGGTGTCGGCGTCCCAGTGCCAGGCCGAGGCCGCCAACCGGGCACCGCCCGCGGTCACCCGGCTCGGTGCCGCGCCGACACCGAGGAAGGACACGGTCCAGGTGCGGCGGCTCGCCTGGCCGGGGAAGGCGCCCTTGGCGGGTGCGATCGTCAGCAGGTGGGTGTCCTTGTGTTCGGCGTAGCGGATCCGGGTGGTTGCCGTGCGTCCGGGGGCTGAGGCCGTGCCGTCGTCCTCGTAGAGGGAGAAGGCGCCGGACGCTCCCGGGGCCACGGTGACGGTGACCTTGTCGAGCGGGCTCTGGCTGTCGTTCGGCACGTTGTCGGATCGGGTGGTGACGATGCCGCCCGCCCGGACGAAGACCGGCATGGTGTCCAGGGTGGTCGTGATGTCGTAGGCGGCTCCGCCGGCGGGCGCGGTGTAGGTGTGGCCGGTGAAGTAGTCCGTCCACCGGCCGGGCGGGAACCACACCGAGGTGGTCGTGCCGGTCCCGGGGGTGGTGACGGGGGCGACCAGCATGTCGGGGCCGTAGAGGTACTCGCTGTCCGCCCGGGTGTAGGCGCTCTCCTCCTCCGGGTACTGGAGGTACAGCGGGCGCACGATCGGGGTGCCGGTGGTCTCGGCCTCGTGCGCCAGGGTGTAGGTGTACGGCACGAGCGCCTCGCGGAGCCGGAGGAACTTCTCGGCGGACCCTTGTGCTTCGGGGCCGTACTGCCACGGCAGTCGGTCGCTGTGGTTGCTGTGCAGCCGGTCGACGGGCTGGAAGGTGCCGAACTGCACCCACCGTGCGTAGAGGTCGTCGGGCAGTTTGGTGGTGCGGTGGGTCTGGCCGTCCGAGGTGTACGTCTCGGCTCCGGGGATGCCGTACCCGTCGTTGTGGCCGCCGATGTCGTGGCTGACGGCGGCGAGGCCGGTGGCGGCCGACTCCCCCGGCGTGTAGCCGACCTCGGCGCGCAGGGTGCCCCAGTTCGAGGTGGTGTCACCGGTGAAGTGCAGGGTGCTGCGCTTGTCGGCCCAGGGTCCGGTGGGCAGGCCCACGCCGCCGCTGTAGCCACCGGCCTGGAGGGAGCCGTAGGCCCGGGACAGGACGAAGCCCCGGTCGCCGGTCTCCGAGGAGGTGAGGTCGGCGTACTTCTGGTTGATCCACGCGTCCGGGGTGACTCCCGACCGGGAGGAACGGGAGGCGTCGCAGCACCAGTCGAGCCACCAGAAGTCGTTGCCGGCCTGGTCCATCGGCCGGTGCAGGTCGAGGTAGGCCTTGAGCTGGTCGGGGTCGCCGAAGTCGAACGTGTAGCAGTCCGGGCCCGCGCTGCCCGCGCAACCGCCCTTGCGCAGCTTGCCCTTGGCGGTGCTCTGGGCCCGGGCGAACTGCGGGTCGGTGCCGAGGATGCTCGGGTGCACGTTCAGGGTGTTGTGGAGTCCCTGTCCGGCGGACCAGTCGAAGAAGCCTTTCGGGTCCGGGAACTTGGCCGGGTCGAAGTTCCAGCCGCTCCAGGTGTTGGGCGACTTGAAGTCGGTGTCGGTCACCAGCACGTCCAGAGGGACGTCCGCGGCGCGGAACGCGGGCAGGATGGTGTTCTCGTAGTCGCTCGCGGTGCGGTCGATGTACTCGGAGTACCAGACGCCGTAGGCCCAGCGGGGCAGCAGCTGTGACGGGCCGGTCAGGGTGGCGAGGTCGGACAGGCCCTGCTGGTAGTCGTGGCCGAAGGCGAAGAGGTAGCCGTCCTGATAGGGGCGGCCTTCGTGGGCGGGGCGTACGGACGCCTTCTCGGTGGCGGTGTCGTAGATCGCGGACGAGGTGTCGTCGAGCAGGTACCAGCCGTCGCGGTGCAGCAGGCCGGGGGTGGTCCAGGGGGTGGGGTCGTTGTCGCCGTTGAGGCCGTCCAGGCTGCGGCGGTAGCCCCCCAGGGCGAGGTGGGGTGCCGGGGCGGCCTCGCCCTGCCGGCTCAGCGCGAGCGTGTCGAGGTTGACGTGGCAGCTGGCTGCCTCCGGGCAGCTCAGGGCGACTTCGTCGGTGCCCGCTTTCAACCGGACGGGGACGGCGGCCGACTGCCAGGCGTCCCAGTTGTCGGTGGCCGGGAGCGTGAGGGTCTTCGAGGCACCGCTGCCGGTGGCGACGTCGATCGTGCGGGCCTGGTGCAGGCCGTCGCTGCCCGTGCCGTTGGCGTAGCGCAGGTTCAGCACGTACGTGCCGTCCTCGGATACGCCCGTGACGCGGGTCGAGACCCGCGATCCCTGGTTGAGTTCGGCGGTGAACCCGTAACCGGCGTGGTTCTTGTGGTCGGTGGCGACGATCGCCGAGCCCGCCAGGAGGGCGTCCTCGGCCTCGCAACTGGTCCCGAACCGGCAGCCGTTGACCGTGCTCTGCGCTCGGGTGGAGTAGTCCGCTCCGGAGGTGAGCAGGGCGAGGCTGTCGATGTTGACGCTTCCGGAGTCGGCGGCGGCGCGGTGCAACCGGACGGTGTGCGGGCCGGCGCCGAGCGTCAGCGGCAGCCGGGCCACCGCCCAGGTGTTCCAGTCCGACGTCGCGGGCAGCGTGAACTTCCGGTCGGCGCCGCCGTCCACGCTGAGGCTGAGGGTGCGGGCTTCGTGCCGGCCGTCGCTGCCGACGGCGTTGGCGTAGCGCACGGCGAGGTCGTAGGTGCCCGAGGCTGGTGACCTCAGGTCCGCGTCGAGGGAGTTGTTGTCGGTCTCGAATCCGGCGAGGAAGCCCTTGCCGGTGAATCCGCCGTGGTCGGCGGCGAGGCCCGGACCGTCGTACTGCTGGTCCTCCGCCTCGCACAGGGCGCCGACGGCGCAGACGTCGTGCTGCCAGGGCGCCGCCAGCACCGGCGTCTGGCCCGCCTTGAAGGACGTGGTCAGGTTGTCGGTGGTGAACGGCCCGGAGCCCACCCGGTAGCGCAGGGTCATGGCGCTGGTGGTGATGGTCAGGACACCGTCGCTCACGGACGAGGTGTAGTGCGGCGGGGTGAAGGCGTCCCTGCCGATCGCGTTGAAGGTGGCGCGGTCCTCGAAGTGGTCGTCTCCGGAGTACTCGGTCCGGATCAACGTCGGTGACAGGACCTCGAATCGGGCGTTGTCCACGCGCACCGTGGCGGTGCGGGCGCGCTGGGGCGCGGAGCCCGCTGCCGCGACGCCCGGCGTGAGCAGGCAGAGCCCCGCCAACGCGGCGGCCACCACCACTGCGGTCGGCGTGCGGCGGGATCTCGACGACAAAGGTTTCACAGCACTCTCCGTCTCCGGCCCAGCCATGTCTGGGCGACGACCACCACGGCCAGGAAGGCACCGCTGACCACCTGCTGATCCGCGGAGTCGAGCGAGCCGATCTGGTTGATCACGTTCTGGATGACCTTCGGCAGCAGCACCCCGACGAGCGAGCCGCTGATGAAACCGGAACCACCGCTGAGCAGGGTGCCGCCGATGACCACGGCCGAGATGACGTCCACCTCCCTGCCGCTGCCGCCTCCGCTGCCGAGGAGCGTCACAAGGACATCGTTGTCAAGAGCAGCGCCGTGTACACGCTCTCGGGCCTGAGTACCGGGCCCGCCGACATGCTCAACGCGGCCTGGCTGCTGTCCGGCGGGTTGGACTCGATCACCACGGAGACCCGGTCGTCCACGATGGGGCCCGAGTCGTCCTCGGACCTGGTGCATCCGGTCGCGAGCGCGAGGCTCGTCACGAGGTCGGCGGCGCGAAGTGTGCGAGCGGGTGTGCGACGGGCAAGTGCGGTGGGCTTCATGAGTGTCCCCAAACGGCACGGCCCCGGAGCTGAGAGCGCTCTCGGGGAAGCTTGCTCTTGCGTCAACTGGGAGTGCTCGTGGTTCAGGGGAGGTTTTTACATCGTTGGAAGGGCCGTGTAAAGCCTCTGTCCGAAATCTCGTCACCGTCGGCCCACGGTGCTCTCCCGTTCCACCAGCTCGAACGCGGCGGTCAGTTCGCGGCCGCCGGGCTCCGCACGGCCCGACAGGCTGCGCAGCAGCGAGGCCACGGCCATCTTCGCGATGGCCTGCTTGTCCGGTGACACCGTCGTCAGGGTGACGGCACCGAAGCGGCCCTCCGCGATGTCGTCGAAGCCCACCACCGCCACGTCCCAGGGCACCCGCAGACCCCGTTCGTGCAGCACCCGCATCGCGCCGATCGCGATCAGGTCGTTGAAGGCGAAGACGGCGTCCGGACGCACGCCGGAGTCGAGCAGCTCGGCCATGGCACGCGCGCCGTCGTCCCGGTCCCAGCCGCCGACCGGCACCACCAGGCTGTCCGGCGCGGGGACCCCGGCGGCCGCGAGCTCCGCGCGCCATCCGTCCAGCCGCAGGTGGGCGGGCTGGTTCACGGAGTCGGTGCGCGCGCCGAGGTAGGCGATCCGGGTCCGGCCGCGGGCCAGCAGGTGACGCACGGCGCACCGGGCCGCCGCCACGTTGTCGATCGCGATGTGGTCGAAGGGCAGGTCGTACTCGCGCTCCCCGAGCAGCACCAGCGGCACGTCGCCCGGCCGGCCGCGAAGGTCCCCGGCCTCCAGGGTCAGCGGGCTGAGGATCAGCCCGTCGATCACCCCGCCGCGGAAGCCCCGGCTGACCAGGATCTCCTGTTCGCGCTCGCCCCGCGTGTGGTCGAGCAGGACGGTGAACTCGTGCTCCGCGGCCGCGTCGATCACCGCGCCGGCCAGTTCCGCGAAGTACGGGTTGCCGAGCTCGGGAACGGCGAGGGCGATGATCCCGGTCCGGCCCTTGCGCAGGTGCCGCGCGGTCAGGTTGGGCCGGTAGCCGAGCTCGTCGATCGCCGCCTGCACTCGGGCGCGCATGGCCGGGGTGACGTGCGGATAGTTGTTCACCACGTTGGACACGGTCTTGATCGAAACGCCCGCGCGTTCCGCCACGTCCCTCAGGCTGACCCGCAAGGGACCTCCTCAGCGTCGATGAGTGGCCCCGCACCCGGTTGTTTGTCATGTTCCTGGACACAGGCCGAGCGCCGTGCTCTCATGCCAACTGCCGTTCCTTCCAACGTTGTACAGACTGAAGCAACGAGCCGCCACCCTTCCTCACCCAAGGAGGATTCGTGCGCATCAGACCGCTCGGGCAACGCCTCGCCCTGCTGCTCGCCGCGGCACTGGGCCTGGCCGGCCTCACCGCGCCGCCCGCCGCCACCGCCGCCTCAGCGGCCGACGATCCCGTCGAGGTCCACGGCCTCAAGGGCGACTACTACACCCAGTCCGCCCCCGGCGCCTTCGACTTCCACGAGCTCAAAGCCACCGGTTTCGACCCGAACCTCGACTTCGACACCCTGGAGCCGCGCCTGAACTTCGCCACCGGTCAGTCGGACGACGTCAGCGTCCGCTGGACCGGGAAGATCGTCCCGGAGAGGACCGGTCCCACCACCTTCTCGATCATCGGCGACAACGGCTTCCGGCTGTGGGTGGACGGCCGGCTGGTCATCGACCACTGGGTGGACGACTGGGACATCGAACAGACGGGGCAGCCCGTCGAGTTGACGGCGGGCAATGCCTACGACATCAAGGTCGAGTACTTCGAGCACTACGGCGGCTCCAACCTCCACCTGCGCTGGACCCCGCCCGGCGGCACGAAGACGGCCGTACCGCAGTCGGCGTTCCGGCTGCCCGACGGCTTCGACTACGACGGCCCCGTCTCCACCGCCGTGCAGGCGAGCGGCCGTACCCTCGCCCTGGAGTTCGCGCAGCCGCTGGGCGCGCCGCCGGCCGGTCTCGGCTCGCATCTCGATGCCGTGATCGGGGGCGCCGACTGGCCCCTGGGCGGTGCCCGGCTGGACTCCGCCGACCCACGGAAGCTGCTGATCGCACTGAAGCAGCCCGTCGTCGGCAACAAGACCGGCACCGCGTCGGGTCTCGCCGACGTGCGCTACGACGGTCAAGGCGGCCTGGCCGGCACGAATGGCAACGTTGTCGGCTCCTTCTGGAGCAGCGGTGCCAACCAGTCGACGTACGAGTTGCGCACCAAGTGGGCCGCCGAGGTCGGTCCGGGCAACGCCCACCCCGAGTACCCGAGGCCCCAGCTCACCCGCGGTGACTGGAAGAACCTCAACGGCACCTGGCAGTTCGCCGCCGCCAAGGCGGGCGAACAGCCGCCCGTGGGCAGGAAGCTCGGCGAGAGGATCCTCGTCCCCTACCCCGTCGAGTCCCAGCTGTCCGGGCTCGAACGGCACGAGGACCGCATGTGGTACCGGCGTACCTTCACCGTCCCGGCCGGCTGGAAGATCGGCTCCGGCAAACGGCTTCAGCTGAACTTCGGCGCGGTCGACTGGCGAGCCCAGGTGTACGTCAACGGCATCAAAGTGGCCGAACACCAGGGCGGCTACGACAAGTTCAGCGCAGACATCACCGACGCACTCAAACCCGGCCGCACCCAGGAGCTCATCGTCGGCGTCTACGATCCCACCGACGCGGCCGGGGGCGAGAACCCGCCGGTCGGCAAGCAGCGCCTGGACCCGAGCGGCATCTGGTACACGCCGACCTCCGGGATCTGGCAGACGGTGTGGATGGAACCGGTGGCCGCCGACCACGTCGACCAGCTCAGGCTCACCCCGGACGTCGAAGCCGGCACGCTCACCGTCGAGCCGCAGGGCGTCCGCCCCGGCCTGCCGGTCACGGCGACCGCCTACGAGGGCAAGCGCGCGGTGGCCACGGTCACCGGGCGCAGCGGCGGGCCCCTGACCCTGCACATCCGGCACCCGCGGCTGTGGTCGCCCGACGACCCGTACCTCTACGACCTGAAGGTGTCCGTCGGAGCCGACCACGTCGGCAGCTACTTCGGGATGCGGTCGGTCAGGGTCGAGAAGGTCAACGGCGTTCCGCGCACCCTCCTCAACGGGAAGCCGGTCTTCATGATGGCCACCCTGGACCAGGGCTTCTGGCCGGACGGCCTGTACACCGCCCCGACGGACGAGGCGCTCGCCTACGACCTGAGGATGCACAAGCGCATGGGCTTCAACGCGGTGCGCAAGCACATCAAGGTCGAGCCCGACCGCTGGTTCTACTGGGCCGACCGGCTCGGACTGATGGTGTGGCAGGACATGCCCGCGATGACGGCCGGGGTGAACCCGTCCGCGCAGGCGCGCGCCGAGTACGAGCGCGAGATGAAGCAGATGATCGACGAGCACTACAGCAGCCCGTCGGTCGTCATGTGGGTCACCTTCAACGAGGGCTGGGGCCAGTACGACTTGGCCCGCATCGCCGACCAGGCCAAGTCCTGGGACCCGACCCGGCTGGTGAACTCCATGTCCGGGCTCAACCTCGGCGAGGACGGCGGCACCGGCGACATCATGGACGAACACGGCTATCCCAGTCCGGCCCTGCCGCCCCACCCCGACGGCAGACGGGCCCTGGTCAGCGGCGAGTACGGCGGCCTCGGCCTCGCGGTACCGGGACACGCCTGGTCCGTGCAGCAGTCGTACGTCGACGTCGACCCGGCGACCTACACCGACGACTACCTGGCCAAGCTCGCCGAGGTCCACGCGCTGGCCTGCCAGGGCGGCAACGGCGCGGTGTACACCCAGATCTCGGACGTCGAGGGAGAGCTCAACGGGCTGCTGACGTACGACCGCAGGGTCGTCAAGCCCGACGTCCAGCGGCTCAGGACGGCCCAGCAGGCGCTGATCTCGGACGCCTCACGGGCCACCCCGACCGGGTGCACTCCCTGACGCCCGCCCGGGGCCGGCGCACGCCTCCCCGCGCCGCGCCGAGTGTCCTGCGCCATCCGTGAGAGGGGTGTGGTCCGCCGCCGCCCGAACGGCGGCGGACCGCACCGGCTCCTGCGCACCCCCTGGACACGGCCCCCGGTCCGTGCTGTCATTCCGATTGGTCTCTACCTTCCAACGTTGCAACGCCCCAGGCGCCTCAGTGGCGAGATCGCAGGCCCTGCTCCGCGCGCGTCCCGGATCCTGCCAGGAGGCTCCCCCATGCCCCTGCACCGCAGACACTTCGTTCCCGGGCGCGCTCACCGCGGCCCGGCGGCCAGTGCCGCTGCAGCCCGCACGACTGCGGCGTGGCCTGACCCTCCTGCACCGGGGAGCGGTGGCCCGCCACCCCCGGCAACAGGCCGACGGCCGCGACGTGCACGCCCGGCCAGGTCGCCGCGAAGGTCACCGACGGCACCGCGGCGACCGTCACCGGGACCACCGACTGCACCTTCACCGCCGCGGGCACCGCCGTCGCCGATCGTGCCGGGCCGAGTACTCGCCCTCTTGCGTTGCCGTCATTCCCCTTACCTGGAGGTCAGGTACATGCGATGGAGTCTCGCAAGACCACACGGCGGATGGAGAAGAACCCTCGGTCTGATTCCCGTCGTCGCGCTGACGGTGGCGGCCACCGTCAGCGGGTCGCTCTCCGCCCAGGCTGCCGTACCCCCGACGCCGGCGGGCTTCTCGCTCACCTGGAGCGACGACTTCAACGGTGCGTCCGGCACGGGCATCGACCAGAGCCTGTGGAAGTACGACACCGGGCCGGGCAGCAGTTTCGGCACCGGTGAGATCGAGACCATGACCAACAGCACCTCGAACGTCTACTACGACGGCCAGGGGCACCTGGTGCTCCAGGCCCTGCACTCCGGTTCCGACCCGCGCAGCGGCTGGACCTCGGGGCGCGTGGAGACCCAGTCGGCGGCCTTCGGCGCCCCGGCCGGCGGCGTCGTCCGCATCGAGTCCGTCCTGCAGCAGCCCGACGTCACCACCGCCAACGGCGCCGGGTACTGGCCGGCGTTCTGGATGCTCGGCGCACCGCTGCGTTCCGGTGTGACCTGGCCGAAGTCCGGCGAGGTCGACGTCATGGAGGACATCAACGGCCGCGGCTCCGTCTTCAGCACCATCCACTGCGGGGTGAACCCGGGCGGGCCGTGCAACGAGTCGACCGGCATCGGTTCGGGTGAGCGCGCCTGCGCCGGGTGCCAGACCGGCTTCCACGACTACGCGGTGGAGATCGACCGCTCGGTGGCGCCGGAGCAGATCCGGTTCTACCTCGACGGGAACGACTTCTTCACGGTCAACGCCAACCAGGTGGACGCGACGACCTGGTCCGACGCGATCGACCACCCCTTCTTCATCATCTACGACCTGGCGATCGGCGGCGGGTTCCCGGACGCGTTCGGCGGGGGCCCGAACGCGGCGACGGTCTCCGGCGGCAAGCTGGTCGTCGACTCGGTGGCCGTGTACAACAAGGGTCCCGGCTCCGGCGGTGGCGGCGGTTCGGTGACCGGCCAGACGATCACCGGCCCCGGTGGCAAGTGCGTGGACGTGGCGGGTGACGACACCGGCGGCGACGGCACCGCGGTCCAGCTGTGGGACTGCCAGTCGGCGGCCAGGGACCAGCACTGGACATGGAGCGGACAGAACCTGCAGACCCTCGGCAAGTGCCTGGACATAGCGGGCGGCAACAGCGCCGCGGGGACCAAGCTGCAGCTCGCCACGTGCAACAGCGGCGGCTACCAGTCGTGGGTGCGCCAAGCCGACGGTACGCTGCGCAACCCGACCAGCGGCCGGTGCATCGACTCGCCGTCGGGCGCCACGGCCAACGGCACCCGGCTGCAGATCTGGGACTGCAACGGCTCCGGCGCCCAGCAGTTCGCCATCGGTACCCCCATCTACGGTCCGGGCGGCAAGTGCGTGGACGTGGCGGGTGACGACACCGGCGGTGACGGTACCGCGGTCCAGCTGTGGGACTGCCAGCAGGCGACCTCGCTCGACCAGAAGTGGACCTGGAACGGCCAGACCCTGCGCACCCTCGGCAGATGCCTGGACATAGCGGGCGGTGTCAGCGCGGCCGGCACGAAGCTCCAGCTGGCCACCTGCAATGGTGGTGGCTATCAGAACTGGGTCGCCAACGCCGACGGGTCGCTGTACAACCCGACCACCGGCCGCTGCGTCGACTCACCCTCCGGCGCGACCGCGAACGGCACCCGGCTGCAGATCTGGGACTGCAACGGCTCCGGCGCCCAGCAGTTCGCCCTGGCGTGAGCCGGCGGGTGCATCCTGCGACCTGCGCGCGCTGGGCGCCGTGGGCCGCGGGTGGCACACCCGGTGTCACGGAGCGATCCGCGGGCTCGCGATCAGCCCGTCGCGCAGGCGGAAGGTCATCGGGCCGGTGCCGTTCTACCCGTTCCCGGTCACGCTGCGGGTCGCGACGCAGGTGTCGGCCGACGGTCCGGGATCGATCGCGTCCAGCGTGGAGTCCGGGCAAGGAATCGGTGGTCAGGCAGCCGTCCGCGTTGTAGGTGGCGGCGAAGGTGCCGGCCACCGAGTCGGTGCGGGAGGCCTCCACACCGCGCGGGTTCCACGCGGCCGAGTGCGTGGTCTTTGGAATGTACGCGGCAGGGTGGTGGTCGGTGCGGAGACTCGCGTGCTGTGGTCGAGATCCTCTCTCGCGCAGCAGGCCGACGGCAGCCGGCACGTCCTCGCCGATCGCATGCGGGGGGGGCAGCGGGTGCTGGACCAGAGCGGCAGCCAGGTCGCCGGGCCCCAGGCGGTGTCGGCGGCAAGCCCAGCGAGCCGGTCCGTCACCGGATGCGCGGCCGCCGGAAGGCGCGGGACCAGGGTGGCTGCCGCTTCTACGAGTCTCCTCCGAGAGGCGGAGAGGAAGTGGAGGGATGGGGACGGCCTCGTACGGGGTAGGCGAGCGGACGACGCGGGGCGGTCCGGCGCGTTGCTTGAGGGAGGGTCAACGTATGCAATTCGACGACGATGCTGCTCTGGACACGTCCGAGGTCGAGGACGGTCGGGGAGGTGCGCTGGGCGGGATCCCGGGCGGCGGGAAGACCATCGGCGGGGGTCTGGTCGGGCTCGTGGTGCTGGTCGCGTCCGTGCTCTTGGGTGTCGACCCCGGCATGTTGGGCTCGGGCAGCAGCGACACGTCCTCGTCCGGCAGGTCAGCCGCGGACCTCGCCGCGGACTGCCGGACCGGTGCCGACGCCAATCGCAAGGAGCAGTGCCGGATCGTCGCCGTGGTCGACAGCGTGCAGGCGTTCTGGAAGCAGACGGAGACAGCCGCCGGCAAGCCCTACCAGCAGGCCCCGACGTTCCTGTTCACCGGCAGTGTGAACACCGGCTGCGGAAACGCGACTTCCGACGTCGGCCCCTTCTACTGCTCAGCCGATGACAAGGTCTATCTCGACCTCGGCTTCTTCAACGACCTGAGCAGCAAGTTCGGCGCCAAGGGCGGCCCGTTCGCCGAGGCCTACGTCATCGCGCACGAATACGGCCACCACTTCCAGGACCTCAGCGGAACGATCTCCCGCGGCAGCGGCAAGGGCCAGAACAGCGGCTCGGTGAAACTCGAGTTGCAGGCAGACTGCTACGCCGGAGTGTGGGCCCACCACGCCACCACCACCCCCGACCCCAAGAGCGGTAAGCCACTGATCACCGACTTGACGAAGGACGACATCAACCGCGGGCTGGACGCGGCGGCCGCCGTCGGAGACGACCGTATCCAGCAGCGCTACCAGGGCAAGGTCACACCCGACACCTGGACCCACGGCTCCGCCGGCCAGCGCCAGCAATGGTTCTCCACCGGCTACCGCTCCGGCCGCGTCGCCAGCTGCAACACGTTCAGCTGACCGCGCTGACAACCACAGCACGACGCCGGGCTGCGGGCCACGATGCGCGGTCAGCGTGCTGTCGGCGCAGGTCGCTCAAGCGATGGGGTCTGCCGTGATCCGACCGGCGAACCCCATCGCCTTTCTTCTCGGAGCCCGCAGAGGAGTCTCCGCACGGCGCTGAGGAGGTCCTCCTGATCGGCCTCGTCATCACCAGGCTGACCGGCAGCTGGAAATGGTGGCCATGTGGTGCCGGGGACGCCGTAGCCCGCCACATGCCCATCCGCGACCTCTTCCTCCGAGCTGCTCGCGGTTGCGGCCGGTCTGCCGGCGCACGTAGTCGGGGCGAGGCTCTGCCCCGCCGGCGGCCTGGTCGCCCGCTCCAGACTGTCTCGTCCGGCGGCGGAGCCGAAGACGCCGGTGCGGGCTGCCACCTGCGGGCCTACCGGTGGTAGGCGTGCGGAATGAGCGAGCAGAGGTGTATGTGCGCTGGAAGTAAGCGATCGCGGGCATCGGGGTAGACGCTGGAAGGTGCGCGGCGGCCGGCACCCGAAGGCAGTGCCAGGACGACGTACAACGACCGGAAGGCCAGGCGGACATGGGGCGTACGCGTGCGGATGCGAGTACCAGGCATCCTCGTCATGAGCGCAGGGGAGAGGCGCGGCTGCCGGCGGTGGTCGCGACGCTCGCCGCGATCTCCCTGTACCTGCTGCTGCCGCAGCGGCTGCTGATCGCCCCTCGGTACGTGCTGCCCGCCCTGGAATGCCTGCTGCTTGTCCCGCTCATCGCGATCAATCCCAAACGGCTGACCCGGCAGACCAAGGCTTTCCGCGTGCTGTCACTGACGCTCGTCGGGGTCATCGCGGTCAGCAATCTGGTCGCGCTGGCCATCCTGATCCATGAGCTGCTCTACGCCGGGGTGAAGGACGGCCGGTCTCTGCTGGTGGCCGCGCTGCAGGTGTGGCTCACCAACATCATCGTCTTCGGGCTGGCCTATTGGGAGCTGGACCGGGGCGGCCCGGTCAGCCGCACCCAGGTGCCTCGCTCCGCCCTGCCCCTGGCGGACTTCCGTTTCTCCCAGGACGAGAACGACGACGCCGTCCAGGAAGTCGCCGACGGCGCCAGCGCCACCTCGGACTGGGTCCCCACGCTGATGGACTACCTGTACGTGTCCACCACCAACTCAACGGCCTTCAGCCCGACCGACACCATGCCGCTGTCTACCCGAGCGAAGGCCATGATGAGCGTTCAGAGCGTCTCCGCCCTGCTGACCTCGCTCCTCGTGATCGCGCGGGCCGTCAGCATCCTGCACTGACAGCCCCCACGGGTACCGAAAGCCTCCGCTCGCACGGACCGAACGCATCGCCCGCGCCATGAACAAGGCGTCTCCCACCAACCCACCAACGCACCGACTGGGCACCTTCATCACCACCATGCGCGACGCCGCGAACGCCGGCCGCCTCGACTCGGCGACCCGTTCATGGCGAGCCCCCTTGGGTTGTGGCATGAGACCAGCAGAACGCCACGTCTCGCACTCTCGCCGGTCTTGTCGACGACGTACGCCTCGACGTAGACACAACCGCCCCGTTCCGACGAGACGTTGCGGCACGGTACGGGAGTCCCTGCGCCACCTCCAGCAGGAGGGCTCGTCACCGCGGGGCGCGCGGCATGCTGCGCGTGTCCCAGCTGACGCCGACGGAGGCCCGTGAACTCTTCCAGGTCCGCGAAGCTCTCGAAGGGCTCGCAGTGGCACAGATCATCGCCTCACCGCACCGGCAGGAGGCAGCCGAAGCGCTGCGCGGGGCCCTGGAGAAGCTCCACGACGCGGCCATCGACATCACCGGCAGCTGCGAGGCCCGGCGTGCCGCGGGGCCACCGGTCGTGTCCGGCGGCACGATGCCCTGCTCGTACGTGGCCGCGACACCTCCGTTCAGCCTCGACCCGAGCGGGCAGCGCATGCGGGTCGACGGCGTCCGCGTCGCCTTGACGTCGCTGGAACTCCGGCTGCTGAGCGCGCTCCTGCGCGGCCCGTGACGCGGACGCCACATTGCCTTCGGCTTCGGCGTGCACCGCCACGGTGAGATCACTGGCCGGTGCCGCACCGGTAGAGGTTCTGGGTGGTGGTGTCGGCGGTTTCCGTGCCGCCGTAGGCAGAAGCGGGGACGCGGGTGCAGGAGGACTGGACCCAGTGGGTGATCCGCGCCGTGGCTGTGGTCGCCGTGGATCCGCTGCCGCCGAAGAAGGCGCCCGTGCTCCGGCCGCCGCCCACCAGGACGAAGTGCAGTTCGCCGGAAGCCACGAGTTGGCGGAACTGCGTCTCGGTAGGGAAGGGCACCTGGCCGGTGAACCCGCCGAGCGGCAGGACGTGGGCGCCGGTGCCGAGGATGTAGGGGGACGCGGAGTTCCACGCCGTGGTCGCGAAGACGTACTCGGCCGAACCCTGGTGCGCTGTCGTGTAACCCAGCAGCCTCTGCTGGTCTGCGGTGAGTCGTCCGTCGGCCGCCTGGACGCCGAAACCGGCGTAGCCGCCCCGGCCGGTGGCCCCTGATCCCGCCCCGGCACGCATCGTGGCGCCGCCCCAGAGCAGTTCGCCGCGCCGACCGCTGGCCGACGTGACCGAGCCGTGGCCGCGGTCCATGCCGGACGGGCCGACCGCCCCCATGCCGGTGCTGCCGTACGAGGGGTTGAAGACCTGCACCGCCCACGCGCCCGGCGCGATCAGCACCGCCGCCAGGGCCGCCGCCAGCCCGGCGAGGGCGAGTCGGCCGCCGGACGGCGTGCGCACGGAGCGGGCCAGCGCCAACAGGGCGATGGCGGCGAGCCCCAGCACGCCCACCAGGGGTGCCAGCCACGGCAGGAAAGAGGGGAACCGGGAGGCGAGGTACACGCTCCAGGCCGCCGTCGCCGCCACCGCGCCCGGCAGCGCCCAGGCCCGACGACCGCCCATCTGATGGGCGCGCCACATCTGCACGACGCCGCCACCGGTGAGCGCGGCGAGCGGGACCGCGATCACGCCCATGTAGTACGTGTGGCCGCCGACACTGCCCGCGCTGAAGACCAGGAAGTACATGGCCAGCCAGGTACCCCACAGCAGGAACCCGGCTCGGATGCCGTCGGTGCGCGGCCGGCCCCGGCGCCACAGCAGACCGCAGATGACGGCGGCGGCGCCGATCGGGTAGAGCCAGCCGGTCTGGGTGGCCAGGGACGTGCCGAACATCTTCGCCCAGCCGTCCTGACCACCACCGGCACCGCCGCCCTGCCGCGCGGCAGCCGCCTGCACACCCGTGAACCGGCCCTGGGTGTCCTGCGCGCCGGCTCTACCGATGCGGGGGTACGTGCCGGTACCGGGCGGCGTGCCGAAACGGTGACGCGATTCGAGGCCGACGGTGCCGTTGGAGCGGTTCGTGCTGCCGCCGGCCCCACCCACCGCCTGCCGTCCGCGGTGGTCACCTGCGCCGCCCTGCGTGGCGCTCACGCTGCCGGTGGAGGCCGCGCTGATGCCGAGCGAGGAGAAGCGGTTCAGGAAGTTGTAACCGACCACCATGCTGAACGCGGAGTTGTTGGTGGTGCCGTCCACGTAGGGCCGGTCCTCGGCGGGGGTGAGGCTGACGGCGAGCATCCAGGACGCCGACACCGCGGTCATCACCACCGCGGCCACGCCGAGGTGCGCCAGCCGCTTGCGCGGCGTGACGGGCGCCGACACCAGATGGACCAGGGCGAGCGCCGGAAGCACCACCCACGCCTCCAGCATCTTGGCCTGGAAGCCGACTCCCACCCACACGCCGCAGAGCACCAGCGGGCGCAGCCGGCCGTCCCGGGCGGCACGCTGGGCGGCCTCAGCGGCCAGCAGCATGCACAGGGTGAAGGCCGGGTCCTCGACCGAGGTGCGGAAGAGCCCCACCGCCACCGGCGTCAGCAGGAACGCCGTGTCGGCGATCAGCGCCGCGTGGATCCCGGACCAGCGGCGCACCAGCCGGTGCAGCACCAGCAGGCTCGCCACCCCCTCGACGACTTGAGGCAGAGTCAGCGCCCACGGATGAAATCCGAAGATCCGCGCGGACAGTGCCTGCGGCCAGAGGAATCCCGGCAATTTGTCGAGCGTGATGGAATTACCCGGATCAAAGGAGCCGAAGAAGAAGGCTTTCCAGCTCTCCGTCATGCTCCGGGCGGCATCCGCATAGAACGCGTGGTATTGGCTGTGACCGATCCCCCAGGTGTAGAACACGGCGGCGAGCACCGTGATGACCAGCAGCGCAGGGCGCGCGTACGCCGGTTGGTCACCGGGGGACCGCCACGGCGCACGACGGCCGACACGCATCGGTACGGCCCGGTCGAGAACAGTCGTAGGCATGCACAGCAGTGTTCGACACCACGCGCGCCCGCAACGCCCGTGCAGCCAGGTTCAAGAAAATTCTCATGAGAATCAGGAGATCCCTTTAACTGATGCTGACGGGACTTCAGACTACGGAGAACCGTTCATTGCCTGCCGTATAAAATCGGCCGGTGAGAGTGCGGCGAGGAGCTTCAGTTTTTCGTCGCTGTCACTGTCCTTGTCGGGGTAGTACACGACCAGGATGACGTCGTCGATGGGGAGTTTGTCGCGATGGAGGCGCAGTTCGCCGACGACGGGATGGTGGACGGTGGCCGTGCCTCCGTCGAGACTGCGGACGTCGTGACGGGCCCACAGGGTACGGAACCGCTGACTGGACAGTGCGAGTTCTCCGACGAGTTCGACGAACCGGGGGTTGTCGGTGTCGTCCCCGATGGTGGTGCGCAGGGCGGCGACGAAGTCGGCGGTGGCTTTCGCCCAGTCCTGGTGGAAGGCCTGTTCCTCAGGGTCAAGGAGGAGAGAACGCAGCCGGTTCTGGCCGGGCAGCAGGCGGGGGGAGAGCGCGACGGCCATGGGGTTGGAGGCCAGCACATCGAACGCTCGTCCTTCGACGAACGCAGGGATCTGAAGGTGGGCCAGCAGTTCGTGCACCCGCGCCGGTACGTGCTCGGGCCGCTTCCGGCGGGGCTTCCTGGGGCGTGCTGCCGCGAGGCCGAGCAGATACGTCTGTTCGATGTCGTCGAGCCGCAGGACGCGCGCGAGCGCTTCGAGGACCTGGAGTGAGGGGTTCTTGTCGCGTCCCCGTTCCAGGCGCAGGTAGTAGTCGGGGCTGATTCCGGCGAGCAGGGCGACTTCCTCACGGCGCAGGCCGGGCACGCGGCGGTTGCCGCCGGGCGGGATTCCGGCCTGCGCCGGGGAGACCAGCTCACGCCGGGCACGAAGATAGCTGCCGAGCCGGTTACCTGCGTCCTCGTCCTTCATGTCGACACCGTAATGCGGTGCGCGTGTCCCAGAGGGGGCCCTGTCAGGACCAGGGAAGACGGGGGCTCTCCCCCACCTGGCCGGTGCCGTCGAGACTGCGTGGTGAAAGAGACAGAGAGCGTCGCCGCGTGCACCGCGAGCCTGCGGCACGTCGGTGGCGTCCTGGACTGAAGGGAAGACCTCGTGGATCTCTCCAACCGGACCGTTCTCGTCGTCGGCGGGACCTCGGGCATCGGGCGGGAGCTGGCCCGGCGGTTCGCTGCGGCGGGCAGCGCCGTGGCCGTCGGCGGCCGCAGCCCGCAGGCACTCTCGGAACTCGCCGCAGAAGGCTTCGGCACGATCAGCATCGATGTCACCGACAGCGCCTCCGTCGCCGCCGCCCGTGACACCGTGCTCGCCCGGTATCCCGAGCTGGACACCGTGGTGACGATGTCGGGCGTCATGCTCCTGGAGGACCTGCGCGACCCCGCGCACTTCGAGGCGGCGCAGACGACGATCGACACCAACCTGCTCGGCACCGTCCGGGTCATCGACGCCTTCACCGAGCACCTGGTCCGGCGGGGTGCCGGCACCTTCATCACCGTCACCTCCGGCATCGCCTTCCTGCCCTTCCCGCCCATGCCCACCTACGCCGCCTCGAAGGCCGCGGTGCACGCCTACTCCGAGGCGCTGCGCGCGCAGCTCGACGGCACCGGTGTCGGCGTCGTCGAGCTCGTACCCCCGGCCGTCGCCACGGCAGGGCAGGAGAAGGTGAACCCGCACGCGTTGCCGCTCGACGGCTTCGCCACCGAGGTCATGGACCTGCTCGCGCAGGACCCCACCCCCCACGAGATCCTCGTGAAGGGCGTCCTCATGCACCGCTGGGCCGAACGCGACGGCACCTACGACGACCTGGTCGCACAGCGCTCCCAGGCTCTGACCATGCTCCCCGGCCGCCGGCGCTGACGCCTCCCTCCCCTCCGATCTCGGCCGGGGGAAGTGCCGCCCCGCCAGCCCCGGGCTGCGGTGGGCAGGGGTCAGGTCAGCATGTTCTCGATGAGGTCGGCGGCGTGCAGAGTGCCGCCCTCGGCGCGCGCCCGTGCGCGCAACAGCGCCGAGCGGCGGGCCACCTCCGCGTCGGTGACGAGTTCGTGCAGGGCCGTCCGCAGGGCCTCGGGGGTGGCTTCGGCGGTGTCGATGCGGCGGGCCACGCCCAGTTCCACGAGCCGGTCGGCGTTCATGAACTGGTCGGCCGCCTGCGGCACGGCGATCATCGGCACGCCTGCCAGCAGCCCCTCACCGCAGCCGCCCATGCCTGCGTGGGTGACGAAGGCGTCCGCCTGCTCCAGGATCGCCCGCTGCGGGACCCAGGAGTGCACCTCGACGTCGGGCGGGATGTCGCCGAGTTCCTCCGGGTCGGTGTACTTGCCGATCTGGAGTACGACGTGCCAGCCGGGGAGGTCGCCGTAGGCCGTCAGGCAGTGGCGGTAGAACTCCGGTTGACGGGTGTATGCCGAGCCCAGCGAGACCAGCAGCACGTTCTGTGCGTCCGCCGGACGGGCCCAGTCGGCGGTGCCCGCCGCCGGGTCGAAGCAGGGTCCGACGAAGGTCACCGTGCCGGTGTCGACCCGGTCGGTGTGCGGCTGCATGGCCCGGGTGATCAGGGCCAGGGTCCGCGCGGGCCGGCCGGAGAAGGCGTCCACGTCGGTGGTGGACGCCCCGCAGTCGGCGAGCCAGCGTGCGAACCTCGCCCGGTAGGCGTCGGCACCCGGCAGGTGCCACAGGTGGGCCGCGACGTCCCGGTCGTAGCCCTCCCAGGCCACGAACGTCGGGGACAGCTGCAGGAGGGGCCGGTCCTGCGTCTCCGCCAGGGCGCGCGCGGCGTACGCACCGATGTCGTACAGGTACAGGTCCGCCGGGTCGTGGTGGTAGGCGGCGTGCAACTGGGGCAGCGCCTGGACGGCGTTGGCGAGGAAGAGGTCCATCACGGCGATGGGGTCGTCGGGCCAGTTGTTGTCGGCGACCGGCAGCACGGACGTGCAGGCGACCAGTTCGGCGCCGGTGGCGGTGACGAGGTCGGCCACCCCCGGGTCGTTGGCGTAGGTCACACGGTGGCCGCGTGCCACCAGCTCGCGGATGATCTCAAGGCTGGGCAGGACGTGGCTGACGACAGGGATACCGACCATCGCGATGTGAGCACGGCGACGGGACATGGGCGATCACTCGATTCAGGTCTACGGCGGAAGGGGCACGGCAATCCCGTGCGCCGGCCTCTCCGAGGACCTCGGACGCAGGCATGCGCACGGCGAAGGGCGGGGGGGCGGAGCGCTGCCCGGCCGTGTCAGCCGTAGAACTGGAGGAAGAACATGGCCATGACCCTAACCCGCCGTCAGGTTGCGGAGCACCTGGTTTTCCGGCGGCCGTCGCCCGGAGAGCCCTCTCACTCGCCCCCGTCCTGGTCCGAACCGAATCGCCTGGTCGAGCGGCGGCTTTCCGCGACGGCCACGCGGCCCGATCGCAAGGATGCCCTGGCGCGCGCCGGGCTGCCGAGCGACTGAGCGAGGGTGAGGAGGTCGTCGTCCGACACCACCGACAGGCCGTACTCGGCGAGAAGTGCTGACGTCTGCTGGGCCGTCCACAGCGAACGCCACGGCTCGCCCGCTGTGACGGAACTGCCCAGTACGCGTGCCAGCAGCCGCCCCGCGGCCGCCTTCGCTGACGGCGCCTGGTAGTTGACGACGAGTGCGCTGCCCGGCGCCGTCCGGGCGGCGAGTGCGGCCACCGTGGCGCGCACCTCGTCGCGCGTGAGGTACGGGACGACGCCCTCCCACAGCCATGTCGTCGGCGCTGACGGGTCGTGCCCGGCGGCCTCCAGCGCCGCACCGAGATCGTCGACAGCGAGATCGACCGGCGTGAACCGCACCGAACGGGCGACGGGCGGAAGCCCGGCGGCGAGGGGACTCCCCTCGCCCGCTCCGTGCAGGGTCGGCGCGGCCTCGGTCAGGCGTGCGCGCTTGTCCCGCTGGGAGGCCGGATGGTCGACCTCCCACACGTCTGTCCGGGCGAGCTCGGGCATACGCCAGGCGCGGGTGTCCAGACCGGCGCCGAGAACAACCAGTTGATCCGTCATGCGGGCGCGCAGGGCCTCGTCGATCGCCACCGTCCGCGGCACGACCACCTCGGCGCACGCCCGCACACTCTCGTACACGGTGCGCGCCTGCCAGCCCTGCGGCGGAGTGTCCGTGCGCACCTCGTCCACGGGTCCGCGCTCCGCGTCGCGCAGCAGCCGTACCGCCACCGGGTCCGCGAACCGGCCGGCAGCGGCCCTTCCGTCCGCGACCGCCCGCCCCTGACAGACCAGCACCGCCGTCCGGCTCGCCGCCCGCCCGCTCTCGCTCATGGAGCCACATTCAACACCACGCCCCGCTTCGCCCCACTTCGGCGAGAAGAGGACGTGGGCTCGCGCAGCGCCCCGCTGGGTCGCGAAGTGGTCCGCGGTCACTTCTGCGCGCCGGCGATCGCCGCGGCCGGGGCGGTCCTGTCCGGCAGGGTGACGGCGAGGGCCGGGTCGATCGCCTTGATCGCTTCGTTCAGCGCGACGGCCGCGAAGTAGGCGGTGTCCTCGCTGATGTTCACCGCCGAGTAGCCGGAATAACGGGCATTCACGCCCAAGGCGTTGACGTACGCCATCTGGAAGCGTTCCTGAAGTCCTTCCCAGTCCTGGCTGGTCGAGACCCGCGTGAAGCCGCCGGCTCCGGTGGTGTCGCCCGCATACGCGGAGACCTTCTTCGCCGCGGCGAGCACCGACGCCAACGGGCCGTACCCGCTGGAGTCCGCTCCTGACGAGGTCACCGTCACGGTGGTCGTGACCGGTGGCAGGCTCGGGCCGGCCGTACTGGTGCCGGTGATGGTCGCCGTGCCCGCCCCTCGTGCGATCACGAGCCCGTTCTTGTCGACCATCGCCACGTTCTGGTCGCTCGACCGCCAGGCGATCCGCCGGTCGTAGGCGTTGGCAGGCGACACCGCAGCGGTGAGCTGGAGCCGGTTCGTGCCGGTCACCTTGTCCGTGTCGGCACTGGTGGACGCCGGCCCGTAGATCGTCGCTTCCGGCGGGCTGAGCAGCCGCAGTCCGGTGGGGACCGTGGACGCGTCGGCGACCTTGACGTGCATCGTCTGGCGTACCCCGTCGTCGGACAGGCCGCCGTGCTCGACAGCGCGCGCGGTGATCGTCACGTTCGCGACCTTGCCGCCGCCGGTGCCGACCGCCTGGAGCGTCGCCGTCCTGCCGGACCCGGTCACCTTCACGACGTGGCTGTTCGAGGACCTCCACACCACCGTGTCGCCCGGCTTGCCGCCCTCGAGCGCGGCCGTGACGGTGCCGGTGCCCGCGGGGGCGCGGCGGTGCGTGCCGTCGTAGACCAGTGTCGTCGAGTACGTGGACAGCGTGATGCCTGTGACGGTGTGGGCGTGGTCGCTGGTGTCGACCATGACCATGTACCGCTTGCCCTGTTCGGCGTCGAACACGAGCTTGCCGCCCCGCACGTCGTAGTCGACGCGCGCGCCCAGCGTGTTGTCGGCGTTGACCAGTTGGATGACGGGGCGGCCGCCGGCCCACGGGTCGACCAGCGCGATCTTCCCGTTCCGCTTGCTGGTCAGGTCCACGTAGGACACCGAGCCCTTGTCCGCGTCGAACGCGCTCGACACCTCGACGGCGCCCTTCGCGCCCAGCCGCTCGTAGCTCACCGACTGCGTCCGGTCCCAGTTCGGGAACACCGACAGGGTCGTGGGCATCCGGGGCGTGGTGCTGCTCTGCAGCAGCATCGCGTTGACGCCCTCCATCGCGCCGACGGTCTCGACCGCGCCACCGCTGCCGTAGTAGGTCAGGTTGCTGGTTCGTACCTTGGCCCTGAGCGCCGTCTTGAACTTCGTCAGCAGGTCGGCCGCGGGCCAGCCCGCGTGCGCCGCGATCGGGAACACCTTGGGGAAGCCGTTGTTCTGGCTGTTCCAGCCGGCGAACCCGGTGGCGGCCCAGGAGTTCATGTACGTGAGCGTGTTGCGGACCTTGCCGAGCAGTTCCGGGTCGCCGTCGAGCTGCTGCACGTTCTCGAAGGGGAAGACCACGCCCTCGAGCTCGACCGGCTGGTCGCCCGGCTCGATCATGTCGACGTGCGCCTGGTTCGGCGACTGGTAGTCGGTGGCCGTCAGCGTCGGGACGAAGTCGTCGTTGTTGTTGGCGGAGAAGACGCCCTGGGGCAGCTCGGCCTCCGGGAACGCCGTGTGCTCTGCCAGGTCCTTCCACCGAGCGACGGTGCCCTGGGTTTCGCCCATCTCCCGCGCATGCGCGGACAGGAACGTCGACAGGTACTTGATGGCGCCGATGTCGAGATCCGGGTTGATGTCCGCGGCGTCGCCCTCGTGGATCGAGGAGCCGATCACCGAGTAGTGGTACTGCCCGTTCCCGTCGTCCTGCTTCAGCACGTAGGAGCTGTAGAAGTCGAGCAGCTGTTTGAGGTACGGATAGAGCACGGTGCGCAGGTACTGATCATCCAGTGTGTACTCGTAGGAGGAGAGCATGTTGATCGCGGCGAAGAAGCCGTTCGACTTCTGGTCCGTGGACCCCGAGCTGAACCCGTAGACCGGTACGGGTGCCTTCGGGTTCAGTGCCGGCTGGTCGCTCGCGAGCAGGTGGAAGGGGGACAGCGTCCGTACGTGCACGGCGCCGTCGTGGCCCTGTGCGGCGGCGTTGTTCCGCTGCCACGGCAGGTCGTAGGCGATGACCCGGTTGTACGGCACTTCGGTGTCGATGCGGTTGCTCGAGCCCGCCGCGTAGTACTGCGCCTGCTGGTTGTAGTTGAGGAAGTACCGGCCACCCCAGCCCACGTTGTCGGCGGGGACCCACTCGCCGTACATCGAGCCGGGCAGATTCTGCGGATTCACCTTCCCGTTGGCGCTCGTCGGCCGGTTGGAGCTGCCGAGCACGTACAGCGATCCGTAGTAGTACCGAGCGACCTCCGGATCGGCGAACTGGACGTAGCTGCGCAGCCAGTAGTCCTTCCACCATGCCCGGTGCTCGGCCTTGAGGCGGTCGACGGCGCCCTGCGACGCATACGCGCGTACCCCGTCCACGGCGTCCTTCTGCACGTCCGTGACGCTCTTGATCGTGTTGTAGTCGCCGCTGCTGCTGCTCAGGTAGGTGACCAGGGACGTGGTGGCGCCCGGCGCGACGGTGACGTTCCCGGACTCGCCCAGCGAGTTGTAGTACCTGCCCTTGTTGCTGTCGTAGTAGTCGTTCGCTTCGATCTGCTCGCGTGGGTTCGCGAGCTCGGTGCCGACGACGGTCGTCGCGGTCGCCATCCGACTGCGATAGCCGCTCGTGTTGGTGGTGGTGCTGTCCCGCGTCGTCCACAGCACGGGACCGGCCTGCGAGGTGTCCACTCCCCCGGTGTACGGGTAGGTCTTCTGCGCGTCGGTGAGGTCGGTCGCGCTGGAGTTCGCGTACGCCATCGCCGGGACCCACTGCTTGATCCTCAGCGTCACCGGCCCGGTGCCGTTGTTGCGGATCTCGGTGACGAAGACGTTCGCGGTGTCGGCGGTCCAGGAGTCCAACTGGAGCGGCGCGTCGGCACCTTGGTCGTCCTTGAGCTGCATGTCCATGGTGACCTGGGCGTTGAGGATGTCCTGCCGCATCGAGAACGCGCTCGCCGCGTCGGTACCCGCCGTGCCGGTCGGCCAGACGTCCAGCCCGCCGCCGGACAGGATGCCCGCGTTGTCCTTGACGGAGCTGCCCTGCGCGTGCAGCGTGCCCCAGAAGTCGTTCTTGCCGAAGTAGAACTGCTGCGAGGTGTCGGACACGCCCGCGGCGACGGCGCCGATGTCGCCGTTGCCCATGAGCTGGCCGGTCGTGTAGCTGCCCTTGTCCACGTCGCCGATCTTCAGTGGTGACGTCACCGAACCGGAGATGCCGGAAAGGATCTTCTGGAGCTGGGTCCAGTCGTCCTGGCGGAGATGGTCGAGCACCGCTTGCGGCACCGTGAAACCGTGATGGACGGACGGCCCGACGTCCGCGGCCAACGCGGGGACGGTGGTGAGGGCCCCGATCATCGCGAGCGCGGGTATGACCGCTAGGTGACGTCTCACATCAGCTCTCCTTGGCCATCAACACTGCACGAGCGGCGGCTACCGATGTCTGCTACTGGGCCGTGAGTATGGAGAGGAGATCCGATGTCTGTCAACGAAATGCACGGGAGAACAGAGGGAGTTGACTCCTGAGGGGTCGAAGATGCCGACGAGTGGTCCGATGTATATGCGGGCCGCACGCCCCGAACGTCCGGACAAATGAATGGCGGGGAGCAGGTGTGACGCGGCAGGATGCGCCCTATGGCACTGCCCACCCCTGAACTGCACACGCCCCGCCTGCGACTGCGACCGTTCGCCGACGCCGACGCCGCGCCGCTCTACGCCCTGCACAGCAACGCCCACGTGCTGCGTTACTGGGACTCCCCGCCGTGGACCGAACCGGCCCGCGCCCAGCGCTTCATCACGACCTGCCGGACGATCGAAGCCGAAGGCACCGGGGCGCGGTTGGCCGTCGACCGCGTCGTTGACGGCGCGTTCCTCGGCTGGTGCGGCCTGAACAGCTGGAACCCGGACTTCCGCAGCGCCTCCCTGTGCTACATCTTCGATGCCACCGCATGGGGTCACGGCTACGCCACGGAGACCGCGCACGCCGTCCTGCGGTGGGCCTTCGACACCCTGGACCTGAACCGCGTGCAGGCCGAGGCGGACACCCGCAACCCTTCCTCCGCCCGGGTCCTGGAGAAACTCGGTTTCGTCCACGAAGGCACCCTCCGCGAGAACTGCGTGGTCAACGGCGACGTCTCCGACTCCTGGGTCTTCGGCCTCCTGCGCCGCGAGTGGAACCCGGCGGCAACGCCGACCGACGGCCGCTCGACGGGTGACGTCCGGTCACGGGAGCACGGACTCGGGTGAGCCCCCGGCCGTCCGGGCGACGTGGCACACTGGCGGCTCAGGCAGCGGTGTACGGGAGGGCCTCCGGTTGGGTCTGGAGATCGAGAGCAGGCCGTCGGAGCTGCCGTACATCGAGCGGGTGTGGCGCAGTCGCAGCGACGAAGTGGGCCGGATGACGTCGATCGCGACATCGCACTGGGAGCTCGTCTTCTGGGAGCACCACGGCCGGGTCCATGCGGCCGTGCTGGGTCCGGAACCCACGGCATGCCTGGCCCCCGTACCCGAGAACGCCACGTTCTTCGGCATCAGCTTTGCCCTCGGCACCTCGATGCCCCACGTCCCGATCAGCCGGCTCGTGGGCAGCAGCGCGGAGATACCCGACGTGACGCGGCGTTCCGTCTGGCTGAAGGGCTCGGCCTGGCATCCGCCCGATTACGACAACGCGGAGGCGTTCGTGCGGCGCATGGTGCGTGAGGGCGTCGTGGAATGCGACCCGATCGTCCCCGCCGTGCTCGACGGCGCTGCCCCCGATGTCTCGGAACGCACCCTTCAGCGCCGCTTCGTCGCGGCGACGGGCCTGACGCGAGGCGCCGTCCGGCAGATCCACCGCGCCCGCGAGGCGGCGCTGCTGATCCAGGACGGTGCGTCGGCCCAGGATGTCGTGCACCGGCTGGGCTACTTCGACCAGCCGCATCTGGCGCGGTCCCTGTCGCGGTACATCGGCCGTACCGCCACTCAACTGAACTCTCCGGACGGGACGGAGCCCCTGTCGCTTCTGTACAAGACCTCGGACACGGCGCCCGCGTAGTTTTCCTGACGTAGCCCACGGGATCTCATCACGGAGGAATCATGCGCAAGGTCGTTTCGGGTCTGTTCGTCTCGCTCGACGGCGTCGTCCAGTCGCCGAACGAGTGGCAGTTCGCTTTCGACGAGGAGATGGGCGCGTCCCTGGGGAAGGTGCTGGAGACGGCCGACACGATTCTGCTGGGCCGGGTGACCTTCACCGAGTGGGCCGGATACTGGCCGACGGTGACCAGCGGCGAGGACGCCGGCTTCGCCAAGTGGATCAACGATTCGCCCAAGTACGTCGTCTCCTCCACCCTGGAGAGCGTCGAGGACTGGGCGAACAGCACGCTCGTGAGCGGCGGTCTGACGGCCGCGATCGAGGAGCTCAAGGCGGGCGAGGGCAAGGACATCACCGTCGCGGGCAGCCCGACGCTGGTACGTTCGCTGCTGGAGCAGGACCTGCTGGACGAACTGGTGCTGCTGATCCACCCGGTAGTGGCCGGCGAGGGCCGCAAGAAGCTGTTCGCCGACGATGCCGCCCTCAAGCGGCTGGAACTGGTGAGCGCCCAGCCGACCAGCAGCGGAGTGATCATCGCGACCTACCGTCCGGCGCGCTGAGCACTGCTCGGAGTTCGGCGCGTGTCGTAGCCGGCCAGGAAGGGGCGCACCAGGGCGAGCAGGGCCTCGGGCCGGTGCAGCGGGATGATGTGGCCGCAGTCCTCGATGACGTGTCCGGTGAGATCGTCGGTGACGGGACGGAGTTGGCGTTCCAGCGCCGAGCCGACGGGGCGGGCGCCCAGCGCCATCGTCGGTACGGTCAGACGGGCCGTACCGACCGCCCGCTCGATCTGTGCCGCGCTCTCGGGCAGGGCCCGGTAGTACGAGAACGCGCGGCTCAACGCCTCCCGGCCGGTGTAGGCGCGGACGAAGGCGTCCCGGATGTCGGGGCGAACCCCGTCACCGAGCGTGCCGGCCCGCAGGAACCAGTCGACGTAGGCGGCCTCGTTCCCCTCCAGCACGGTCTCGGCGAGGCCTGGCGCTGCGGCGTGGAAGCCGAACCACCAGGGCGGCCCGTCGGAGAGGAAGTCCTCGGCGCCGGGCAGCCGCCCCAGCAGGGACTCCATGACGACCAGGCGCCGGACGAGGCCGGGGTGGCGCATGGCGAGGAGGAAGGCCGGCGGAGTGCCGGCGTCGACGGCCACCACGGCGGCCGAGGACACGCCGAGCGCGGCGAGGAGCGCCGCGGCGTCCTCGGCCAGGGTGCCCGCGTCGTACCCGCCGGCGGCGGGGCCGCTCGCGCCGAAGCCGCGCAGGTCCGGCGCGATGACGCGGTGGCGGCCCGACAGGCCGGCCATGACGTCGGTCCACACCTGCCAGGTGTGCGGGAAACCGTGCAGCAACAGGACGGCCGGGCCGGCTCCGGCGAGGGCGACGTTCAGTTCGACGCCGTTGACGGCGACGCGGCGCAGTTCGGGCATGGCGGGACTCCCGTGGACTGGTATGGAGAGGTGACAAGGTCACCGTAGGGAACTAGCCTGTCTCGCCCAAGGCGGCACTTTCCCTTCAGGTGGTGAGCTCCAGGTGACCACGTCGGGTTCCGACGGACAGGGCGGGCGGCCAGGTGAGCGGGGCGACCTGCTGGACCCGCGCTGCCCGACCCGCCAACTGCTCGACCGCATCGGCACCAAGTGGACGTCGCTGACGGTCAAGGTGCTGGCCGAGGAGTCCCCGCACGAGGTCCGGTTCGCGGAGCTGCGGCGCCGTGTCCCGGGCATCTCGCAGAAGATGCTGTCCGCCACGCTGCAGAGCCTCGCCCGCGACGGCCTGGTGGCGCGCCGCGTGGAGCCCACCGTGCCCCCTGCCGTGCACTACCGTCTCACCGAGCTGGGCCAGTCCCTTGAAGGACCGCTTTCCGTCCTGCGGCTGTGGGCCGAGACGCACATGCCGGAGATCGACCGCAACAACCGGGCCGCCGACCGGTCCTCGACGCCCCAGGCGCATTGATGCAGGGAACGGCGGGCGGCCTCGTCCTGACGGGACCGCCCGCCACACCGGTCCCTCGGGGCTCCGGTGAGGGCCTGTCGGCTTGCCCCGGGCGGAGGCGGACCGCTCCCCCGCCCGACGCCGGGTGTGCATCGCTCGTGTCAGGCCGGCTGCCAGGAGAGGATCCCCTGGTACGGCGACTCGACGCCGGCCGCCGCGATGATGCTCGCCGGAACCTGGGCCGCTCCCGTGACGGCGTGGTTGTCCTGTATCAGGACTTTCTTGGTGTCGTAGTCGGACGGGCCGTTCGGCCAGTAGTTGCCCTCGATGTCCGTGGGGTCGTACGTACCGTCACCGGCGGTGTAGTTCACGTGCTTGCTGCCCCACGGCGAGACGTTGATGTTCCACACCGCGTTGCCGAGGATCGACACGTAGGTGGCACCGTTGTCGGTGTACAGGACATGGCCGCCGGAGGTGTTGAGCTGGTCGTGGACCACGTTGCCGGTGACCTTCTCGCCGCTCGCCAGCGAGGTGCCCGTGATGCCGTTGGTGTAGACGGCACCGCCGTCGCCGAGCAGTGACATGTGATCGTGGATCAGGTTGTTCGAGATCGTGTTGTTGTTCGAGTAGTTCGGCTGCGCGGGCAGGCTCACCTTGTCGGGCCAGCCGCCCCAGCCGATGGAGATCGCCGTGTAGGGCACATGGTCGATCTGGTTGTGGGTGATGGTCGACGTCTCGATGTATCCGGCGTCGATGGCGACCCCGCCGTGGTACTCGGCGGCGGTGTCGTAGAAGTGGCTGTCTTTCACGGTGATCCCGCTGGTGTGCTGTGCCGAGCCGGTCGGCTGCGGGATGTCCACGCCTCCCAGGTCGAGACCGTTGCCGGAGATGTCGGTGAACACGCAGGCGGTGACCGAGTCGTTCTGTGAGCCGTCGCCGAGGTCCAGTCCGGCCGCGCCGAGGTGGACGAAGTAGTCGTGGTCGAAGTGGATGCTCTTGTCGTAGGTGAACCGCAGCGCGCCGGGCATCTTCGTCCAGTTGCCGTAGGGGCAGGTGCCCCCTGGCACGAACTGGCACAGCCCCTGGGTGGCGTAGCCGGTGGTTCCGGTGACCTGGTACGTCGCCTGGATCTCGGAGAAGCCGGTACCGGTGTTGGAGGTCGTGTAGTTCGCGTAGCTGAACTGGATGCCCTGGAAGCCGAGGTGGGTGGGTTCGTCCGAGGCGCTGCCGGAGGTCGCCACCAGCGTGTCGAGCGCGGGTGCCTCGACGTCCGCGGTGGTCAGGTCCTCTCCGGAACGGGGTATGTAGTAGAACCGGTGCTCGTTCTTGTCCAGGTAGAACTCACCTGGTTTGTCGAGGAGTTCGTAGGCGTTCTCGACCGCCGTCGGCGCCTCGGTGATCGACTTGCGGCCGACCAGGTTGTAGGTGCGGCCTGAGCCGTCGGTACGCATGACGCGCTGGGTGGAGTTGTTCCAGCAGGGCTGGGCCATGGTGATGGCGGTACTGGTGACCGAGGCGACCGGGCAGCGCGGCTCGGTCCACAGCCCGAGTCCACCCCGGTAGACGAACTCCATGGCCGAGGGATCGCGCCAGCCTGCCATCGGGTCACCGGACGCCGTGGTGTATCCGGTCGCCGTCTGTTTCACCGACACCGGCAGCGCGCCGGTGGCACGCTGGGCGCGCACGCCGTCCACGTACAGCTGCCGGGTGTCCAGGCCGGCGGGGGCCGGGGCGGACCAGATGCCGCTGCCCGCGCCGGTCCGGGCCCAGCCGGTGATCTGGACGCCGCCGCTGATGACCGGGGACTGTCCGGACGCCGCCTTCCACCAGACGGTGCCGGCCGTACCGCCGCCGGAGTCCGCGGCCGTGAAGGTGAGTGTCCTGGCCAGCCTGTAGACGCCACCGGCCAAGGTCACGGTGATCGGTCCGGACGTCGACTTGTCGATCGCCCGGACCGCCGCCTGGGCCTTGGTCAGCGTCCGGAAGGGAGCATCCGAGCTGGTCCCCGGGTTGCTGTCACTGCCGCCGGGCGAGACGTAGAAGGTGACCGCGCTCGCCGCGCGTGCGGGCAGGGTGAGCGCCGCGACGGCCAGCAGCGTGCACAGGAAGGCCGCGCCGACCCTGTAAGGTCCGATGAATAAGCGGAACGCGCGGGCGGGCCGCACGACGCGCACTTGCCGACTTGTTGGAAACATGCGGGAAACGTAGAAGCGCGGCGATGAGACGTCAATGCCGAGAGACAGAAACATCGGATCAATAATCCGGTGGGTGACGTCGGCGGTCGGTGCCGTGCCCGGCGATGGCGCCCCGAGCAACGGGGTCAGAAACCGCTCAGCGTGATCTTGCCGATGGCCCGGCCCGACTCCAGGATGCGGTGAGCTTCCCGCAGGTGCTCGGCGTTGATGGTGCCGAGATCGGTGGTGGCCGTGGTGGTGAGGATGCCGGCGTCCGCCAGACGGGAGATCTGGTTCAGGATGCGGCCCTGTTCTGCCTGGTCGGCCGTCCGGTGCAACGACCGGGTGAACATGAACTCCCAGTGGAAGGAGAGGCTCTTGGACTTCAGCAGCCCGATCTCGGCGGGTCCGAAGTCGTCGATGGCCACGACCCGCCCGAAGGGCCTGAGGATCTCCGCGTAGGCGGCCAGGTTCTGCTCGGTGCCGGCGGTGCTGAAGACGAAGTCCACTCCGCCGGGCGCCACCTCGGCCACCTGTGGCGCGAGCGGCTTGTGGTGGTCGACGATGTGGGACGCGCCCATGCGGCGGGCGAACTCGGTGGTCTCCGGGCGGGACGCGGTGCCGACCACCGTCAGGCTGGTCAGCGCGCGGGCTAGCTGGGACACCATCGCGCCGACACCGCCGGCGGCCGCGGTCACCAGCAGGGTGCCGGTCTGCCTGAGGGCGCCGTCGTGCAGCCCGAGGTGTTCGAAGAGGCCTTCCCAGGCGGTCAGCGAGGTCAGCGGCAGCGCCGCGGCCTCGGCGAAGGACAGGGCGGCGGGCTTGCGACCGACGAGGCGCTCGTCCACGGCGTGGAAGCGGGAGTTGGCGCCCGGCCGGTCGATCACCCCGGCGTAGAAGACCTCGTCGCCCACCGTGAACGACGTCACCTCGTCGCCGACGGCGACGACCGTGCCGGCGGCGTCCCAGCCGAGGACCTTCGGTTCGCCGCCCGGATCGTTGCTCTGCCGGACCTTGTGGTCCACCGGGTTGACCGCGATGGCCTCGACCTGCACCAGCAGGTCGCGCGGTCCTGGCTCCGGCACCGGCAGCGTCACGTCCAGCAGGCTCTCCGCGTCATCGGCGGGCAGGCTCTTGCGGTAGGCGACGGCGGGCATGCTCTGCGGGATCCGGCTCATGTCTGCACTCCTCTTCAGGTCGCAGCGGGCGGGCCGCCGCTGCGACAGGAACGTAACTCGCTGTGGGTGGTAACCCGCAAGGACTCCTACTTCCCATAAGGAAGTAACCTGCTGAGGAAGGCAAGCGGAGAGAAGGAAGACCGGACCGATGGTGACGCTGTGCGCGACCGAACACCATGACCACCACGACGTCTACGCCGCCCAGTGCCCGTGCCGCGAGGTGCTCGACCTGCTGGCCAACAAGTGGTCGGCACTGGCCATCGGCGCGATGGAGGACGGCCCCCAGCGCTTCGGGGCGCTGCAACGGCGTCTGCAAGGGGTGAGCCCGAAGGTGCTCACCAACACGCTGCGCCGCCTGGAGGACAAGGGCTTCGTGGACCGGACGATCTACCCGGCCGTGCCGCTGCACGTCGAGTACGCGCTCACCGACCTCGGCCGCAGCGTGGCCCGCCCGCTGGCGCAGTTGCGCAGTTGGGTCGAGGAGCACATCGACGAGATCGCGTAGCCCCGGGAGGGGGACCTGCGGCGCGGCGTATCGCCGTGCAGCGCGCCGTTCGGTCGTGCTGACGGCCTCACCGGGGCCCGGGATGTCCACCGCCGTGCCCCGGGACGGCGCGCAGCGCGATGTCCACGGTGGCGTGCAGTGCCGCACGGTCCGCGCCCGCGACCGCGTGGACGGCGTTGCCCTCGCTGACGACCATGACGTAGCGGGCCAGGGAGAGCGGGTCGGTGCCCGGGGGCAGGTCGCCCTCCGTCACGGCTCGGGCGAGCCGGTCGGCGAGTGCCTGCTCCCCGGTGAGGCGGCTTTGGGCGAGGAACTGGGCGACATGGCCGTTGTCACCGCCTTCGGCGAGGCCGCCCTGGACGGACAGGCATCCGGGCGGGCGGCCGGGGCGGGTGAGCGCGTCGGCGTTGGCCCGCAGGAAGGCCTCGATGACGGCGTACGCGGTGGGCCGGGTGAGCGCGTCGCGGGCGTAGGCCATCTCGGCCTCGGCGTAGCGGGCCACGGCACGGCGGAACAGCTCTTCCTTGTTGCCGTACGCGGCGTACATGCTGGTCCGGTTGATGCCCATGGCGTCGGTGAGGTCGCTGAGGGACGCACCTTCGTAGCCCTGGCGCCAGAACACCTCCACCGCACGGTCGAGCGCCGCGTCCGCGTCGAAACCGCGGGGCCTGCCCCGTTCCGCCATGCTCGCCCCCGTTCTCAGGCGTCCCCTCAATCTTAACCGGTCGGTACGGAATAGTCGGCGTGGGCCCCTCGTTATTCGGTATCGAACGGTACGGAAATGGAGCGGTCCTCGTGGAACAGCACGGCGAGCGCCCCCGCCGGACCGGCATCCGACCCAGTGACCAGCACGTCCACGCACGGAGAACCATCATGGGACAGCTCGACGGCAAGACCGCCCTCGTCACCGGGGCCACCTCGGGCATCGGCCTGGCCGCCGCCCGGCGACTGGCCGCGGCAGGGGCGAACGTCTTCCTCACCGGACGCCGCCAGGAGGCCTTGGACGACGCGGCGGCCTCGATCGGCGAGCGGGCCACCGCGGTCCGCGCCGACGTCGCGGACCTCGGCGACCTGGACCGGCTGTTCGCCATCGTCGCGGAAGCCGGCGGCCTCGACATCGTGTTCGCCAACGCCGGAGGCGGATCGTTCGCCGCGCTGCCCGACGTCACCTGGGAACACTACGCGGAGACGTTCAACACCAACGTCGGCGGCACCCTGTTCACCGTGCAGAAGGCGCTGCCCCTGCTCAGGCCCGGCTCCTCGATCATCGTCACCAGCTCCAACATCGACGTCAAGGGCGCCCCGTCGTTCGGCGTGTACGCCGCCAGCAAGGCCGCCCTGCGCTCGCTCACCCGCAGTTGGGCCGCCGAACTCGCCGCCCAGGGCATCCGCGTCAACAGCATCGCGCCCGGCCCGGTCGAGACCCCCGGCCTCACCGGGCTGGCGAGCGACCCCGTATCCGCCGAGCGGCTCCTCGAGAACCTCGCCGCCGGAGTGCCGCTGAACCGGCTCGGACGCCCGGAGGAGATCGCCGAGACCGTGCTGTTCCTCGCCTCCGACGCCAGCAGCTACATGACCGGCGCCGAAATCTACGTGGACGGCGGCGCCAGCCAGATCTGACCGAGCGCGTGCTCCCGGCGGTCCGCCTCGGGCCCACCGGCCTGTCGACTCATCGTGGCGTCGGTCGCAGCGAGGCACCGGTCTTCGCCCGGACCTCCTCCTCGGTGACGCCGGGAGCAAGCGCCCTCAGATGCAGGCCGTCCCTGCCCACGTCGATGGTGGCGAGGTCGGTGATGATGCGGTCGACCACACCGGCGGCGGTCAGCGGCAGCGTGCAGTCGTCGACGATCTTCGGACTTCCGTCCTTCGCGACGTGGTCGGTGAGCACCACGATGCGGCGGGCGCCGACCACGAGATCCATGGCGCCGCCCATGCCCTTCACCAGGGCGCCGGGTATGGTCCAGTTCGCGAGGTCGCCCTGGGCGCTCACCTGCAGGGCCCCCAGGATCGCGATGTCGATGTGGCCGCCGCGGATCATGCCGAAGGACGTCGCGGAGTCGAAGAAGCTCGCGCCGGGGTTGACGGTGACCGTCTGCTTGCCCGCGTTGATGACGTCGGCGTCCTCTTCGCCCTCCCAGGGGAACGGGCCGAGGCCGAGGATGCCGTTCTCGCTCTGCAGGGTCACCTGGACGCCGTCGGGTATGTGGTTGGCCACGAGGGTGGGGATGCCGATGCCGAGATTCACGTAGTCGCCGTCGTTGAGTTCGGCGGCCGCGAGCGCGGCCATCTCGTCGCGTGTGCGGGGCACGATCCGTCGCTCCTATGCTTCCCTATGCTTCGACGGTCACGCGAGGACGGACCGTACGCTGTTCGACTTCCTTGACCCGCTCGCGCGCGACCACCAGACGGCTCACGTAGATGCCGGGGGTGGTGACCGATTCGGGGTCGATGAACTCCTCGGAGAGTCGCTCGGTCTCGGCCACCGTCACCCGGCCGCACGTGGCCACGAGGGGGTTGAAGTTGCGCGCGGCGGCGCGGTACGTCAGGTTGCCCGCCCGGTCCGCGGTGTGGGCGTGCACGAGTGCGAGGTCGGCGACGATCGCCCGCTCCTGGACATGGACGTGTCCGTCGAACTCGGCGTGCGGCTTGCCCTCGGCGATCGGCGTGCCCACGCCGGTCCTCGTGTAGAAGGCCGCTATGCCCGCTCCGCCGGCGCGCAGGCGTTCGGCGAGCGTGCCCTGCGGGGAGAACTCCACGTCGAGAACCTTGTCCAGGTACTGCTGGGCGAACAGCCTGTTCTCGCCGACGTACGACGCGATCACCTTGGTCACCTGACGGTTCTCCAGCAGCAGACCGAGTCCCTTGCCGTCGACCCCCATGTTGTTGGACACGACCGTCAGCCCGGTGACCCCGCTGTTCCGTACGACTTCGATGAGGTCGTACGGGACGCCGCAGAGACCGAACCCGCCGACCGCGATCGTCATCCCGTCGGTCAGGACACCCGCCAAGGCCTCTTCCGCCGTCGTGCGCAGCTTGCTCACCTCGTCCACCTCCCGCCTGGGGCGTTCACTGTCTGAGCGTCCGAGTCAACGCTGCCGCGCCTGCAAGGAGCAAGAAACAAATCCTCGGATGGGCGGAACCGGTTGCCGGGCGAGCGGGGGCCGCCTGGAGCGTCCACTCAGTGAACGTACGATGAGGGCATGGACAGCACCCCGGGAGCCCACCTCGTCGCCAGGGTGGGCGCGCTGCTGCGCGCGCTGTCGACGGTCAACGAGGCCGGTGCGGGCACCGCTGGACTGGCGAGGGCGACGGGCCTGCCGAGGCCGACGGTCCATCGGCTCCTGGTCTCGTTGGCGGACGAGGGGTTCGTCGACCGCGACCGGCGCAGTGGGCGTTGGTTCCTCGGCCCCGAGCTGTATCTGCTCGGCGGGGTGGCCGGCAGTCGCTACGACATCACTCGCCACGCGCGGGAGAGCGTGCACCGGCTGGCTGCCCTGACCGGGGAGAGCGCGTTCTTCTCGGCCCGGCGGGGTGACGAGACGGTGTGCCTGCTGCGTGAGGACGGAGATTTCCCGATCCGCTCGTTCGTGCTCTACGAGGGCGCCCGCTTCCCGCTCGGGGTCGTGTCCGCGGGCCTGGCGGTGCTGTCGTTCCTCGACGACGCCGAGATCGACGCCTACCTGGCAGGCGGGGATCTGGTCGAGCGGTGGGGTCCGGCGCACGCGCCGGACGCGGTGCGGGAGCGGATCGCCCGGACCCGGATCGACGGCTACGCCGTGAACCCCGGACTCGTCGTGGAAGGCAGCTGGGGCATGGCGGCGGCGGTGTTCGACCATGCAGGGCAGCCCCGGTGGGCGCTGACCGTGACCGGTGTGGAGACGCGGTTCCGCGCCGAGCGCAGACCTGAACTGGGCGCGCTCCTGCTGCGCGAGGCGCATGCGCTCGGCCGCACGCTGAACACCGGTGCGGGGACTCGTCACTGAGGCCTCTGCACGGGAGGACTTCCCGGCGACAACACTCTTTTGACATAGGTATCTCTTCATAGGTAATTTGGCGACGTGACCGGAATCAGCGAGGCTCACCGGAGCCAGGACGTCGACCAGGTGGCCACCGGCCTCGTGGCGTGCCTCCCCGCGCTGAACCGGCACCTCAGGCAGAGCATCGACCGGCAGTTGCCCTATCCCCCGCTGCCTGAGCGGCAGTTGGCCCTTCTGCAGTATGTCGCCGAGCACGACGGCGCCACCGTCCACAAGGCTGCCGAGGCGCTGCGGATGGTGCCGAACAACGTCAGCACCCTGGTCACCCGCCTCACCGAGGCGGGGCTGCTCGAACGGCACCGGGACGATGCCGACCGGCGCGTGGCGCGTCTGTTCGTCACCGCCCTGGCGCGTCAGCGCATCGGCGAGGTGGAGAACATCGCGGCGGCGCAGCTCGCGACCGTCCTGCGCACCCTCTCCGACGGCGACCGCGGTGCCCTCGGCTCGGCCCTCGGCGCGCTGGAGGCGCTCACCCGGCGCCTGCGCGACCACTCCGCCTGACCGGTTCACCTCTCTGTACGCCTGCTGCCCCGACCGCGTCCGCGGCGGGGCCGGGCGGCTTCCCCCTGTCTGTCCACGCGCCGCCAGAGGCGCGCCAACGTCTCAAGGACGTCTCACACGTGTCTGTCACCGCTGCCCCCGCAGCGCCCGCGTCCGTATCCGACCCCGGTGCCGGCGGTCCCCGCGCCAACCCATGGCTGACGCTCGTCGCCGTCGCGCTCGGCCTGTTCATGGTGGGTCTCGACGGCTCGGTGGTCTCGATCGCCAACGCCGAGATCGCCCGCGACCTGCACGCCACCACTCCCGAACTGCAGTGGGTCACCAACTCCTACCTGCTCGCCCTCGCCGCCACTCTCATCCTCGGCGGCAAACTCGGCGACCGCTTCGGGCGCCGCACCCTCTACCTCGTCGGCGTCGTCGGGTTCACGGCCGCGTCCGTCGCGATCGGGCTCGCCGGATCGATCGAGGGCGTCATCGCCTTCCGCGCCGTGCAGGGCGCGTTCGGTGCGATGCTCATGCCCAACACGCTCGCACTGCTCCGGGCGGTGTTCCCGCCGCGGAAGTTCGGCATGGCGGTCGGCATCTGGGCGATGGTCTCGTCCGTGTCCACCGCCCTCGGCCCGATCGTCGGCGGACTGCTCATCGAGCACGTCAGCTGGGAGTCCGTCTTCTACATCAACGCCCCCATCGGCGTCATCGCCCTCCTCTTCAGCCTGCTGGTCCTGCCGCAGTCCAGGAACGAGGCCGCGGCGGGCGAGATGTTCGACGTGCCCGGTGTCGTACTGCTCGCCCTCGGACTGCTCGCCGTCGTCTTCGGCGTCGTCAAGGGCGAGACGTGGGGCTGGGCCTCGGCCGGCACGCTCGGCGCGATCGGCGGGGGCGTCGTCGTCCTGGTCCTCTTCGGCTGGTACGAGACCCGTGTCGCGCACCCGCTCCTGCCCATGCGCCTGTTCCGCAACCCGGCCCTGACCGTCGGCACGGTCGTCACCGCGCTGAACTTCTTCGTCCTGCTCGGCATGATCTTCTTCGTGATGCTGTACCTGCAGAACGTGCGCGGCTTCACCCCCGTCCAGGCCGGTGTGCGCACCCTGCCGCTCAGCCTCGCCTCCATGCTGGCCTCGCCGCTCGGTGCGAAGCTCACCGAGAGGTTCGGTCCGCGCCTGACCATGCCGCTCGGGATGGTGCTCCAGGCCGGCGCCGCGTTCACGATGCTCGCGTGGAGCGCCGACTCGTCGTACCACACCCTGTGGCCGCCCTTCGTCGCGCTCGGCCTCGGCGTCGGCATGGTGATGTCCGCGTCCTCCGACGCGATCGTCGGCAACGCCCCCGTCCAGGACGGCGGCATCGCGGGCGGCCTCCAGGCCACCTCGCTCCAGGTCGGCGGCGCGCTCGGCACCTCCGTGCTGGTCTCCCTCATCAGCAGCCGCGTCGGCGCCACCCTCGGCGGCTCACTGGCCGACGCCGGGGTACCGCACCCGGTCGCCGCCCGCCTGGACGAGGCGAAGGACGCGGTGGCGATGGGCGTCGCCCCGGTCTCCGGGAAGATGCCGGCACAGCTGAGGGCCGCCGTGGTGGAGGGCAGCCACACCGCCTTCATGAACGGCGTCCACACCGCCGTCCTCGTCACCGGCGTCCTCGCCCTGGTCGGCGCCGCCCTCGCGGCCCTCGGCCTCCGCACGCGAGGGGACGCCGGCGAGGCGTAGGGGCCGGGCCGGGCCGTCACCCCCGGCCGGCACCGGCCCCGTCACCCCGTACTGACCGGCGCGTGCTCCGCTCTGTGCCCCCGGCTTCCGCGTCACCAGGAACCGGTCGTGGCGGCTCAGCCGTGTGCGACGACCGCCACAGGGGCGGCCACGTGGTGCAGGGCGCAGTGCGTGACATGGCCGATGTGGGTGCCGAACGAGCCGGTGCGGATGCGCCGGCCGACGACGACCAGAGAGGCGTCACGGGAGTCGCTCACGAGGACCTGCGCGGCGCTGCCGCATCGGCTCGCCTCGATCACCTCGACGTCCGGGAACTTCTCCCGCCAGGGACGCAGTGCCTTGCTCAGAAGGGAGGCCTGGCCGCGTTCGAGCGTGTCCTGGAGTTCGGCGTCGCCGGGGAAGCGGTGGAAGGAGGTGGGCGGTTCGGGCCAGGCGTGGACGGCCCGTAGAGCAGCTTTCCGGCGAGCGGCCGCGTCGAAGGCGAACTCCAGCAGCGTGTCGTCCGGACGCTCGATGTCGAGGCCGAGCACGACCGGCCGGAAGGGCGCCGCGGCGGACGGCACGCCCGCCGGGTCCATCATGTGCTCGTCGGCGGCCTGCTCCAGCGCGCGCACCAGCACCACCGGACGCTCCGCACGGGCCACGACGCCCAGACTCACCGAGCCGACCATGAAACCCCGCGCCGCGCCGAGCGCCCGGGAGCCGAGGACCAGCAGTTCGGCAAAGCCCGCCGCCTCGCACAGGACGTCGGCCACGGTCCCCGTGAGCTGCTCGGTGATCACCTCGATGCCCGGATGACGCAGCCGGATGCCTTCCGCGGACTCCTGTGTCAGCCGCTGAGCCCATTGCCGGTAACCGTCGAGGTCCAGCAGCGGGCTACGGGCCAGGTACCTGGGCGTCGGCTCCTGGGCGTGCACGATCTTCAGCGGCAGGTTTCGCAGCAGCGCTTCGCGAGCCGCCCACTCGGCTGCCGCCCTGCCTTCGGGCGAGTCGTCGAGGCCGACGGTGACGGTGCGGGACATGGTGCCCACCTCCCGGTGCGAGGGTTCCGACATCAGCGTGCCGCCTCGGCGCCGGCCGCATCAGGGGCCACCCGGTCCGTTCGGGGCCCGACCGGCCCTCCGCGAGGCGGGGGCCGGACGTCTCCCGACGGCCGGACCGGAGCGAGTCGCCGGCGTGGGCGCCGTCGCTCAGAATGGATCTCACGATCGACGAAGCACCTCACCCGCGCACGGAAGTGGGGAGGGAACCATGAAGGTGGGAGTACTGACCGGCGGCGGTGACTGTCCCGGGCTCAACGCCGTGATCCGCAGCGTCGTCCGCAAGGGCGTCCAGGAGTACGGCTTCGAGTTCGCCGGCCTGCGGGACGGCTGGCTGGGTGCGCTCACGGGGCGTGTGGTGCCGCTGGGCGTCCCCGAGGTGCGGGGCATCCTGCCGCGCGGCGGGACCATCCTCGGCTCGTCCCGCACCAACCCGTTCAAGCACCAGGACGGCGTGCGCCGGATCCGGGACACGCTCGCCGCACACGGCATCGACGCCCTCGTCGCGATCGGCGGTGAGGACACCCTCGGGGTGGCCGCCGAGCTGGACCGCCAGGGGATCCCCGTCGTCGGCGTGCCCAAGACGATCGACAACGACGTGCCCGGCACCGACTACACCTTCGGCTTCGACACCGCCGTGGGCATCGCGACCGAGGCCATCGACCGCCTGCACACCACCGCCGAGTCGCACATGCGCACCCTGGTGGTGGAGGTGATGGGGCGGCACTCCGGCTGGATCGCCCTGCACGCCGGTGTCGCGGGGGGCGCCAACGTGATCCTCATACCGGAACGGCCGTTCGACATCGACCAGGTGTGCGCGTGGGTGAGGCACCGCTTCGAGTTCCACTACGCGCCGATCGTCGTCACCGCCGAGGGAGCCGTGCCCAAGGAGGGACAGATGATCCTCAAGGACCGGTCGCTGGACGAGTACGGCCATGTGCGGCTGTCCGGGATCGGCGACTGGCTGGCCCGGGAGATCTCTCAGCGCACCGGCACGGACGCCCGCACGACGGTGCTCGGGCACGTCCAGCGCGGCGGCACGCCCAGTGCCTTCGACCGGTGGCTGGCCACCCGCTTCGGACTGCACGCCGTCGACGCGGTCAAGGACGGCGCCTTCGGGACCATGGTCGCCCTGAGCGGCACCCGGATCGTACGGGTCCCCATCCCGGGCGCCGAGGCGAAGACCAGGACGGTCGACCCGGCGCTGTACGACGAGTTCGGGGTGTTCTTCGGCTGACTCCGACGGGGTTCCCCGACCGGTCCCCGTCAGGCGTCAGGCCGGGTGCGGTACGACCGCCACCGGGCGGTCGGCGTGGTGCAGCACGGCGTGCGTGACAGGCCCCAGCCGGCCCTCGCCGCCGCCCCGGCCCACGACCAGCAGGTCGGCTCCGGCTCTCCGTGACATGTTCACGAGCGCCTGCGCGGGATGGAGGAGCACGACGTCGGCGCGGACCGTCACCTCCGGATACTTCTCCTGCCAGGTCCGCAGCGCATCGGACAGCCTCAGGACCTCCTGGTCCTCCCATGTGGCACGGTCCTCCTCGGTCACGAACAGCGTCCGGGGCGACACGGACTCGGCGGGAAGGGCCCAGGCCTGCACCGCGCGGAGCGTCGCGCCGCGCGTCCGGGCCGCCACGAACGCGAAGTCCACCACCGCGTCGACCGGGCGGTACGCGTCGAGACCCACCACGACCTGAGAAACGGCGCCCGCCGGGCGTGCGCCCTCGCCGAAGCCGCCGGGCCGGGATCCCGGCACCACGACCACGGGCCGCTCGGCCTCGGCCGCCACCCGAAGGGCCACCGAGCCGACCGCGAGGCCGTCGAAGCCGCCCGAGCCCCGTGCCCCGACCACGAGCAGCCCGGCATCGTGCGCCGCGGACAGCAGAGTCTCCGCCGGCGCCGCGCTGCTCTGCGAGCCGTGCACGGGCAGTTGCGGGTGGCGGGCGCCGAGGTGCGCGACCGCCCCCTGGACGATGCCTTCGCCCACGCGGCGCAGCGTCTCCCCGGCCTGGTGGGGAACCGTGTCGCCCGGCAGGGGCGGCGCGGCGTGCACGAGGTGCAGGGCGACACCCCGCAGCCCCGCTTCCCGTGCCGCCCACTCGGCCGCGACGAGGCTGGGCTCGGATCCGTCGACGCCGGCCAGCACGGGGTGACTCATCGTGTCCTCCTTCGGCCACGGGACCCGTTCACGCACTCCTCCACTGTTCCACTGCGAAAGTCCCGGCAGACGGGTCGTTCGCCCGCTCGGCTCTGGCGAGTGCGCGCCCCGGCGGCCGGACGGTGAACCCGCTGCCCTGGCCGGCACCCGGGAACCGCCGGCTGACGAGGCCCCGGCTCACCGCGCTCCCGCCGGTCTCGCCCCGGAGGTCTGCACCTGCAGTGCGGCCCGGCCTGCCTCCAGCCGGGCCACGGGGACCCGGAACGGCGAGCAGGAGACGTAGTCGAGTCCGACGGCGTGGAAGAAGTGGACGGAGGCGGGGTCGCCGCCGTGTTCGCCGCAGACGCCGACGGTCAGGTCGGGGCGTGCGGCGCGCCCCTCGTCGACGGCGATGCGGACGAGCCGGCCCACGCCGTCCCGGTCGATCGTCTCGAAGGGCGAGGCGGCGAAGACGCCCTTGTCCAGGTAGGCGGAGAAGAAGGCCGCCTCCACGTCGTCGCGGGAGAAGCCCCAGGTGGTCTGGGTGAGGTCGTTGGTGCCGAAGGAGAAGAACTCGGCCTCCTCGGCGATCCGGCCGGCGGTGAGCGCGGCGCGGGGCAGCTCGATCATGGTGCCGACCGGGCACCGTACGGGCAGACCCGCCTCGCGGGAGACCTCGGCGAGGACCCGCTCCACTTCCTCCCGCTCGATGCGCAGTTCCTCGACGGCGCCGACGAGCGGCACCATGATCTCCGCCAGTGGCGATCCCCCGGCCCTGGTGCGTGCCACGACCGCTTCGGCGATCGCCCGCACCTGCATGGCCACGAGCCCGGGAACGACCAGACCCAGGCGGACACCACGCAGGCCGAGCATCGGGTTCTCCTCGTGCATGCGGTTCACCGCGGCGAGCAATGCGAGCTCGCGTGCGTCCGGCTGCTCGCCGCGGGCCTCGGCGGCGCCGACGCGTACCGCGAGCCGGGTGCGGTCCGGCAGGAACTCGTGCAGCGGGGGGTCCAGCAGCCGGATCGTGACGGGCAGGCCGTCCATCGCGTCGAGGATGCCGGCGAAGTCCTGCCGTTGGAGCGGCAGCAGGGCCGCCAGCGCACGCTCGCGTTCGGTGTCGTCGTCGGCCAGGATCATCTCCTCGATGAGTTCGCGGCGCTCGCCGAGGAACATGTGCTCGGTCCGGCACAGCCCGATGCCCTGCGCGCCGAACCGGCGGGCGCGCCGGGCGTCCTCGGGGGTGTCGGCATTGGCCCGCACCTCCAGCCGCCGTACCGCGTCGGCCTGTGCGAGGGCGCGTGCCACGGCGGCCACCAGGCAGCCGGACTGCTCGCCGGTCTCCAGGTACCGCATCACCGCGGAGGCGACCAGCGGGACCGCGCCGGCGTACACGGCTCCCGTGGAGCCGTCCACCGAGATGACCGCGCCCTCCTCGACGAGGGTGCCGTCGCCGGTGGTGAAGTGCCGGGCCGCGGTGTCCACGGTGACCTCCTCCGCACCGCAGACGCACACCGTGCCCATCCCCCGGGCGACGACGGCCGCGTGGCTGGTCCTGCCGCCCCGGCTGGTCAGCACGGCCTCGGCGGCGACCATGCCGGGCAGGTCGTCGGGGGTGGTCTCCTGGCGGACGAGGACGACCTTCTCGCCGGCGGCGGCGCGCCGTACCGCCTCGGCGGAGTCGAACACCGCCGCGCCGACCGCGGCGCCCGGGGAGGCTGGGAGACCCTGGGCGAGCGTCCGGCCGGCGGCGCCGGTGTCGAACCGCGGGAACATCAGGCGGGCCAGGCCGTCCCCGCCGACCCGGGTCAGTGCCTCCTCCGCCGTGATCTGTCCTTCCTCCACCAGCTCGGCGGCTATGGCGAAGGCGGCCTCGGCGGTGCGCTTGCCGACCCGGGTCTGGAGCATCCACAAGGTGCCGCGTTCGATGGTGAACTCGATGTCGCACAGGTCGCGGTAGTGCCGTTCCAGGACTCCCGCGTTGTCGCGCAGCCGCCGGTACGAGACCGGGTCCAGCCGCGCCAGTTCGGACAGCGGCACCGTGTTGCGGATGCCGGCGACGACGTCCTCACCCTGGGCGTCGGCCAGGTAGTCGCCGTACAGCCCGGGCCGGCCGGTGGCCGGGTCGCGGGTGAAGGCGACTCCGCTGCCCGAGTCGGCGCCCAGGTTGCCGTACACCATGCGCTGCACGGTGACCGCCGTCCCGAGATCGTCGGGGATGTGCTCGCGACGGCGGTAGAGCCGGGCGCGCTCGCCGTTCCAGGACCGGAACACGGCGAGGACGGCGAGGCGCAGTTGCTCGGCGGGGGACGAGGGGAACGCCCGGCCGGTGTCGTCGAGGATCAGCTGCTTGTACGTCTCGACCAGCCCGGCGAGGTCGTTCGCGTCCAGGTGCAGGTCGTCGGGGGCGTCGCGGGACGCCTTCAGGCGGCCCATGGCCTCGTCGAATCGGGTGGCGTCGACGCCCATGACCGTGCTGCCGAACATCTGGACGAGGCGACGGTAGGAGTCCCAGGCGAAGCGGTCGCTGCCTGAGGCCTTGGCGAGACCGAGGACGGAGTCGTCGTTGAGGCCGATGTCCAGGACGGTCTCCATCATGCCGGGCATGGAGAAGCGGGCCCCCGACCGGACGGACACCAGCAGCGGATCGTCCGGCTGTCCGAGCCGGCGCCCGGCGGAGCGTTCCAGCGCGGTCAGGTGCCGGGAGACCTCGGCCGCCATGCCCTCCGGTTCCTCACCGGAGGCGAGGAAAGCGCGGCAGGCGTCCGTGATGACGGTGAATCCCGGCGGGACCGGCAGGCCGAGCCGGGTCATCTCGGCGAGGTTCGCGCCCTTGCCGCCCAGCAGGTCCGCCATGTCACGGCGGCCCTCGTGGAAGTCGTACACGTAACGGACCATGACGTGGCCCTCCTCGGCTCGCCTTCAGCGTCGGACGGGACAGGCCCCGCCGGGCAGGTGCTGTCCGTCCCCTCCCCAGGGCCGAACGGCCCCGGTGCGGTGCGTCGGCGATGCCGCTGGGGCACATGGCGGTGACGGCCGTCCCGGAGGTCGAAAATGTGTGGTGGACCCACATGTTTCACCGCGCGGGGCCTCCCTAGCGTGTGGGGGCATGGACAGCACCAAGGACCCCCACGAGGGCTCGCCCCAGCATCCCAGTCTGGCCTCGAGCCGGTTTCTCGCCGGCCGCAAGGTCCTGGTCACCGGTGCGGCCGGCGGGATCGGCCGGGCCTGCGCCGAGGGCTTCGCCGCGGCCGGCGCCGAGGTCTACGTGGTGGACCGGGCCGCCGAGGCCGCCAAGGAGGTGGCCGCGGCGATCGACGGTGTCGCCGTCGTGGCCGACCTCTCCCAGGCCGCGGCGGTGGACGCGCTGCCGGACGACGCCGACATCGTGGTCAACAACGCGGGTCTGCAACACGTCGCCCCGGTGCACGAGTTCCCGCCGGAGCGCTTCACCCTGATCCAACGCGTCATGGTGGAGGCTCCGTTCCGCATCCTGCGCCGCACGCTGCCCCACATGTACGCGCACCACTGGGGCAGGGTCGTCAACATCTCCTCGGTGCACGGTCTGCGGGCCAGCGCCTACAAGTCGGCGTACGTCACGGCGAAGCACGCGCTGGAGGGCCTGAGCAAGGTGGTCGCCCTGGAGGGCGCCGCCCACGGCGTGACCAGCAATTGCATCAATCCCGGCTACGTCCGCACGCCGCTGGTCGAGGAGCAGATCGCCGATCAGGCGCTCGCCCACGGCATCCGCGCGGCGGAGGTGATGGACCAGGTGTTCCTGGAACGCACGGCGATCAAGCGGCTGATCGAGCCGGCCGAGGTCGCCGAGGCCGCGCTGTGGCTGTGCACCGAACGCAGCGGTTACGTCACCGGCAGCTCGATCCCCCTGGACGGAGGCTGGACGGCCCACTGAAGCCCCGTTCGCCCGTGCGCGTCCGGCGGGGCCGGCTCCCAGCGAGGACCGGCACCGGGGTGACCGGGCGCCTGCGTCCCGGACGCTCCCGGCGTGGCCCTCGGCGCGCCGAACAGTGAAGCACGGGCCCGCCGTCAGGGGCGTCAGAGCGCGATGATCTGCCACTGCTCCTCGGGCGCGCGGTGGTACGTGGACTGGTCGATGTCGGCCCGTCGGCGGTCGAGCCTCCGTCGACGCGGAGCGACAGTCCGCTCCTGTGTGAGCCTCGATTGCCGTGCTCCAGGCAGGTTCCCTCCGTACTCTCCGGGCTCCTTGGTGCGCGTCGTCGTCCTGGCGAGTCCGGCTCAGCGCACGCAGCGAGCAGCGCGTCCATGGCGGTGCCCGTCCTCGACTGCGCCGCCCTCGCCCTCGGTCAGCGGGATCGAGGCGAACGTACGCTGCAGATTCACCGGGTCGGTGAGGACCAAGGTGATGGGGCGGCGTAGGAGCCGGTGCGGAGGTCGTCGAGGAGGCTCGGCTCCTCCGGCTTCCAGTCCATGAGCCGCTCGGCCCGGGTGGCGGTCATCGCGGCGGAACGGGTCAGCAGGTCGGCCAGCGGGCCGAGAAGTTCGCGGCCCTGCTCGACGGGGATGGACTGAGCGCGGCCGCCCGCCGTATGGGCCACCGCCTCGGCGATCTGGCGCATCGTCGCCTGGTCGGGTGCGGCGGCGTTGACGATCAGGCCGGGTTCGGGCCGGGTCAGGGCGGCGAGGTAGAGGCGGGCGAGGTCGTCCACGTGGACTGAACTCCACGGGTTGGCGCCGTCGTCGAGGTAGAGGGCGACGCCCCTCTCCCGTGCGCTCGCGATCATGCCCTGGAGCAGGGCGGAGCCGCCTCGGCCGTAGATCAGGGCCGCGCGGATCACTGTCACCGCCGGGCCGTCAGCAGCCAGCACCTGACGCTCTCCCAGCACCTTGTACGGCTGCGGCGACTGTCGGAGATCCGCGGAGACATCCTCGTTCGCGGGTATACCGGGAAGGTCGGGATAGACCAGACCGGTGCTGGTGTAGATGAACCGGCGGCCGGGCTTGAGGCCGGCGAGCATGGCCGCCAGCGCCTCCTGCTCCACCTCGCGCATGGCGGGGTCGGTGAAGTCCACCGCCGCATGCACGACGGCATCGGCCTGGCCGGCGGCCACACGGAGCGTGTCGACGTCGGCGAGGTCGCCCGCCACAGCGTCGGCGCCCAGGCCGGTGACGCGGGCGCGAGCCGCATCCGATCGTGCCAGCGCGCTCACCCGGTGGCCTGCCGCGATCAGATGCTCTGTGAGCACACCGCCGAGGTAGCCGCTACCGCCGGTGAGAAAGATCCGCATGTCCTTGCCCCTTGATCAGTCGACGGGCGGCGCCGGACCGGATGGCCGCCCGTTCCTCAGCCTTGTGCGCGCCACGGGTCGTATCCAGGGACCATCGGTCCATGGCTGCGCCCCCCAGGCAGTCCGGACCAGTGGATACCGTAGGGGCGTGGACAAACGGGCACTGGCGGCGTTCCTGCGCAGCAGGCGAGAACTGATCCGGCCGCAGGACGTCGGACTCCCGGGCGGGTCCCGCCGCCGTACCCCCGGTCTGCGACGGGAGGAGGTCGCCCAACTCGCCCACATCTCCACCGACCACTACAGCCGACTGGAGCAGGCCCGCGGACGCCAACCCTCCCGCCAGGTACTCCATGGCATCGCCCGCGCGCTACGGCTGTCCGACCAGGAACGCGCCCATCTGTTCGCGCTCGCCGGCGAACGCGAACACGACCGAGGAAGGCGGCCCGCCCGCGAGGTCGCCCCCGCCACCACCGCGCTGCTGGACCGCCTGGCCGACCTCCCCGCCCTGGTGGTCGACGACACCTGCCAGGTCATCGCCTGGAACCCGATGGCCGCGGCGCTGCTCGGCGACTTCTCCACGCTCCCGCACACCGACCGCAATGTGTTGCGGCGCATCTTCCTGCCCGCACCCGGCGGCATCACCGGCGACGCCCCGCTGATCACCGACGACCAGCGGCTGGCGGCCAACGCCGTCAGCTTCCTGCGGCTCGCCACCACCCGCTACCCCGACGACGCCGAACTCCGCGCGCTCATCGCCGAACTCCAGGTCGGCAGCCCGGCCTTCGCCCGGATGTGGCACGCCCAGGAGGTACAGGTCGATCACCACGCCAGGCAGGTCCTGCACCATCCGCAGGTGGGTCCCGTCGAGCTGGACTTCCAGATCCTCAGCGTCCCGGACCGCGACCAGCAGCTCGTGATCTTCACCGCCGACCCCGGCTCCAACGCCGACCAGGCCCTCCGGCTCCTGAAGGTGATCGGCACCCAGCGGATGGACGTATCCGGCTGACATCCCTCGCCAGCCGGGCCATCAGGCCGGCCCGAACCACCCACCGACAGACCGACCCGGCGACGCTGACGCTCCCGCGGGTCAGCGCATGCGCCAGTGCTCCGCAGAGAGGACTCCGGCGGATCTCGCGGCCCCCGATCCTTCCGCGTCGCGCCGTACGACGCACATCGCCGACGCGGTTGAAGGCCGGGCGCGAAGGGATGAACCGAGATTCCATCCAACGGTGCAAGCGCCGGGCCGCGCCCGGACCTCATCGTCAGAACATGACCACGGTCCGCCCGCGAAGGCCGCCCGTCTCCAGCAGCCGGTGCGCCTCGCAGGCCTCGTCGGCGAGCAGGGCCCGTGCGGGCTCGTCCCAAGCGTTGTAGTGGGCCGGCGACCCCGCAGCGGGATGGGGTCCACCGCGTTGCGGGGTCGGAGGGCCGAGCAGCAGTGCAAGAGGCGCGGTTCAGCTGCCAGTCGAAGGCGTCGCCGTCCTGACTCTGCCTGCCACGCCGCCGGCGTTCGACACGGCCGAACCGATTCGCGTCGTCACCTCGAACTACGTATCCCGGACGGCAATCGTTTCGACCAACTGCGAGGCCCTGAAACGTCCTTCCGCGAGCCGACATGGTGGTCGCACGCATAGCCGTGCCCCGAACTATGTTGCCCTCCCACATGTGCGCCTGACCTGCATGTTTCTACGGTGTGCCGAACGTACCCGTCCCCACCGCACACAAGGAAGTGGCGCGCATGGCCTCCGGAACCACCGCTCCCCCGCCCCCCGCCGGCCTCAGGCGCATCGTCGCCGCCAGCCTCATCGGGACCACCATCGAGTGGTACGACTACTTCCTCTACGGCTCGGCCGCCGCCCTGGTCTTCGGCCGCGTCTTCTTCCCCGAGTCGGACCCGCTGACCGGCACCCTGCTGTCCTTCCTCACCTACTCCATCGGCTTCGCCGCCCGTCCGATCGGCGCCGTCGTCTTCGGTCACTTCGGCGACCGGCTCGGCCGCAAGAAGCTGCTGGTGATCAGCCTGCTGATGATGGGGCTGTCCACCGCCCTCATCGGCTGCGTCCCCGGCTACGACACGATCGGCGTCGCCGCTCCCGTGCTGCTGACCGTCCTGCGTCTCGTCCAGGGCTTCGCCCTGGGCGGCGAGTGGGGCGGCGCGGTGCTGCTGGTGTCCGAACACGGCGATGCGAAGCGGCGCGGATTCTGGGCGTCCTGGCCACAGGGCGGCGCACCGGCCGGCAACCTGGTCGCCGTCGGAGTGCTCTCCCTGATGACCACCGTGCTCAGCGACGACGCGTTCGACTCATGGGGGTGGCGGGTGCCGTTCCTGCTCTCCGCCGTACTGGTCATGATCGGCCTGTGGATCCGGCTGTCCGTCGACGAGTCCCCGTTGTTCAAGGAGGCGCTGGCCAAGGCCGAGCAGCGCAAGGCGGAACAGCGGGCCGAGCAGCTGCCGTTCGTCGCGGTCGTACGCGACCACTGGCGGGACATCCTGGTCGCGATGGGCGCTCGCATGGCCGAGAACATCTCGTACTACGTCATCACCGCGTTCGTCCTCACCTACTGCGTCGATCACCTGGGCATCGACAAGCAGACGTCGCTGAACGCGGTACTGATCGGCTCGGCCGTGCAGTTCTGCCTCATCCCGTTGTTCGGCGCGCTCTCCGACCGGGTCGGGCGCAAGCCCGTGTACCTCGTGGGTGCGGTCGGCGTGGGCCTGTGGTCGTGGGCCTTCTTCGCCCTGCTCGACACCAGGTCGTTCCCCGCGCTGGTCCTGGCCGTCACGGTGGGGCTCATCTTCCACAGCGCCATGTACGCGCCCCAGGCGGCGTTCTTCTCCGAACTGTTCGCCACCCGGATGCGCTACACCGGGGCCTCCATCGGAGCCCAGCTGTCCTCGGTGGCGGCCGGCGCCCCGGCCCCGCTGATCGCGACGGCCCTGCTCGGCTCCTACGGCACCTCCACTCCCGTCTCGGTGTACGTCGCACTGGCCGCCCTGATCACCGTGACGGCCGTCGCCGCCGCACGGGAGACCCGGGGCCGGGACCTGGCCGCGATCGAGCCGGACGACTCGGCGACGGGGGCCGCCAGGGACCGGAAGACGGCCGCGTCCGCCTGACGCCCGCCGTCCCGGTCCGGCCCTCGGGGGCACGGCCTTCCCTGTTCGCCCCTACGCTGATCCCCCAAGCTCACCCACGACGCAAGGGTTGCCCGCCCGTGCCGCATGAAGCCGCTTCCGTCACCCGCCATCTGCGCCGACTGCTCGAACTCCTCGCCGCCGGAGCCCCGGCCGAGGACCTCGGTGCCGTCGCGGCCCAGGCCCGCGACAGCGGGGCCGGGGCCGGGGATCTCGCGGAGGTCGAGCGGGCCACCGAGGCGGCGCTGCGCGTGCAGACCACGCTGCGGCAGCACCGGCGCCGGGAGGCAGAGCTGACCGCGCTCTTCGACACCGCCGGTGATCTCGCGGCGCTGCGCGACCTCGACGCCGTGCTGCGCTCCATCGTCCGGCGCGCCCGGATGCTCCTGGGCACCGACACCGCGTACCTCACGCTGCCCGACGAGGAGGCCGGGGACACCTACATGCGCGTCACGGACGGCTCGGTGTCGGAGCTGTTCCAGAACCTGCGCCTGGAGCTCGGGGAGGGCCTGGGTGGTCTGGTCGCGCAGACCGCGCGCCCCTACGCCTCCCCCGACTACCGCACCGACGACCGCTTCGTGCACACGGGCAGCATCGACGCCGGGGTCCTGGACGAGGGCCTGGTGGCGATTCTCGGCGTGCCGCTGCTGCTGGGGTCGGGAAGCGGCGGCCAGGTCATCGGCGCGCTGTTCGCCGCGGACCGCACGCCCCGCACGTTCGCCCCGGACGAGGTCGCCCTGCTGTGCTCGCTGGCCGACCATGCCGCCATCGCCATCGACACCGCCAAGTCGATGACGGACGCGCGGGTGGCCATGGCCGAACTCGCGGAGGCCAACGCGGTGATCCGTGAGCACTCCGTGGCGATGCAGCGTGCCGAGGAAGCGCATGACCGGCTCACCGACCTGGTGCTGCGCGGCGGTGAACTCCAGGACGTGGCCGCCGCGGTGGCAGGTCTGCTGAAGGGGGACGTCGCGGTCCACGACGGCTCCGGATGGCCGCTCACCTCGGTCGCCGTGCACGGTGGCGCGTTCGCCGGGGAGCCGGGGGACGCCGGTGGCACGGAGGAGGAGGCCGCGGCGCTGGTCGCCGCGGCGGAGAGCTCACGTGCGGCCGCCCACGCGGTCTTCCGTGACGGGCGCTGGGTGTGCGCGGTGCTGGCGGGGCAGGAACTGCTGGGCTGCCTGGTGCTGTCCGGGCGGCCGGATCTCGACGGCCCCGACCGGCGTCTGTTCGAACGCAGCAGCGTCGTGACCTCGCTGCTGCTCCTGTTGAGACGTTCGGTCGCGGAGACCGAGAACCGCGTACGCGGCGATCTGATCACCGATCTGCTCACCGCGCCCGACCGCGACCCGGCCGGCCTGGTGACCCGCGGCCGTCGCCTCGGCTTCCACCTCGACCGCCCCCACCTGCTGCTCGTCGCCCGCACCGGCGACGCGGCCCGCGGACGGCTCGCGGACGCGGCTGTGCAGTACCTGTTCGGGGGTGGCGGCGTCAGCGCCGAGCACGAAGGCGCCGTGGTGCTGCTGCTCCCGTGCGACGGCACCGGTCCGGGGGAGGCGGCCCGCGGCGCGGCCGGGCAGCTCGGCCGGCTGACCGGCGTTCCGGTCACGGTGGCCGGGGCGGGGCCGGCCGCCGGGCCGCGGGCCATCGCCGACGGACACGCCGAGGCCGTGCGCTGCCTGCGGGCCCTGCACGCGCTCGGTCGCGACGGGCAGGGCGCGAGCGTCGCCGAACTGGGTTTTCTGGGCGTGCTGTTGGGTGACCTCCACGACGTGGACGGGTTCGTCACCGCGACGTTGGGACCACTGCTGGACTACGACGCCCAGCGCGGCACCCAACTGGTCAGCACCCTGCGGGCCTACTTCGACTGCGGCAGGAGCCTGACCCGGGCCAAGGAGGCGCTGCACGTGCACGTGAACACGGTCGTGCAGCGCCTGGACCGGATCCAGGCGCTGCTCGGCCCGGACTGGAACACCCCCGAACAGTCACTGGAACTCCAACTGGCCCTGCGCCTTCACCTTCTGTCGGGCGACTGACGCCCGCAGCCGGCACGCGTAGGCCGCGGTGACGGGACGGGGACCGGCAGAGAAACGCTCGCGAAAGGTGCGCCGGTCAGCGGCGGATGAGTCCGAGGGCGGTGGCGGCGGCGACGGCCGCGGTGCGTGAGTCGACGCCGAGTTTGGCGTAGCTGCGGGCGAGATGGGACTTGACGGTTCCCTCGGTGAGGTGGAGGCGTCCGGCGACGGCCTGGTTCGACAGGCCCCGGGCGACGAGGGCCAGCACTTCCGTCTCCCGCGGCGTCAGGGAGGTGCCCGGTGTCCGCAGCCGGCTCATGAGCCGCTCGGCGACCGCGGGGGCGAGAGTGGTGCGTCCGGCGGCGGCCGTCCGGACGGCGGCCGCCAGGTCCTCGGGCGGAGCGTCCTTGAGGAGGTAGCCGGTGGCACCGGCCTCGATGGCGGGCAGGGTGTCGGCGTCGGAGTCGTAGGTGGTGACGATCAGGACACGGGGGGCGCCGGGGCGTGCGGTGATGGCGGCGGTGGCTTCGGCTCCGCCCATGCCCCTGCCGAACTGCAGGTCCATGAGGACGACGTCGATGTCACCGCGGGCGGCGCGGGCGACGGCATCCTCCGCGGTGGCGGCCTCGGCCACCACGACGAGACCGGGTTCGGTCTCCAGTACGGCACGCAGCCCGGCTCTGACGACGGGATGGTCGTCGGCCACGAGGAGGCGGACGTCGGTGCCGGTCACCGACCGCTCCCTAGTTCGGGGCCGGTGACCGGGGTCAGGGGCAGCCGCGCGGTCAGCGTCGTACCGCCGCCGAGGGCCGACGCCACGGCCAGGGTTCCGCCGAGGGACTGCGCGCGGGCGTGCATGGCTGCCAGGCCGAAGCCGCCGCTTTCCGGATCCGCCGCGGGTGGACGGCCCGGATCGAAGCCGATGCCGTCGTCGGTGACGCCGAGGACGACATGGCCATCGGCGTACGTGAGGGTGATGTCCGCGGTGCCGGCCCGGGCGTGGCGCACGGTGTTCGCGATGGCGGACTGGGCGATGCGCAGCAGCGCCACTTCCTGCGTGGTCGACAGCGGTACGGGGTCGCCGGTGAGCCGGAAGCTCGCGGACAGCTCGTGCCGGGCGCCGGTGGTGGTGCACAGGCGTTCCAGGGCGCCCGCCAGACTGGTGTCCTGCAGAGCGGGCGGGGTGAGTGCGGCTACGAACCGACGGACCTCGGCGAGGTTGTCCACCGCGGCCTGACGGGCCTGTTCCACGTGCTTGGCGGCGGCGTCGGGCCGCCCCGGGAGGGAGCGTTCCGCCGCGCGCAGCAGCAACTGGATGCTGGTCAGGCCCTGGGCCAGGGTGTCGTGGATCTCGCGGGCCAGGCGTTCGCGTTCGGCCAGGACGCCGGCGGTGTGCTGGGCGGCGGCGAGGTCGGCGCGCGTGCTGGTGAGTTCCTCCAGCAGCCGGCGGCGGCCTTCGCTCTCCCGGTAGAGGGCCTGGTACCCCCACACCACGGCTGTGGCGACGGCAGCGCCGAGCGCCGGGCCGATGGCCATGGCCGGACTGAAGGAACCGTGGTGGGCCGCGAAACCGGCGCAGGCCAGGGCCGCGGTGCCCGCCACCGCGACGCGGCCGGCCTGGCGCGGCAGCAGGTGCAGCTGGAGGAAGTAGAGCGGGAAGGCGACCCAGACCGCGTCGGCGGAGATCGCCAGGAGCACCGCCCAGAGCGCGCTCACGACGGCCAGCCACCCCGCGGCGGCCCGCCGCGAGCGGCGCAGCCGAAGCAGCAGCGGGCCGGTCGCGTAGGCCAGCGCGCACAGCACCGCCACGGCGACGACCGCCGCCGCGTGGTGCGCCGCACCGCCGGCGGCGGCACGGACCCCGACCAGGGCGAGCAGCGCCATGACCAGCAGGTGCAGGCACCACGTCAGGGCGCGGGCGGTCGGGGGCAGGGAGGGGGCGGTGGCGTTCACGGTGCCTCCAGGGTAGACAGGGCCGTCGGCCCTCGCCTCTGCCGAAAGTTACAAGCCCACCACCGTCTTCCGGCACGCGAAGTGACCTCCTGCGCCAGATGTCCCGGCTGGGGCACGGCGGCGACGGTGGAGGTGACCGTTGCACCGCTGGAAGAGGACGGGACAGAGGCCTTGTACGTCGCCTGGAGAGACCTGCGGTTCGCCAAGGGGCGCTTCGCCCTGATGGGAACCGTCATCGTGCTGATCACCGCGCTGGTCGGGCTGTTGTCCGGGCTGACCGCCGGACTGGGGCAGCGGAACGTGTCCGCCATCACGTCCCTGCCCGCCGACCGGATCGCCTTCGCCGCGCCACCCGGCGGCCAAGGCCTGTCCTACTCCGACTCCGCCGTCACCGAGGGGCAGTGGCGGCGCTGGCACCGGGCAGCCGGTGTCAGCGGTGCGGAACCGCTCGGCATCACCGTCACCAGGGCCACGACGGCGGACCGCAGCACCGGGGTCGGCGTCTTCGGGGTGCGAAGCGGTGCGCCTCTCGCACCGGAGGGCGGCAGGCTCGGTGACCGCACCGCGGTGCTCTCGGTACCCGCCGCCGATGCCCTCGGTCTGACGCCGGGCGACAGGTTCAGCCTCGCGGGACGGCTCCTGACGGTCGCCGCCGTGCGCGGCGACGCGTACTTCAGTCACTCCCCCGTCATCTGGACCGACCTGCGGGTCTGGCACAGGACCGCGGCACCGACAGGCGACGGCGAACCGCCGTTCGCGACCGTCATCGCCCTGAACACCACGTCCCGCGCCGGCATCCGCGCCGCCGACCGGGCGGCCGGCACCGAGACCGTCACCAAGGAGGACTCGTTGTCCGCGATCGGGTCCTACCCCTCCGAGAACGGTTCCCTCCAGTTGATGCGGGGCTTCCTCTTCGCGATCTCCGCACTGGTCGTCGGCGCCTTCTTCACCGTGTGGACCGTCCAGCGCAGCGGTGACATCGCCGTGCTGAAGGCGCTCGGCGCGCCCACCGCCGCGCTGCTGAGAGACGCCCTGGGCCAGGCCGCCGTCCTGCTCACGGGCGGTGCCGCGGTCGGCACCGCGATCGCCGCCGCGATCGGCGCGGGCGTCTCCGGTTCCACCGTGCCCTTCGTCCTGGACCCCGCCACCGCACTGGTGCCGGCGGCGGTGACGATCCTGCTCGGATCTGCCGGAGCCGCGCTGTCTGTCCGCCGCATCACGTCCGTCGACCCGCTGACCGCCCTCGGGAGCGTCCGATGAGTCTGACCCTGACCGACGTCACCCTCACCTATCCCGACGGCGACTCCCGGCTGACCGCCCTGGACCACGTCTGTCTGGACGTGCCGCGAGGCAGTGTGACCGCCGTGGTCGGCCCGTCCGGGTCGGGCAAGTCCAGTCTGCTGGCCGTCGCCGCGACCCTCACCGTCCCCGACGCCGGCACCGTGTGCGTCGACGGCACCCCTACCGCAGGTCTCTCCCGTGGTGAACTGGCCGAACTGCGTCGCCGCGGCGTCGGTATCGTCTTCCAGCAGCCCAACCTGCTGCCTTCACTCACCGCCGCCGAGCAGCTTCAGGTCATGGCGCACCTCGACGGGCGAGCACCGAAGACGGCCCGTGCGCGGGCGATGGAGCTCCTGGACGCCGTCGGGCTCGCCGAGCACGCCCACCGTCGCCCGCACCAGCTCTCCGGCGGGCAGCGCCAACGGGTCAACATCGTCCGCGCCCTGATGAACGACCCCGGGATCCTGCTGGTCGACGAACCCACCAGCGCCCTCGACCACGAACGGGGCGCCGCCGTCATCGAGTTGATCAGGCGCCTGACACGTCGGCAGGCCACCGCCACGGTCCTGGTGACGCACGACCGCACCCACCTCGGCGCCGCCGACCGCGTCGCCGAGATCCACGACGGAAGGCTGACCGTCCCGGCCCGGGCCGCCCGTGCGCACCGCCCGGACGCGGAGGGCCGCCCGAGGACAGGAGGCAGCGCCGCCCGGCCCTCTGGAAGGGCCTGAGGAAGGTCTCGGCGTCAGCCGCCCAGTGCGTCGCGCGGCCTGTCCGCGGTGTGCGTCCCGTTGCACCGGGCCACCGGCGGGGGTCAGGAGTTGGAGCCGCCGTCGGTGTGACGCTGTCCGGTACGGCTGCCGTGCCAGTCGAGGACCATCGTGGTGGCATCGTCGCGCAACGACCCTCCGCAGCTGTCGTGCACCGCGGAGGTCAGGGCCCGGACCACTTCACGGGGGTGTTCCTTCCGGGTGGCGTGGACGAGGGCGGGAAGGTCGACCTTGGCGGCGTCGCGTTCCCGCATGCCGTCGGTGAGGAGGATGACGCGGTCACCCGGCTCCAGGGCAAGCCGCTGCACCTGGTAGGTCACCGGGGCGGGCACGCCGAACGGCATGTTCACGGTGAGGGGCACCTCCTCCACCCGTTCGCCGCGCAGCCGCAGCGGCCAGGGGTGGCCGGCGTTGACCAGCTCGCAGGCACCGTTATCCAGCTGGACGCGCAGGAGCTGACCGGTGGTCATGCCGCGACCGTGGCTGGTGATCGCCTGGTGGGCGGCGTAGGCCTGGTCGAGGAGGCCGCGTCCGGCGCGGCGGGCGCCGCGCAGGGCGTTCACGGTCAGTGTGGCCAGCAGCGCGGAGGCCGTGTCGTGGCCCATCGCGTCGGTGATCGACAGGTAGAGGGCGTCCTGGTCGAGGGCGTAGTCGTAGGTGTCGCCGCCGATGTCGTCGGCCGGGGCCAGGCCGCCGACCAGCGTGAACTGGGCGGCCTCGCAGCAGGACGCCGTGGGCAGCAGCTGGTGTTGGATCTCCGCGGCCAGGCTCATGGTGGTGGTGCGCCGTCCCCAGTGGTAGAGGTCGGTGAAGCGGCGGTCGGTGACCACGATGTACGCGAGGGCATGGGCCGCCTCGGCCACCGCCTCCCGCACCGTGTCATCGGCTGTGGGTACGGTCAGGTCCAGGACGCCGATGCAGTCGCCGCGGTTGGTCACCGGGGCCACCAGCCGCCAGCCGCCCTCCTCGTCCGGCTCCTGGTGCAGACGTTGCGAGCGCAGCACCCGGTCGTGGACACTGCCGGCCAGTTCGAGGGTCTCCGTCCTGCCCCGTGTCTGCGCGGCGGTACCGGCCCTGGGCAGCCGGACGGCTTCCTGCCCGAGCATGTCCACGAGCCAGAACGACACCTCGCTCGCCGAGAACCTCTTCTCCAGGTTCCGGGCCACCACGTCGACCGACTCCACCGGCGCGGCGTCCTCCGCCGCCCGCAGCACCTCGTCCAGGCGCAGGCTCTCACCGTCCAGCACAGGCACCTCCCAGTCCACCACCCGGATTCCCGCTGGCGGGCCACAGATGCGTCACCCCTCGGATTCCAGCCGGCCGGCCCCCGGACCCGAGTGCGACCGGGCCGGGGTACGGGATCCCGGCACGGCCAGGGGCTGCTCAGTTCCCGGGGGCCGGACGGGGCAGGCGGATCGCGGAGACGAGGAAGAAGATCCCGCCGAGAGTGGCGTAGCCGGCGAGCGCGGTCAGCGAAGGGGTGTCCTGTGTGGCGCTCCGGATGAAGGACGCCCCGGCGAGCACGGAGATACCGCCGCTGAGGATCATGGCCCACTGGCCGCCCATCGGCCGGCGCGCGACGCCCACCAGGAGCTGTATGAGGCCGGAGACGACCGCCCACGCGCCCCAGACGCCCAGCACTCCGGCGACGCCCGACGCGCCGGCGACCGCCACGCCGACGGCGGCGAGCGCGCTGACCGCCATGTTGGCGTACAGACCCTTGGCCGGCCCGGCGGCGCGCGCCGACCTGGCGTCGACGACGGCAGCGGCCACGTCGAAGGCGGGGTAGAGGAACAGCAGCAGCCTGGCCGCGACGGTGAGTTCCGAGCCGAGCGCCCACAGGAGGGCGGCCCACGCGAGGGCGAAGACGAAGCGGACGGCGTACAGCCGGCGCAGGGCCGGCGTGGCGCCGAGGGGCTCGGCGGAGACGGTGGACGTCATGGGATCCTCCAGCGGGATTCACGTAGAGAGAACGTTCTCTCTTGTCTTCGCCGCAGCCTGGCACAGCCGCTCCGCGAACACAAGAGAGAGCGTTCTACCCGCTAGGATGGGGACATGACGAGGACGGAAGCCGGCACAGGCACCGGCAAGCGGGTCTCCGAGGCGCGGGAGCGGCTCCTGCGGACCGCCGGGCAGCTCTTCTACACGGAAGGCATCCACACGGTGGGCGTCGACCGTCTGGTCGCCGAGTCAAAGGTCACCAACGCCACCTTCTACCGCCACTTCCGCAGCAAAGAGGACCTTGCGGTCGCCTACATCGCAAGCGTCGACCACGCGGTCCGCGCCCAGATCGGTTCCTTGTCGGCCGCGGACCTGCCCGCCGAAGGCATCCTGCGGGGCATCGGTGCGTCACTGGTCGAGCAGATCGGCTCGCCGGGGTATCGCGGATGCGCCTTCCTCCACGCGGCGGCGGAATTCCCCGATCCCGGCCACCCGGTCCACCGTGCGGTCGTGGCGCACCGGGAGTGGTTCCTTCGGACGATCACCGGACTGTTCGCCGAGATCACGGTCGCTCAGGCCGAGCACGCCGGGCGGCACTTCGTCATGCTCCGTGACGGCGCGATGAGCGCCGGCTACCTCGGCGATCCCGTCCTCGCCGGTGAGACCCTGCTGCGCGGCATCGAAGGGCTGCTGCGGATCCACACCGCCCGCGGGCTCGACGAGGACGCCGCCTCCGGCTCCCACCGGGCGCCCGCGCCGGCCGCGACGGTCTCCGGCATCGAATGCTCCCCGTCCGGTTCCTAGCCGCGGGCCGGCTGCCGCCGTACACGCTGACAGCTCCCGCCCCGTGAACCAGGGAGGGAGCTGTTCAGGTCGCGTCGGCGTATGCCCTCGACGGGCTACGCGTGGCGGTGCGAGTGCCGGTTACCGGTGATGAGGCGGTAAAGGGCCAGCAGGATGAGGGAGCCGACGATGGCCGCTATCCAGGTGGACAGGTGGAAGAACCCGTCGATGGAGTCGACACCGAAGATCACCTTGCCGAGCCAGCCGCCGAGAAGGCCGCCGACGATGCCGATGAGCATGGTGACGATGATGCCGCCCGGGTCCTTGCCCGGCATCAAGGCCTTGGCGATGGCGCCGGCGAGCAGGCCGATGATGATCCACGCGATGATGCCCATGTTGCGTCTCGCTTCCTCGAATAAGGGCTGTGTCAGCTCATCGTGTGCACCGATTACGCCCGAACAAACGTCTCATCCGGATCACGGCCGTCCGTCGCCGGTGCCGCGTGGTGCGAAGACGTGACGCCGGGTCAATCCGGTGTCCTCTCCGGAGGGTTCACGACTCGCCCGCCCGGCCTCACCGGTCACCCGCGGCGCAGCAGTTCCGCCACGACGGCGTCCCAGTCCAGGTACGCGCCTTCCGTTCCCGCCGGTACCGCCCGGAACGTCTCGGCCAGCCAGTCTTCGAACGGGCCGGCCGGTATGTACAGCACGGCGGCCGTGCCCATGCCGCGCAGCAGGACGCGCACCGTGGTCGGTCCGTGGCAGGGGCACGGCGGCCAGACCCGCACGCTGCCCTCGCCGACCGGCGCGCCCAGGCCCGTGTACAGCAGGTCCCGGGAGAACAGCCAGGGCGCGGCGGCCCCGGGACCGCCGGGCAGGTCCAGGCGTACGGCGAACGGGTCCGCCGTGTCGTAGCTGAACCTGACGTCGAGCCGCACTGCTTCCGCGTCGCTGATGACCAGCTCGATGGTCAGGTCGGTGTGCAGACGCCTGCTCCGGCCGGTGGAGTGCATGGCGCCTCCCGGTTGGGGTGGGTCGTGGGCTTCGCCCTGCGTGAAGCCCCGCATACCCACTTCCGCGCGGGGGCGGCCGATGGATGCGGTCGGCCGGCGCGTGTCGCGGGCGCGGGAGAGGCCGCGGACCGGTGGGGTGCATCCGACGCGGGGGCGCCGCCGGAAGTGACGGTGAGACGGCCGGCGGGCGACTCGTGCCCGCGCGGCCCTGGGGGGCCTGGCACGCATCGGAAGGGATGTGTCATGAGGCTTCGCGACGAATGGCCGGTGGATCACAGGCTGGCCACGGTCTACCGGTACGGCGCCGGGCTGTGCGGCGCCGTTCTGCTGGTGTTCGGCTGTCTCGGCTTCGCCGACGAACTCAGCCCCTTCGGCACGGACGGCGCCCGTATCGCCGGCATGTCGACGAACGGGCTGCTCAGTCTGATCTCCGTCCTCTTCGGGCTGCTGCTGGTGGGCGGCGCCGTGGTGGGCGGGAACTTCGCGTCCACGTTGAACATGGCCGTCGGGACACTGTTCCTGCTGAGCGGCTTCGGCCACCTCCTCGTCCTGGACCGGAGCGCCAACATCCTCGACTTCGGCATGACCAACGTCCTCTTCACGTTCGTCATGGGGCTGCTCATCCTCACCTTCGGGATGTACGGCCGGGTCACGGGCGGGCTCACGCACGACAACCCGTACTGGCGCCGCCGCCACCCGCGGCAGGCGGCGCGGGAGTCCCTGGCCGCCCGGCGCCGGGAACGGGCCCGGGCGGCCCTGACCCCGGTGCGGGACGCTGCCGGCGGTCTCCCGGCCGGTGCTCCCCGGCCGGGCGGCTGAACCCGGGAGCCCGGCCGCGGAACCGTCGGGAAGATCCGCCGGAGCATTCCGGCGCATCTTCCCGCAACGGCGTCCTACGCCAGGGCCGCTGCCCGGCGCAGGACCCCGAGGCGGCCCCGGCCGGGGACGGTCCACAGCTCGTGGCCGCGCAGGCCCCAACGGCCCAGCAGTGCGTTGGCCGCGAGGAAGCCGCTCGTGGCGGCCCGTTCCATCAGGGCCACCGGCAGGCCGGTGCGGACCGTGTCGCCCGCGACGACCAGGCCGGGGGTGGGGGTGGTGACCGTGGGCCGGTCGGCGTGGCCGCCCACCGCGAACAGGGGGCAGTCGGCCCGCCACTCGTGACGGGCGTCCACCACCCGCGAACGGGCCGTCTCGGGGTAGATCCGGTGCAGCTGGCCGAGCAGCTCCTTCTGAGTGGCCTCCCGGCCGGGACCGACGTCCTCGGGCACGGCGTAGGCGTGCAGCTCGACGACCGAGCCGCCGGTGCGGGCCGCCCACCGGGCCGCCTCGCCCTCCCAGGCACTGAGCACGCTGACGTTGTCCAGCGCCCCGTAGCCGCTGGTGCCGAGGAAGCCCGGCCGGTCCGCGCGCACGGGCCGGTCCAGCCACAGGCGGGACACCAGGAAGGGCGGAGCGGTACGCAGCCGCGCCACGCGCTCGCGCCACTCGGCGTCCCCGAGGTCGCCGCACCGGCCCACCAGGGCCCGCAGCCCCGCCGGGTCGAGGGCGAGCACGACCCCGTCGTACGACTCCTCGCCGCTCGCGGTGGTCACGCCGTAGCCGCCGGACGGCAGGACGCTGACACCCTCCACCGGCGTGTTCGTGCGCACGCGCGCGCGGAGCCGTTCCAGACGTGCGGCGATCGGGTCCCACAGCGCCTGCGGGAACGGTTCCCTGGGCACGTCGAACAGCAGGCCCTCCGCCGAGCCCAGGAAGTAGATGTGGAACATGAGCGCCATCTCCGCCGCCGACAGCGTCCGGGGATCGGCGAAGAAGCTGCGGGAGAACACCTCGAAGGCCAGGTGCCGGGCTGCCGCCGGGAAGCGGATCTCCTCCAGGAAGTCGTAGGCGCTGACGTGGTCGAGCCGCTCGTACACCTCCGGCACCCGCACGTCGAGCAGCGGCAGCGCCGCACGCGGGTGCATCCGGACCAGGTCCCGCATGCCGAACGACTCGCTCAGCGCCACGAATCCGAGCGCGCTCAGCGGAGGGGTGCGCGGCACGTGCCGGAAGCTGTCCTGCCGGCCGCTGCCGTGCCGCAGCGGGTAGTCGGGCAGCCGGGTGAGGCGGTCCAGGACCGGATCGGTGCGGCGCAGCAGGGCCCGCAGGTTGTAGTACTGCCGGAAGAACGCGTGGAAGCCCCGGCTCATCGTCACCGTCGTGCCGTCGGCCAGCCGCGTGGACCATCCGGCCAGCCTGCCGCCGAGTTGCGCGTCGCGCTCCAGGACGGTGACCCGCACCCCGCGCTCGGCGAGCGCGGTGGCCGCCGTCAGCCCGGCGATGCCACCGCCGACGACCGCCACGCGTGGCGCGGTTGACTCCTGTGCGCGGGCGGCGCCGGGCGGTGCGGGGAGCAGCCGGGCCAGCCGGTCCCGGCCGGGGCGGGGGCCGTGGGCGGCGGCCGGGGAGGAGGGACGGCGCGGTCCGGTCATCGTGCCGCCTCCCCGTCGGCGGTGAACGGGCGGCGGGCGACGACGGTGTGGGTGATGCCGGCCTGCCAGCCGGGCAGCGGCAGCACCCGTACCCGTTCGAAGCCCGCCCGCTCCACCCGCCGGGCGAGCTGTCCGGCCGTGTCGAAGGAGAGGACGCTGTGCCGCAGGTGCCGGTAGAGCGTTCCGTCGCCGAGGAGCGTGGCGACCGGCAGGACGAACCCGCCGCACACCGCGTTCCACACCGCCCGGTGCGCCGCCCGCCCGCTCAGCGCGTACTCGTGCACCGCCAGCCGGCCGCCCGGCGCCAGCAGCCGGTGGGCCTGGGCGAGCACCGCGTCCGGATCGGCGGTGTTGCGCAGCAGGTAGGCGGCGAAGACCGCGTCGAACGGTCCGCGTACGCCGGCCGCGGCCAGCCGCTCCACCGGCGACTGCACGAAGCGCACCGGCGTCGTCCAGGGCCGCCGGGCCGCGCGTCGCAGCATGCCTGCCGACGCGTCGACGGCGGTGATGTCGGCGCCGGGCAGGACGGCGGCCAGGGCCGCCGTCGAGGCGCCGGTGCCGCAGCCGAGGTCGAGCACCCTGGGGGCCGGGCCGCGGCCGGCCAGGCCGAGGCGCCGCGCGGAGCGGCGCAGGTGGGCGTGGTAACCGGGATTCGCCGCCACGAGGGTGTCGTAGCTCCGGGCGGCGTGGTCGAACGCGGTCGCCAGCTCGGCGTCGCGCAACACGGGCATGCCATCTCCGTAAGAGGTCGTCGGGCAGGGAAGCGGGGGGAAACAGGGGAAGGGGGGAAGGGGGCGGGGTCAGGCCGTGGAGGGCGCGGGGGTGGCGGGAGCGCTGCGGCGCGAGGTGAACGGCAGGGCCAGCGCCGAGCCGAGCATCGCGGGGACCGGTACGTGCAGCCCGATGGACAGGTCCTCCGCCAGACCGGTGCGCCCGTCCAGGAAGCGCAGCAGGCGGGGTGTGGGCACACGGGTGAACAGCCGTGTGAAGAAGGCCGGGCCGTCCACCCGGCCGTGGTCGAGGGCGTGCAGCAGCACCGCGTCCATGTACCGCGAGCGGACCGAGTGGACGCGCGGCGGGACGGGGCGGCGGCCCGCGTGCAACGCGGCGGCCACCGCGCCGGTCTGTCGCTGCACGGCGCTGAAGGTGTAGCCGGTCGCCGGGCGGGTGGCCCCGGCCGCGGCCCCGATCCGGAACACCGACGCGGCGGTCCGCCGTGGGAAGACCGCGTCCGTCATCGGGATCACACCCTGTTCGCACTCCAGTACCTCGTGCTCGCCCGCGCCCAGGACCCCGCGCAGGTAGTGCCGCAGCGCGCGGTCGTAGGCGTCCCGGCCGAGCGGTCGGCGGGAGAACTCGGTGTACTCCACCAGTGCCTCGCGCGGGCCCGTGGGCAGGACGTAGCCGAAGGACAGCCCGTGCGCGGGCTGCGGGGTGCGGAAGTCCATCAGTTCCACGGCGCCGGGATCGAACACCGGGTGGCGGGTGCGTACGAACCAGCCGCGGAAGTGCTGCAGCAGCGTCGTGCGTGCCGGGGGCAACCGCTCGGGCGGCCGCGAGTCGAACACCCAGCGGGCGCGTACGGTCACCCGCCCGCCGTCGGCCCGGCGGGCGTGCACCACCGCCCCGCCGGGCGCGGACTCCACGCGTTCGGCGACGGCCTCCACGGTCGTCACCCACGGGCTGGCCGCGAGCACCTGGCCGGCCAGATCCTCCAGCGCGTCGGAGCGCAGCATCTTGTAGCGCAGCGGTTCGATCCCGGCGTCCACCGTCCGTCCGTCGCCGGAACGCACCCGCAGCCGCTGCCAGGAGGCCGTCAGGGCACTGTCGTACGGTCCCGCGTCCGCTTCCCAGAAGCACCAGGTGCGGCGTGGTGCGCGCAGCGGCCCCGGCGGAGCCGCCAGCAGCACCGCCGTCACCCTGCGCCCGGCCGCGGGCGGGCGGGCCAGCCGGAGCGCGAGCGACAGGCCTGCGGCCCCGGCGCCCACCACGGCGACGTCCGACTCCACCTGCACGGCGGCTCCTTCCACGACGGCTCCCTTGCCTGACCGACGGCACATGCGTCTCCCGGGGCGACGGCGATTCCCTCTCCCGGACCGGCGGCGGCACGAACAGTCTTCGTGCGCGGCGGCCGTGGCGGATGCACCGGGGAGCGTGTCGTGCGGGTGGGTACCCAGGGCGTCGGCATGTCCACCGAATGGTGCATCCGGCGGAGCGGTCCGTGCGGAATGTGTCTCAACGAACAGCGCGACCACTCCGGCCAGCCCACAGGCGGTCCGGATCACCGACCGGCGAGAGGATCCGCGATGCGTTCCACCCAGGCGATCGGCCGTCTCACGGCAGGTCCGCCGCGCAGGCCGCCCGCCGTGCCCGGCTCCCACGGCGCCGGGGAACCGGCCGCCTCCGGCGGCGTCTGCGCCGTGGACGAGGACGTGCCGGGCGCCGTCGGCCGGGAACTGCGCGACCTCCTCGCCGACCGCCTCGCCGACTGCCACGGCCTGGACCCGGTGTTCGCCCGGGACGTGGCCGAGCGGACCGCCGGCTTCACCCGGCGCGGCGGCCGCCGCATCCGGCCCCGGCTGCTGTGGTGGTCGCTGCGGGCCTGCGGCGGCGGGGACCCGGCCCAGGTGCGCGTGGCACTGCGGACGGCGGCGGCGCTGGAACTGCTCCAGACCTGCGCCCTCGTCCACGACGACCTGATGGACCAGGCGGCCACCCGCCGCGGCGCGCCGGCGCTGCACGCCGACGTGACCGAGCAGTACGCCGGCACCGCCCCCGGCCCCGCCGCGCGACGGCTCGGCGCGTCCACCGCGGTGCTCGCCGGCGACCTCGCCCTGGCCTGGGCGGACGACACCCTGGCCGGACTGCTGCTGGAGCCCGGGCTGTCACGCGACACCGCGTACCGGCTGCACGAGGTGTGGCGGGCGATGCGCACCGAGATGGTGGCGGGCCAGTATCTCGACGTGCGCGGCCAGGCCGTGTCCTCCGGCACCCCGGGCCGGTCGATCCGGGCCGCGTGCCTGAAGAGTGCCCTGTACACGGTGGAACGGCCCCTGCACCTGGGCGCGGTGCTCGCGGGGGCCGACGACGCCACCACCGGGACGCTGCGCCGCGCGGGACGCTGCGCGGGCCTCGCCTTCCAGCTCAGGGACGACCTCGACGACCTGTTCGCCGACCCTCGGGCCACCGGCAAGCCGTCCGGCGGCGATGTACGCGAGGGCACCCCGACCTATCCGCTGGTGGTGGCCCGGGCCTTCGCCACCGCCGCGGGCGACCACCACGCGCTCGGCGTGCTCGACCACGCGGTGGGCCGGTCCGACCTCACCGACGGCGAACTGGCCGACGTGCGGGAGGTGGTCGCCGGCACCGGGGCCCGCGACCACGTGGAGGCGCGGATCGCGCGGCTCGACCGGCGCTGCCTGCGCCACCTCGGCGAAGCCGCACTGGAGCCGGAGGCGGCCGGACGGCTGCGCGCCCTGCTGGCCGAGATCACCGGCACGGCCGGTCAGGTGCCCGAACCGGCCGCGGCTCCGCGGGCCGCCGCTCTCGCCGCCGCGGGATCGGAGGCGGGCCGGTGACCCGGACCATCGCGGGACCCACCGACCACGTGGTCGTGGTCGGCGCAGGACTGGCCGGTCTGTCCGCCGCCCTGCACCTGCTCGGCGCCGGCCGCCGTGTCACGGTCGTCGAACGGGACGCCCTGCCCGGCGGGCGGGCCGGGCGCATGGAGCTCGGCGGCTACCGGATCGACACCGGTCCCACCGTGCTCACCATGCCGGAGATCGCCGACGAGGCGTTCGCCGCGGTCGGCACCTCGCTGCGCGAACGCGTCGAGCTGATCGAGCTGCACCCCGCCTACCGGGCGCTCTTCGCCGACGGCAGCACCCTCGACGTGCACACCGACGGCGAGGCCATGGAGGCGGAGATCGAACGGTTCGCCGGGGGCGCCGAAGCGGCCGGCTACCGCAGGCTGCGGCACTGGCTCGGGCAGCTCTACCAGGCCGAGCGCGGCCGCTTCCTGGACGCCGACTTCGACTCGCCGCTGCAACTGCTCGGCCCGGACCTGGTCCGGCTCGCCGCGCTCGGCGGCTTCGGCCGCTGGGAGGCGCGGGTCGCCCGGCACCTGCGCGACGAGCGGCTGCGGCGCGTCTTCTCCTTCCAGGCCCTGTACGCCGGGGTGCCGCCCGAGCGGGCGATGGCCGCCTACGCGGTGATCGCCTACATGGACACCGTCGCCGGGGTGTACTTCCCGCGCGGCGGCATGCACGCCGTGCCTCGGGCCATGGCCGACGCCGCGGCCGAGGCGGGGGCGGTGTTCCACTACGGGCAGCGGGTGACCCGTCTGGAACGCGCCGGTGACCGCGTCACCGCGGTGGTGACCGACGACCTGCGCATCCCCTGCGACGCGGTCGTCCTGACCCCCGACCTGCCGGTCGCCTACGGGCTGCTGGGCCGGACCCCGCGCCGCCCGGCGCGGCTCAGGCACGCCCCGTCGGCGGTGGTCCTGCACGCCGGCTGCGACCGTACCTGGCCCGAACTGGCCCACCACACGCTGTCCTTCGGCGGGGCCTGGCGGCGCACCTTCCGTGAACTCACGCACACCGGCGAGCTGATGAGCGACCCCTCGCTGCTGATCACCCGGCCCACCGCCACCGACCCCGGCCTGGCCCCGCCGGGCCGCCACCTGCACTACGTCCTGGCCCCGTGCCCCAACACCGACATCGGGCCGGGCAGCGCCGACTGGACCGGGCTCGGCACCCGTTACCGCGACGGCCTGCTGCGCGAACTCGACCGCCGCGGTCTCGCGGGCATCGCGGCCGCCATCGAGGAGGAGTGCCTGGTGACCCCCGCCGACTGGAGCGCGCAGGGACATGCCGCGGGCACGCCCTTCTCCGCCGCGCACACCTTCGCCCAGACCGGTCCGTTCCGCCCGCGCAACCTGGTGCGCGGCACCGCCAACGCCGTCCTGGCCGGCTGTGGCACCACCCCCGGGGTGGGTGTACCGCCCGTCCTGCTGTCGGGGAAGCTGGCCGCGGCCCGCGTCACCGGCGGCACCCGCGCCCGCGCCACCGCCCGCCGGACAGCCCGGCCGACCGCCGAAGGAGTACGACCGTGACCGCTCGCGAGCTGGACGCCGCTCGCATCACCGACCCGACACTGCGCGCCGCCTACGCCCACTGCCGGGAGCTGAACGCCCGGCACGGCCGCACGTACTTCCTCGCCACCCGGTTGCTGCCCCCCGAACGGCGCCCCGCGGTGCACGCCCTGTACGGCTTCGCCCGCTGGGCCGACGACATCGTCGACTCGCTGGAGGACCGCCCCGGCGCCCCCACCGGCGAGGAGACGGCACGGCGGGCCGCAGCCCTCGACCGCCTGACCGACGACCTCACCCGGGGTCTGGCGGGCGGCCGGACGGGCGTACGGGATGCCGCGCCGGTGGTCACCGCGCTGGCCGACACCAGCAGCCGCTACGCGATCGAGCGGAGCCACTTCACCGATTTCCTCGCCTCCATGCGCAGCGACCTGACGGTCACCGAGTACGCCGACTACGCGGCGCTGCGCGGGTACATGCACGGCTCGGCGGCGGTGATCGGCCTGCAGATGCTGCCCGTCCTCGGCACGGTGGTGCCGCGCGAGGAGGCCGCCCCCTACGCGGCCGAACTGGGCGTCGCCTTCCAGCTCACGAACTTCCTGCGGGACGTCGGCGAGGACCTCGACCGCGGCCGTGTCTACCTTCCGCAGGACCTGCTCGCCGCGCACGGGGCCGACACCGCACTGCTGCGCCGCTGCCGGCAGGAGGGCCGCACCGACCGCAGGGTCACGGAGTCGCTGCGCGCCTTCGCCGAGCTCACCCGCGCCGCCTACCGGCGCGCCGCGCCCGGCGTGCCGATGCTCGACCCCGTCGCCCGGCCCTGCATCCGCACGGCGTTCGTGCTCTACGGCGGCATCCTGGACGCCGTCGCCGCCGACGGCTGGGCGGTGCTGACCCGCCGCGCCGTGGTCCCCCGCAGACGCCGCGCGCTGGTCGCCGCCGACGGCCTGCTCCGGGTCGCCGCGGCCCGGCTGGCCGCCGCCCGCCGCGCACCCGCCGCCGCGCCCACCCCCTGCGAGGAGGCCGCATGACGTCCGACCGTACGCCCCGGCGAGCCCGACTCCCCCTGCGGCTGCGCCGGGACCCGGTCGCCTGGGAACGCCAGCGCCCGACCTGGCGCGAGGCCCGGCCCGCGCTCATCGCCGACGCCCTCAAGCGGGCGCAGCAGCGGCCCGGCGGCAACTGGTACGTCGTCGGGGCCGCCCGCGACCTGCCCGGGGACCGCCCGCTGGCCCGCACCGTCGCGGGCCAGGAGGTGGTGCTGTGGCGCGACGCCGAAGGCCGTCTCGTCGCCGGACCCGGTGTCTGCCCGCACCTGGGGGCGCCGCTCCGGGACAGCCCGGTGCGGTGCGGCACACTCGTCTGCCACTGGCACGGACTCGCCCTGGACGGCGGACCGTTCGCCGGCTGGGAGCCCTGGCCCGCGTACGACGACGGGGTGCTGCTGTGGGTCCGGCTGGACGGCGCCGGGGGCGAGGAGCCCACGCCTCGGCCGCCGGTGCCCGAACGGCCCGCCGCGGCGGGCGCGTTGACCGCGGTGTACACCGGGCAGGGCGTGTGCGAACCGGCGGACGTGGTCGCGAACCGCCTCGACCCCTGGCACGGGGCCTGGTTCCACCCGTACTCCTTTGTCGACCTCACCGTCGTGGACGCTCCTGGACGGGACGACGGCGAGGACGCGTTCACGGTCGACGTCTCCTTCAAGCTCGCCGGCCGGCTCGTCGTCCCGGTCCGCGCCGTGTTCACCGCTCCGGGCCCGCGCACGGTCGTCATGAGGATCACCGAGGGCGAGGGCGAGGGCTCCGTCGTGGAGACCCACGCCAGCCCGCTGGGCCCGGACAGCCTGGGCAGGCCGCGTACCGCGGTGGTGGAGGCGGTGATCGCCACGTCCGAGCGCCGGGGCTTCGCCGTGGCCCGCCGGACCGCCCCGCTGCTGCGTCCCGTCATGCGCTACGCGGCGGGCCGGCTGTGGCGCGACGACCTGGCCTACGCCGAACGGCGCTGGGAGCTGCGTTCCACGGGGCGCTTCCCCGGTGAGTGAGGTGAGTGCGCCAGGTGGCTCCCCCGTTCGGCCCCCTGTTTGACCCTGACACGGTGACAAGGTCTTCACTGCCTCCCCAGGAGGTGGTCCCGATGGCCATGACGAGACAGGACACGGATGCGATACGAGTGCTCCGGGCACTGGAGGACGGTCGCTCGTCCGTGCGGTTGCAGGCCGCTCTGGCGGTCGGTTCGGCGCCCGATCCGTGCTTCGTCCGCCCGCTGGTCGAGCGCTGCGCGATCGAGTCCGACTTCTTCGTCCGTGACATGCTGACCTGGGCGCTGACTCGTCACCCGGTGTCCCTGACGCTCCCCGAGCTGCTCCGCGAGGTCCGCTCGGAGCATGCCCAGGCACGCAGCCAGGCGTTGCACACGCTGTCCAAGATCGGGGACCGTCAGGTGTGGCCGGCGATCACGCGGGCGTTGTTGTCGGACGCCGACGACGAGGTGGCGAGGAGCGCCTGGCGGGCGGCCGTCGTCCTCGTGCCGGACGGCGAGGAACCCGGCCTGGCCACGGTGCTGGCGGCGCAGCTCGGGCGCGGCGGGCCGGAGACGCAGCTGAGTCTCAGTCAGGCGCTGGTCGCCCTGGGCGACGTGATCGCGCCGGCTCTGCGGGACGCGACGGCGAGCTCCGACCCGCGTGTGCGGGCGCACGCCCTCGCCACGCAACGGCTGCTGCGTGACCCGGACACCGGCTTCGCGGCGGCGATCGAGGAGGCCAAGCGGATCGTGGCTCTCACCGGGGCGCCCCAGGGCGGATGATGTCACCTGTGTTGATCGGTGAGGTGTCGCGACGGTCCGGGGTCAGCGCCCGGATGCTCCGGCACTACGAATCGCTGGGTCTGGTGCGGCCGTCGGGCCGTACGGGCTCCGGTTACCGGGAGTACTCCGGCGACGACATCCGGCGGATCTTCCACATCGAGAGTCTGCGGTCGCTGGGCATGTCACTGCGCGAGATCGGGCGGGCGCTCGACGATCCCGGGTTCACGCCTTCGGCGCTCGTCGCGGACCTCATCCGGCAGGCGCGCGACCGCATCGCGGCCGAGACCGAGCTGCTCACGCGACTCCGCCGCATCGACGCCGCGGAGCCCGCGGGCTGGGAGGACGTCCTCCAGACCGTGGCGCTCCTCCAGGCGCTCGGGGCGCAGAGCGCGGGGGCGCGCCAGCGCGCGGCACTGTCCTGCGCCGACGAGGTCCCGGCGCCGGTGGAGGCCCTGGTCGAGGCGGTGCTCAGTGAGACGGAGCCCAACGTCGCCGGCGCCCTTCGCTGGGCGCTGGCGCGATCCGGCGAGGCCGCCGGCCCGGCACTGCTCGCGAGGGGCCTCGGCTCACCGGTGAGCGCGGTACGGGAACGCGCGGTACGGTCGCTCGCCGAGATCCCCGGTGCCGAGGCGACCGCGCGGCTGCGCGACGCGCTGGCGGACCCCGACGTGACGGTCCGCGGACAAGCGGCTCTGGCGCTCGGGTCACGCGGCGTGATCGACGCGGTCCCCACGCTCATCGACATGATCGTGGCGGGGCGCAACGACACGGACGCGGCCGACGCGCTGGGCATGCTGGCGATCGACGCGGCGACAACGGACCGGATCGCGGCCGGCCTGGTGGACCGCCTCGCCCACGGAACCACCGACGCGCCCGCGCGCGGCCGGCTGACCCAGGCGCTGGCGGACATCCCCGGGAGCACGGCGACGGGTGCCTTGGTGGAGCTGTCGCGGGACGAGGACCGTGCCGTGGCGCTGACCGCGGCGTACCTGCTGCGGCTTCGCGACGTGCGATGAGCGGGCGGCTCCCCTCACGGCGACGACGGTCGTGCCGGCGTCTTCGTCCGGTTGAGGTCGCCGATCGTGTTCCACAGCCGCTGCGCCCGCTCCTGGTGCTGGTGCGCGAGGTGGTGTGCGCCCGCGGCGGCGTCGAGGTCGCCGATCAGCTGCCAGCAGGTGGCCTCGTCCTGGCGGTCGCCGTGCCGGTGGAACAGGGCCGCCGCGCGCTCCAGTGCCGGGCTCGCCCGGTCCCGGTCGTGTCGCCCCGCGTACACACGGCCGACTTCCAGCAGCGTGTACGCGGCACACCGCTCGTCGGCCAGTTCCTCGAAGGTGGCCAGCGCCTGCCCCAGGCAGCGCAGCGCCTCGTCGGGATCATCACGCCGGTCGTGCAGTCGGCTGTACCGCCGCAGCACCACGGCCACGCGGTGGTCGTCGCCCAGCGCCCGAGCCTGGCTCAGGGCCCCGTCGAACCATGACTGCGCCTCGTCGAGTTTGCCCTGCATGAGCTTCATGACGCCCATGGAGCAGGACAGTTGCGCTTCGACGACCCGGTCGCCCGCACCGATCGCGATGGCCAGCGCGTGCTCGACGCGTTCGAGGGCTTCGTCGTCCCGGCCCTGCACCCGGCTGACCGTGGCGAGCATGGCGACCGACAGCGCCTCGCCGCGTTTGTCCCCACCGTCCTGGCACAGCCCGAGGGACGACTCCAGGGCCCGGGTGGCCCGATCGAACTCGTCCTGGTAGATGGACAACTGGCCGAGACCGCGCAGCAGCACCGACGCGCCGTGCCCGTTGCCCGCGGCCTCGACCGCTTCGAGCGCGAGCCGGTGCCCGTGCTGCCAGTCCTGGTACAGACACCGGTGGTCGTAGTAGGTCGCCGCGCCGGCCGCCAGCTCCCAGGCCAGCTCGTCCTGGCCCCAGTCCACGGCCAGTCTCACCGCGCCGAGGAGGTTGTCGCGTTCCGCGTCGAACCAGCCGAGCGGGTCGGCCGTGAACCGGCCGGCGACCGCGTCGGGCAGCGACCGGCGCGGTGCCCTACCGGGCGCGGCCGCCAGCAGGCCGGCCGGCGGCAGCCGGTCGGTGACGCGCCCGACCAACCCGAGCCAGACGGACAGCACCCGGATGACGGCGTCCCGCTTGTCCTCCGCGGGCAGCGAGGCGGCGATCTCGACGGCACAGGTCCTGATCAGGTCGTGCAGCCGGTAGCGCGGCTCACCGAGGGCATCGGTGGCGGTCAGCCGCACCAGGCTGGCGTCGACGAGCGTGTCCAGCACCTCGTCGCCGTCCGGGCGGTCCAACAGCGGGCCGACCACCCAGCCGGGCAGGGTGTAGGGGCCGAGGAGACCGAGGAGGCTCAGCGCGCGCACCGCGTCGGCCGGCAGCAGCCGTAGGCTCAGCTCGACGCTGGCGCGTACGCTGAGGTCCCCGATCCTCAGTTCGGCCAGCCGGCGTGACTCGTCCTCGATGCGTTCCCGCAGGACCCGCAGCGACCAGGCGGGGCGGCCGGTGAGCTTGCCGCTGGCGATCCGGATGGCCAGCGGCAGGTTGCCGCAGCAGTCGAGGATCGCGTCGGCCTCCTCCGGTTCCCGCTCGACCCGCCGCCGGCCGACGATTCCGGTGAACAACTCCCGTGCCTCCGCCCGGCTCAGCACGTCCAGGTCGATGTGGCGGGCACCGGGAAGCTGGGTCAGCAGGGTGCGGCTGGTGATCAGCACGGCGCAGCCCTCGGCGCCGGGCAGCAACGGCAGCACCTGATCGGCGTGCCCGGCGTCGTCCAGCACCACCAGCATGCGGCGGTCCACCAGCAGCGACCGGTAGAGCGCGGCTCGCTCGGCGAGTCCGTTCGGGATCGCGCTGCCGGTGACCGAGAGCGCGCGCAGTGCTTCGGCCAGCATCAGGCCCGGGTCCCGCGGCTGGTCCGATGTGGCCGCGAGGTCGAGGTAGAGCTGGCCGTCCGGGAAGCCGGCGCCGGCCAGCCGCGCGGCATGCGTCACCAGGCAGGACTTGCCGACACCGGGACCGCCCACGACGACGACCACCGGGGCGCGGTTCGGCGCCGGTCCGCCGAGCAGCCCGGCGATCTCCGCCAGCGCTTCCGTACGGCCCACGAAGTCTGGTACGTCGTGGGGCAGTTGCCGCACCGGCAGCGCCATCGTCGGCTCGGTGACCGTCGGGGCGGGACTGTGCGGTGCGGTGGGCGACGGGGCCTTCGCCGGGCTCGTGGCCGTCAGGTCGGGATCGGCGGTCAGGATGCGCTGGTGCAGCTCCCGCAGCGGGGCGGCCGGGTCGACGCCGAGCTCGTCGGCCAGGGTACGGCGCAGCCGCTCGTACACCTGCAGTGCCTCGCCCTGTCGTCGGCAGCGGTAGAGGGCGACCATCAGGTGTTCGGCGGCCTGCTCGTCGTAGGGGTGCTCCCGCAGCAGAGCGGCCAGTTCGTCGATGACCTCCCGGTGACGCCCCAGGTCGAGTTCGATGGCCAGGCACTGGCGTTGCGTGGCGGCGCGTCTCTCGTTCAGCCGTGCCGCGTCGATCTCCAGGGCTTGGCTCGGCGTGTCGACCAGGGCGTTCCCGCGCCAGCAGGCGAGCGCCCGCCGCAGCGCGGCTGCCTTCTCGACCGGGGCCGTGTGCTGTTCGCAGACGTGACGTTCGTGCTCGAACTCCAGCAGGTCCAGCTGGTCCTGGTCCAGGTGGATCTCGTAGCCGCCGCGCCGGGTGCTGATCAGGGTGGCGGGCGCGCCGCAGGCCCCGAGGTTGCGGCGCAGTCCGGAGACGGCGTCCTGGACCTGACGGACGGCGGTGGCGGGCGCGTTCCTGTCCCACATCACGGCGACGAGCCGTTCCATGGGCACGGTGTCGTTGGCGTCGATCAGGAGTGCTGCCAGCATCTTGGCCTGACGCGGCCCGTTCAGCGGGACCGCGCGTCCGGCGATCTGGGCGTGCAACGGCCCCAGTAAGCCGAATTTCATGCTCCCCCTGCTACGTGACGATGAGCGCCGCTCCCCCTGGCTGACCTCGCACTAGGACGAATCTAGGACGGCCGACGCATCGGTGTCCATAGCGTCTGTGCCGCACGGCTCGATACGCGCAAGACGACAGAAGGGGCACTCATCCACCATGCTTCGCAACTGGAAGACCTTCGGCGCACTGGCGGTCGCAGGTTGCTGCGCCACGATCGGCCTCGCCGCGGGCAGCGCTGAGGCGCAGACGACGATCAAGACGGGCAACGTGACGCAGACGGGCCCGTACAACGACTCCGGCAGGACCGGCAACTACCAGTTCGTGGCGAACAACTGGGACAGCCGTTACCAGCGCTACCAGCAGTCGCTCGTCTGGGTGTCCGGCGCGGACGGCGGCAAGGACATGGCGCACTGCCTGCGGGGCAACGGCGGAGCGAACTGGTACGAGTCCTCGATCGTCGCGCGCAACGGCACGAACTCCTCGCACTACGACTGCACCAACAACGGCACCTACAACCAGGGGTTCGACCAGGTCGGCGTCGACCTGAGCAACTGGTGACGGGTGATGGGTGACTGAGCGGACGACAAGGACCCCGGTGCGTCCCGTTCGGGGCGCACCGGGGCCGGCCGGTGGGAGGAGGAGGCCCGGACGATGCTGAGCAGACACAAGCACCTTGCGGTCGCGCTGGCCGTGTTGATCGCCGCCGTGGTCGCGGCGGGATTCGTGTACTTCCCGTCCGACGACGGCCCGACGGCCCGGGCGGCGGCCAACACCCGCCGTTTCGTGCTGATCCTGGCCGGCGCTTCCGGGCAGTCGGAGTCGGCGGCGTTCGATCTGGAGGTCGCCGCCCGCACGGAGGCCCTGACCTCCACCTGCATGAGGTCGCACGGCTCCCGGTACCTGCCGAGGAACCCGCGCAGCGTGGTGGACGTCGAAGACGCGTCGGACTTCTCGAGTCTCGGGTACGCGCGCGAGCACGGGTTCGGAATCTCGGTGTTCCCGCACTTCGCTCCCGATTCCACGGCGGCCAGGAGCTACCAGAGGAACCTTTCCGCTGCTTCCCGCAGGGCCTATGACGCGGCCCTTCCGGGGTGCGTCGACAGCTCCCAGCGCACGGCCGAGAAGGAGTACGGCATCCCGGAGGCCAACGCCGAGTGGGCTCGGGTGGACGGTGAGGTGCAACGCGACGGACGCTACCGGTCGGCACTTGAGGCGTGGAGGTCCTGTGCGGCGGCGGCCGGCCATCCGGCGCGTTCCCGTCTCGCGCTCATCACGGCCCTGCGCAAGCGGTACACGTCCGTGATGGCCGGCATTCAGGGCGGCGGCCGGGAGCTGCCCCAGGACCGGTTGGCGGCGCTGGCCGCCCGGAATCCGGTGTGGCGGAAGTTCCATCAGTCGGAACTCGCCGCCGCGGTGGCGACGTTCCCCTGCTCACGCGCCACTGACCGGATCTATGTGTCGGTGTTCCTCCAGTACCTGGACCGGAACGGTTGAGGGCCGGCATCAGGGCTCGACGAGGCCGGCACGGATCGCGTAGCGGGTGAGTTGCAGCCGGTCGCGCAGGCCGAGCTTGCGCAGCACGTTCTCCCGGTGCCGGTGGACGGTCTTGATGCTGATGAAGAGCATCTCCGCGATCTCCTTGGAGGTGTGGCCCTCGGCGACGAGTTTGAGGACCTCCTCCTCGCGCGCGGTCAGCACCTGCTCGGGCGGCTCCTCGCCGTTGCGGACCCGGTCCAGGTAGGTGCGGACGAGCGCCGTGACCGCGCCCGGGTACAGGAAGGGCTCGTCGCGCATGGCGGCCCGGCACGCGGCCACCAGATCGAGATCCGCGACGGACTTGAGCACGTAACCGCCGGCGCCGGCCTTGAGCGCCTGGAAGAAGTACTGCTCGTTGTCGTGCATCGTCAGCATCAGCACGCGCAGGCCGGGCTTGAGCGCGAGGAGTTCCCGGGTGGCCTGCAGACCGGTCATCCGGGGCATGGCGATGTCCAGCACGGCCAGGTCGACCTCATGGGTACGGGCCAGTTCGACGGCCTCCGCGCCGTCCCCGGCCTCGGCGACGACCTCGAGGTCCGGCTCCCGGTCCAGAATGAGCCGCACCCCTCGGCGTACGAGAGCGTGGTCGTCGGCGAGGAGGATGCGGATCACGGGAGTGCGGGGCGCGGTCATGGCTGCTTCCTGAGGTGGGGCACGGTCAGTCGGACCGTCGTACCGGCCTGCGGCCGGCTGGTGACATCCAGCGTGGCCCCGATCAGCAGGGCCCGCTCGCGCATGCCGCGGATCCCTGCCCCTTCGCGGGTGACGCCCATTCCTCGGCCGTCGTCGGTGACGGCCAGCACCACCGCTTCTCCGGTGTGCCGCAGGCCGACTTCGACCCGGTCGGCTTCGGCGTGGCGGGCGGCGTTGGTCAGGGCCTCCTGGGCGACGCGGTAGAGCACGAGTTCCGTCTGCTGGTCGAACAGGGGCAGGCCGGTGTCGAAGCGGCGCACGATGCGCAGTCCGGTGTGCGTCGCGAACTCGCTGGTCAGCGAGGTCAGGGCGCTGACCAGACCGAGGTCCTCCAGCGCGCCCGGCCGTAGTCGACGTACCAGACGGCGCACCTCGTCCAGGCTTCCCCTGGTGATCTCCTGGGCCTGCCGGAGTTCACCCCGCAGCGGCTCGTCCGCCTCGCCCGCGGCCCGCCCGAGCGCCAGCAGGATCGCGGTCATGCTCTGGCCGACCTCGTCGTGCAGTTCCTGGGCGATGCGGCGCCGCTCGGCTTCCTGGGCCAGCAGGGCGCGGGCACTGCTGGTGGCCCGTTCGTGCTCGAGACGCTCGAGCATGGCGTTGAAGGTGCGGATCAGCTCGGCCATCTCGCCGCGGCCCCCTTCCGGCAGCCGCTGACCGGGGCGCAGCAGGTCCACGGTGCCCATCAGCCGGGTGAGCCGGTCGAGCGGGGTCAGGCCGATCCGCAGCAGGGCCGCGTTGGCGACCAGCATGACGACGAGACCGCCCACGAGGACGACCGCCTCGGTCAGCACCACCGGTACGGAGACGGTCACCGGCGCCCACAGCAGCAGCGCTGTGGCGCTTCCCAGTACCAGCGCGTTGAGCGCGAAGATCCGCCAGAACAGGGACACCGGGATGACGCCTCTCCTCGGGTGACACGGTTTCGTCTCCACTGTCGGTCACCGCACACCCCGAGCGTGAACCGCGGCGCCTCATTCTTGACCGGCCCGGTGTCCAGACTGCCCGCTGCCTGCCCGGCCGTCGATGGGCTCCGATGCCCATTTCCGGGGGCGGCCCGCAGATGGGTATCGCGCCCGATGGTTTTCACGGGGCGCCGCGGCCACGGTGGGGGCATGACACCTGATGCACCCCGGGCCGGTACCCGCCGGGAACGGCTGACGCCCGACGTCGCCCTGGAGCGCCTCGCACACGAACGCGCCTCCCGCCTCACCCAGCTGCAGGCCCTCCACGAAGCCGGGCCCGGTCCGGCGGAACCGGTGCTGTCCACGCAGCGGGACACTCTCCGGCGAGTCCTCACCGAGGTCGAGGCCGCTTGCGCCCGCGTCCAGGACGGTACCTACGGCGTCTGCCTGAAGTGCGCCAGGCCCATCCCCGTCGAACGGCTGGAGATCCTGCCCCACACCCCGTTCTGTGTCCCCTGCCAGCGCGGCAGCGCCTGATCCGCCCCGCGTCCGCCCTCTCCCCCGCTCCCCGCCGTGTTCAGGAGGTGGCCTGGTGGACCGCCAGATCATCGACGTCCGCACCACGACCCTGTCGGTCGAGGACCTCGCCGCACTGCGTGCGAACCTGCGCGAGCAGCGCCTGTTCCGCCAGGAGCAGCTGCAGCAGCTGTCGTCCGCCGCCCCGACCCGCGCCGACGCGTTCCTCGACCGGCGGGCCGCCGCCCAGACCGAGGTCCGCGTCAAACTCGCCGCCTCCGCCCGCATGGTCCTGGCCGATGTCGAAGCCGCCCTCACGCGCATGGACCAGGGTTGCTACGGGAACTGCGACCTGTGCCGGAAGCCCATCACCCGTGAGCGCCTGATGATCGTGCCGCAGGCCCGCTACTGCACCCGCTGCCAGCAGGTCAGGGAGGCCGGCCGATGACCACCACGTCCGGCTCCCGTCCCGCGGGCGCCGGCCACCGTTCGTGGCCCTGGTGCCGGCAGTGCACCGGCATCGCCCTCGATCTGGGCAGCGCCCGCACCCGGGCCTGGACGTCCGGACGGCGCTCGATCCTCGACGTGCCCACGGCCACCGCCCCGGGTGGCCGCGCCACCCACCCCGTCCAGCGCGGCACCATCGTGGACACCCCCGCCACCGCCCGGATGCTCGACCGGCTGCTCGGCCACCGCCTGCCCCGTCACGGCCGCCCGCTGATCATCCTGACCACGCCCGTGCTGGGCGGCATCGCCTACCGTTCCGAAGCCCGCACCGCGGTCGAGATCCTGCGCCCGCGCACCGTGCTGACCGTCCCCGCCGCGCGCGCCGTGGCTCTGGGCGCGGACGCCGACCTGAGCCGTCCCCTGCTCGTCGTGGACATCGGTGCCCATCTGACCGAGGTCACGCTCCTCACCGACGGCGCGGTGACCGACGCCCGCCACACCGCACTGGGCACCGGCGACCTGGGCGGGCACACCCGGCCCGCCCGGATCACCGAAGCGGTCGTCGCCATGGTGAGCGCCATGCTCGACCTCGACCGGACCTCCATGGCCCGTCAGGCCCTCGGGCGGGGCGCCCTTCTCGCCGGCGGGGGCGCACTGCGGGCCGACATCACCGGCCCCCTCGCCGAGCGGCTCCACGCTCCCGTGCGGACCGTCCCCAGCCCGCACACCGCCGCGGTCCGCGGCGCCGCGAAACTCCTCCAGGCCGCCCACACCCACCCCTCCACCACCGCGGGGTGACGCTCCCCAGCGGCGCTGCCGAGGCGCAGACCCTCACCACCGGCGCCGAGGCCAATCCGCGGAAACCGGCCGAACCGCGCGGCCCCGGGCCCGGGTCAGGGCTGCGGCGCAGCGCCCATCTCCTCGGTGAAGGTCACCGGGTCGCTGTCGAACCCCCGGATCATGCGGTGGAACTCCCACGCTCCCGAAGCGTCCCTGACGAACTCCGCGACGGTGCCGGCCGTGGACCCGGCGAGCTGCGCGAAGTCGTCCTTCAGCAGTTCCACGTACCCGTGCACGACCAGGACTCCGGTGTTCGTCAGGTCACCGAAGGTCTTGGGGCCGCTGTCCTGGTGAATCACGACTCCCACGACGACCCGTGCGAACGAGGGCGCGAGACGGTCGAGTTCGAGGGTCATCGCCTCGACGTAGCCGAGGCCCAGGCCGGTTCGGCTGTGCCGGCTCATGTTGATGGTCCCGTCCGGGGAGCGGCTGTCGTAGTGGACGACGTACACGGGACGCCCGTGGGGCGCGTCCGCCGAGTACGTCGTGGCGACGATGTCGAGGTGGTGAGGGGGCTGACCCAAGGGACTCGGGTCCCACTTGAGCCGCACCTCGACCTTCTTGATCCCATCGCTGCTGCCGCCGCTCACCGAAAGCTCCCTCTCCCGCCGACGCGTACCGTCACGGGATGGTCCCCGCAGGTCAAGTATGGCTCGACAAGATCGTGTTGAAGCCTGCGCCCGACGCGTACCGGCTGTCCGGCCGCGACCGCGTGTCAACGCGACACCGCTTTGCCGCCCTGCGGGCGCCATTCGAAGAGCAGGATCGTCGCGTCGTCCCGGAACTGGTTGCGCTGGTAGTCGAGGATGGCGTGGATGAGCAGCCGCAGCACCTCGGCCGGACGCTGACCGGCGGCGTTGGAGCGGATGATGAAGTCGGTGAACCGGTCGAGGCCGAACTCGGCGCCGTCGGCGTCCCGTGCCTCCACGACACCGTCGGTGTAGAGCAGGACGCAGTCGCCCGGTTCCAGTTTCGTCTCGTGGACCCGCCGGGCCGCCGGGGCGAGTGGGCCGGCGAGGCCGATCGGCGGCTGCGGGGAGCTGTCCAGCGCTCCGCTGAGCACGCGCTCGTCACGGATCAGCAGCGGTGGGGGGTGGCCGCAGTTCACCCAGTGCAGCAACCCCGTCTTCGTGTCGAGCCGGCACAGCACACCCGTGCAGAAATGGTCGGGCAGCCACTGGGCGACCGCCTGGTCGACGGAGCCGACGACGTCGGCCAGGCCTCCTCCGCCGCGGCGCGTGTTGCGGGCCGCGGCCATGGCGACCGACGTGGTGAGGCCGGCGGTCAGATCGTGGCCCATGCCGTCGAGGATCATCGTGTGCAGCACGTGCTTGACCACCGAGTGGTCGAAGGCGTCGCCCGCGATGTCGTACGCCGGTTCGAGGACCGCGGTCGAGACGCACCTCGTGGTCCCGATGGTGCGCGGCGGCAGGAAGGCCCGCAGCATCTCGGTGGGCAACCGCATGGGTGCGGTACGGGTGCGGGCGGCGAGCCAGTCGCTGTAGGCACGCTTGGAGGTGATCAGCATGGCCAGCAGGTGGGCCAGCATCCGGCCGCGACGCATCAGCAGTCCGTCCAGCGAGGCGGTGCGCACTCCCAGCACGCCCAGCCGCTCCGCGCCGTCGACCAGGGGTATCCAGACGACCAGGCCGTCACCCGCGTCGGCCACCCGTGTGGAGATCGTCCGGTACGCCCAGCCGGCGGTGGAGCCCTCCACCGGGAGCGACACCAGGGCCTCGTCGAGTGGGATGAGGAGTCGTTGTTGCAGGTCGGCGAGGTAGATGAGTGCGCTGCCCAGGCCGAGAGCCGCCGCGCACCTGTCGGCCAGGGCGGGCAGTTCGACCGGCAGGGCCGTCTGGGCCTCGGTGATCAGCCGTTCCAGCCGGCTCTCGTCCGGGGCGGGGTCGGGATCGGCCCCGGCGTGCGATGGGTCGGGCACGGAGATCACCCCTTCCCTGCCAGTCTCACACCGACCGTCCTCTTCCACATCTGAGAAGCGGGTACGACCACCGGCGCCCGCGGCGCTGAACTGGTCCCGGAGGAACGGCGCGTCGGCGGGGCACCGCGGCCGGTCGGCGGGGGCCTGTGTAGATCCCGTGGGGCGGGGCACTTGATCACTTGCTCCACGTCCTCCGGTGCCGCGGGCAGCGGAAGGCCGTCGATCGAACCCGTTCCTCGCGGTGGCACCCCGGTGCCTTGCGAGCTGTGCCTGTGTGAAAGGAACCACCATGATCCTTCCGGCGGAGAAGGAACTGCGCGCCGTACTGGCCAAGTTCGCCCAGGCCCGTATCGAGCACGATGTCCGTCCGACCGGCCGCACCAGCAGGGCACTCGAGGACGTCACCCACACCTTGTGCGCGCTGACCGGAGCCCGCACCGTCGAACAGGCGCTGCCCGCCGCGGACGCGCTCCTGCAGCGCTACCGCGCGGACCGCGAGGCCACCAGGCGGAAGACCTCGACCCTGGCGGCATGAGACGGCCGCCGGGAAAGGCCACGAGCGTCGGGTGTCCCGTGCTACGCGGCCGGCGCCGCCAGGCGGAAGCCCACGCCGATCGCCAGGCGCGTGGGCGTGCCGACGGGCGCAGATCTGCGCGGCTCGCAGGGACCGACCGCATGGTCACCCCCGTGGACCGGGAGCGCGTGGGCCGGCGGGCCGGGGGCAACGGCGGCCTCGGGGACGAGACGGTTCCGCGGCGGTCGGGCGGGCCCGCCGCGGAGTGCCGCCGATTCCTTACCCTGGCGGCATGCGCATGCGCCCCACCCTGAGCTGGACCCCCGCCGCGGACCTGCCGCCGGGCACCACCGATCTGCGGCCCGTCGTGGACGCGCTGAGCGCCGGCGGGGTGCTGGTGCTGAGCGGGGCGGGCATCTCCACGGAGTCGGGGATCCCCGACTACCGGGGCGAGGGCGGGAGCCTGAGCCGGCACACCCCGATGACCTACCAGGACTTCACCGGGAGCGCCCAGGCGCGCCGCCGGTACTGGGCGCGCAGCCACCTGGGGTGGCGCACCTTCGGGCGGGCCCGCCCGAACGCGGGGCACCTGGCGGTGGCCGCCTTCGCCCGGGACGCCCGTCTCTCGGGCGTGATCACCCAGAACGTCGACGGTCTGCACCAGGCCGCCGGCAGCGAGGACGTCGTGGAGCTGCACGGCAGCCTGGACCGGGTCGTCTGCCTCTCCTGCCGTACCTTCAGCCCGCGCCGCGAGCTCGCCCGGCGGCTGGAGACCGAGAACCCGGGCTTCGACCCGGTGGCCGCGGGGGTCAACCCGGACGGTGACGCCGACCTCACCGACGCTCAGGTCGGGGACTTCCGCGTCGTGCCGTGCGCCGACTGCGGAGGCGTCCTCAAACCGGACGTGGTGTTCTTCGGGGAGGCGGTGCCGGCGCAGCGCGTCGAGCGCTGCCGGCGCCTGGTCCGTGAGGCGACCTCACTGCTGGTCCTCGGCTCGTCGCTGACGGTGATGTCGGGGCTGCGGTTCGTCCGGCAGGCGGCGCAGGAGGGCAAGCCGGTGCTGATCGTCAACCGGGACCCCACCCGGGGCGACCCGCACGCCCTCACCCGGGTCGCCCTTCCGCTGGGATCGGCCCTGACCACCGCGGCCGACCGGCTCGGCATCCCGGTCGGCGGGCGGGCCGACTGAGCCCTCGTCCGGCGGGTATCCGCAGCCGTGAGGGAAGGGAGAGCTGGCACATGGCAGCGGACGCGAACTCCGCCAGGATCACGGGGAAGGTCCAGGGCCGGGACATCGTCCTGTCCGGGCGCCCGTCGAAGGACGAGATCCGGGACACGGTCTGGTGGTGGCAGGGCGACGGCCACGAGTACGACGACTCGTGCACCGATGTGATCGCCACTCTCGGCGGCTACTACCAGGTCCCCCGGGACTCCCGGGCCCCCGAGGCCGTCGACCTGGTGAATCTGGTGCACACCGAGCTGAGCCCGTCGGACTGACGCACTCCGTTACGGCCACGGGGTGCAGGGCACTCGTCGGCCATGGAACACGGACACGGCACGCACGGCTCGCGCGGGTCCGGCCGGGGAACGGCCGCGACCATCGGCATCGGTGTCGCGGCAGGCTTGACGGCCACGGCCGGTCTCCTGTTCGGCCGCAAGGCGGCCACCGTCAGCAAGGTCGGCAAGGGGCACCCGCTCAAGCACCGGGCGCTCGACCTGGCGGCCGGCGCCGTACAGCGGAAGTATCCGCTGGAAGCGATGAGCACGTATCTCAACGGCTTCCACATGTACGCCGACGACATGGGCCGTCAGGTGGAGGCCACGCACTTCTGCATCCATCTCCGGCACGACCTGCACCAGTGCGTGATCTTCGATCGCAACGCGCCCGACGCCCGGCTGATCGGCATCGAGTACATCATCAGCGAGGAGCGCTTCCGCGGCTTGCCGGAGGACGAGAAACGGTTGTGGCACAGCCACCACTACGAGGTGAAGTCCGGCATCCTCACCGCCCCCGGCATCCCCGACATGGCCGAACACGCCTATTTCGAGGACCTGGTGACCACGTACGGGAAGACGTTCCACACGTGGCAGTACGACCGCGACGACTTCCCCTACGGCATTCCGCAGCTGATGATGGGCTTCACCGAGGACGGACAGGCAGCGGACGAGCTGATCCAGGCCCGGGACGACGAACTCGGCGTCTCGACGGCTCGCAAGCGGCAGAAGCGGGCGGACATTCCCACGCCGGAAGTGGCGCCGGGCGCCAACGTCTGGGAAAGCGGCCGGACGGTGCAGACGCGCGTCGAGGAACGGGATTTCAAGCGCTGAGATTCGCTTCACCCCCGGCCCGAGGGCCGGAGAACTGCGGCTGAACCCCGGTAGCGACTGAGGGCCCGGCGCAGTTCGCTCCGTTCGGCTGGGGGGAGGTCGCCGCCTTGGGCGAAGGCGAGGATGTGCTGGGCGACGGTGGCGAGTTTGGTGTTGGTGCGCTGGGAGACGTCCTGCAGGACCCGCCAGGCCTCCTCCGGGGGGAGCCGGCCCAGGACCACGACGACGCCGATGGCCTGGTCGATGGTGGCGTGCGAGGTGACGGCCCGCTGGAGCTGTCCGCACTCGGCTTCCAGCCGCTCGTTCTCGACCGCGAGGTCGGTGGCGGACAGGAGCGTGAGCGGGCGCGTCCGGGAGAGCGTGAAGAAGGCTGCCATCAGTCGCCAATGCGTGTGGGGGGAGCGTCGTACGGGTGCTGCGGGCTCTCCTTCGTCTTCCCGGAGGTCCGTTCCGTATGCCCCTGAACGCTCCCTGTGCTCCCTGTGCTCCCTGAAGGACCGACTGCGTCAGCGGGCGTGCGCGAGATCGGCGAAGGCGTGGTCCAGCATGTCGACGAAGAAGTCGGCCGCGGCGATGTCGATGCAGAGCGGCGGCTTGATCTTGAGGATGTTGAGATGGTCTCCCGTGGGCTGGACGACCACCCCGAGGTCGAGCATGCGGTCGCACAGTTCGGCGGTCTCCTCCGTGGCGGGCTCCAGGGCGACGCGGTCCCGGACGAGTTCGAGGCCGAGGTAGAGACCCGAGCCGTGCACGGCGCCGATGACGTCGTAGCGGTCGGCCAGTGCTTCCAGGCGGCGCTTCAGATGACCGCCCACGCGCACGGCGTTCCCCTGGAGGTCCTCGTCCCGCATGACGTCGAGGACGGTGAGGCCCACGACACTGGAGACCGGGCTGCCCCCGGTCGACGAGAAGAAGTAGCCCTGGTCCCGGTACCGGTCCGCGACCTCCTTCGACGTGACGACGGCGCCGAGGGGATGGCCGTTGCCCATCGCCTTGGCCACGCAGACGACGTCGGGGACGACCCGCTGCTGCTCGAAGCCCCAGAACCAGTGGCCCAGGCGGCCGTACCCGACCTGGACCTCGTCCGCGACGGCCAGGCCACCGTGACGGCGGACCGCCGCGTACACCTGGGCGAGATAGCCGTCGGGCAGGGCCACTCCCCCGGCGTTGCCGTAGAAGGTCTCCCCGACGAACGCTCCTGCCGGGCGGCCGGAGGCGGCCAGTGCGTCGATCACCGCGACGGCCTCGGGCCCGTACCGCACGGCGTCCGCCCCCCGGTGCCGACCGCGGTAGGAATTGGGCGAGTCCACGGTGTGCACCCAACTCGGGCGGGTGGTGAGGGCGTTCGGGTTGTCCTGGAGCGAGGTGGAGACCGCGTCGGATGCGTAGGTCCAGCCGTGGTACGCCTCGCGCAACGCGACGACGTCGTGCTGCCCCGAGGCGCCGATGGCCAGCCGCAGACCCAGATCCACCGCCTCGGAGCCGGAGTTGACCAGGAACACCGTGTCCAGTGGTGCCGGCAGCAGGGCGGCGAGGCGTTCGGTGAACTCCACCACCGAGGCGTAGTGGAAGCGCGAGTTGGTGTTGAGGCGCCGCAGTTGCCGGGAGACCGCGCGCTCGACGCGGGGGTGGGCGTGGCCCAGCGGGGTGACGTTGTTGACGATGTCGAGGTACGAACGGCCCTCGGTGGACAGCAGATGATGCCGCCAGCCCCGCTCGATGCGGGGCGGGTCGGCGTAGTAGTGCCCCTGTACGGTCGCGAACACGGCGTCGCGCCGGTCGAGCAGGTCCCCGTCCTGCGGACGGCTGGTGGCCGGGAGCCCGAGGAGCGGGGCGGGATCGGTGGTCAGCGGGAGCCACCCGGCTGCGTACTCGGGGCGGACCAGGTCGGGGACGGTGGGACTGCCGGCCGTGCGCAGCGCGATGTGCAGCGCGGATCCGGAGGGGAGACGGGCGACCTCCTCCCCCGCCTCGACCACCGCGCCGGGGGCGACGGCGGGCAGGACCGCGCGGGGAAGGGACAGCGTCAGCAGGTACGAGCCCTGGGTGAGCTCCACCCGGCCGGGCCCGGCGGCGAGGACCTGCCCCGCGAGGGGGGCCTGCACCACGGCGTCCCGGCCGAGCCACAGGTCGATGCCGGTGGGCACCGTGGCGCGGGAGACGGCCGAGAGGGCCGGGGTCCGGGTGAGCCGTGCCTCGGCGTACCGGGTGGTCACCGCGACCGCGCCGTCCGCGAGCGCGCGGGCCGCCAGCCGGTCCTCGACGCCGGCTTCGAGCCAGGCCCCGTGGTCCATGGAGTCGGCGCCGGTGGACAGGTCGAGGGTGGTGAGGTCCGCGGTCGCGAGACCGCGCAGCAGGCAGTGCGCGGGTGCCTCGGCCCCGGCCTGTGCGCCGCCGAGGCCGACCGCGTCCTTGACGAGGTGGGTCATCACCGGCAGGGGCGCACGCGTGGCCTGTTCGAATATGCGCCATTCGCGCTCGATCGCCGCCTCGGCGTACGCGTTGTCCTCGTCGACAGCGGTCTGGTGGCGTCCGCTGACGACCAGGACGGCGGCGCGCAGGACGACCAGCGGCCACAGCGCCTCCGCCTCCTGCGGGGAGAGCGGCCGGACCGCGTGGAAGGCACGGACGGCGGGCAGCACGGCATGGGGTTCCATGCCGTCGTGGTGGAGCATCGAGGAGAGGGACACGGCGAGTTCGCCGACCGCCCAGCTCGTGGTCAGGTCACCGAAGTCGATGATGCCGTCGGGCACGGGCGGGCGGCTGCCGGGGCGGCGGATCACATTGTCGTCGGTGAGGTCCAGGTGCACGGCCTGCAACGGCAGCTCGGCAGCCAGCTCCTGCACTCGGGCCCAGGCCTGGGCGGTCGCGGTGAGGACGGCGGCGCGCCGGTCGGGTTCGCCGACGTACCCGGCGAGCAGGGCGACGACCCGGTCGGCGTACCGCGGGTCCCACTGGAGAACGCGCTCCAGACCCGGGTGCCGGAAGTCGCGCAGGACGGTGCCGGCCTTCCCGGCGATCGTGCCCATGGCCGCCACCGTGCCCGGGGACAGGTACCGGCGTCCCGACAGCGGACCACCGGGCAGGTAACGCAGCAGCCGGGCGACCGCCGGGCCGTTGTCGGTGTCCACCACCGCACACCGCGGGGAGCCGTCCTGGCGGCGCAGCACGGTCGCGACGCGCAGTTCCGGATGGGCCGCGGCGATCAGGTCGGCCGCCATGTCCTGGGCCTCGATCTCCACGGCGCCGAAGGCCGGGTTGGCGATCTTCAGGATCGCCAGGGTCGCCCCGTCCTCCGCACGCAGCAGGAAGTTGGCGTCCTGCTGGCTGCCCAGTTCCTCCGCGGCCGCGGTGATGCCGAGGTACCGGGCGGCGATGTGCTCCGCCTCGGCGGGCGTCGTCCGGGGTGCGGGCAGGGCGCCTTCGGTGAAGAAGTCGGTCGTGCGGTGGTCGGCGTGCGGCATGCGGGGTCCTCGGCTTGGCGTCGGAGCGTGGGGTGGGGCAGGCGGTCGACGGGGCGGGCGGAGCGGGACGCTCGGGTGCCTCAGTCGGCGTTCCACAGGAACCGGTGGGTGTGGATGGAGAAGTAGGGGAAGTTCTCCACGGCTGCGACACCCTCGACGGTCTTGACGACGTCGTTGATGAAGTCCAGGAGGTCGCGCGGCCCGCTGCAGACGACCTCGGTGAAGAGATCGAAGCTCCCGGCGGTCAGGACCGTGTACACGACTTCGTCGCGCCCGGCCAGCTCGTCGGCCACCGCCCGGGGGTCGCCGTCGACGCGCAGGCCGAGGAGCGCCATCGCCTGCCGGCCCTGCGTCATGGGGTCGGTCACGCCGACGACCTGGACCGTCTTGGCGTCGATCAGCCGTTGCAGCCGGAGCCGCGCGGCCGAAGGGGACAGCCCCACCTTGGGTCCCAGGTCGGCGTAGGGAATACGACCGTCGACCTGCAGCTCCCGCAGGATGGCCCGGTCGATCTCGTCCATGAAGCACCTCTCCCTTACGGGAACCACACGCCGGTACAGCGGATACAAGCACGATGCCGGATCAGTACGATCGATTCAAGCGTCAGGACGATCGAATCAATCACCTCGTGCTGCGCTGGAGGGGCTGTACGCCGTCGGGGCGAGCAGGCCCAGGGCCAGCGGACGCAACCCTCTGCTGACACACCGTCGAACCGTGTGCGAAGCTGCGATCACGAGGGAGGGCGGGCCGGTGGGGCGGGAGCGAACGGCGGGCGGGCCACGGCGGCACGGCACGATCGGCGCCGCACAGGCGGCGTCGGCAGTGCTGGTGGTGGGCGGAGCGGCCCTCGGAGCGCTGCTGCTGCGCCCCGACCCGGACCTGCTGGCCAAGGGCCGCGGGCCGCTCGGCGGCAACCCCGTCCTCGTGATCGGCCTCGCCCTGCTGTCGCTCCTGGGCGGCCTGGCGCTGCGCGCGAAGTACCGGGACCAGGTCGGCGCCGCCCGGGAACCGAACCCGGTGGAACAACGGCTGGCCGACGCCGTGAGCCGCGTCCTGATGGCCGCGTCGCTGGTCGTCCCGCTGCTCGTCCTGGTCCTGCACCGGTTCGGCTCGTCGGGCAGCGGCCACGGCGGCGGCCCCGGGCCGTCACCGCTGCCGGACTCGCGGCAGGAACCGTCGCCCACCGCGCCCACCGGACTGCGTTCCGGGCACGCGGGGCACGGCATGCACGTCGGGCTGACGCGCATCCTGCTGGGCCTCGGCATCGCCCTGCTCGTCGTGGTCGTCCTGATCGCCGGGCTGCGGCTGTGGCGGCATCTGACCCGCCCGCCGGCGCCCGAGCTCCGGGCGACGTACGCGACGCTCGGCGACGAGCGGGAACGCCTGGCCCAGGCCGTGGACTCCGGGCGCCGTGCCCTGCTGGACGGAACCGACGCCCGTGCGGCCGTCATCGCCTGCTACGCCGCCATGGAGGAGTCGCTCGCCTACTCCGGCGTGACGCGGCACGCCTCGGACAGCCCGCAGGACCTGCTGGAGCGGGCCGTCGCCGGGGGCCTGCCCGGCAGGGCGGCCGCCGCGGCGCTCACCGCGCTGTTCCGTGAGGCCCGTTACTCCACACACCCGATGGACGGCGGCCACCGCGACCGGGCCGCGGCGGCACTCGCCGAGATCGCCGACGGCCTGCGCTCGCGGACCTCCGGGTCCGGAGCCGTCGCGGGTGCCTCGTGAAGGCGCTCGCCCGGATCCGGGCCCTCGTCAACTCCCTGCCGGTGACACCCGGTTCCGTACGCCACTCGCTGGTCTTCCTCTGTACCGCCGCGGTCGCGGCCGTCGTGTTGCTCGCCCTGGCCGACGGTGCCGCGGCGGCCGCCACCGGCCTCGCCCTCGTCACCGCGGTCGCACTGGCCCTGGGGCGGTATGCCGCGGGCGGCGGCGCCGAGGACAGCGGCTACCGCAGGCCGGTGCGCCTGCTGGCGAGCCGGACCCCGGCGCTCGGCGGGTGGCGGCACCTCGTGTCCAAGACCCTCGCGGCCGACGGGGAGGCACACTTCCCCACGGTCATGCGTCCGCAGTTGCAGCGGCTGTTCGCCGCCCGGCTGGCCGAACGGCACGGCGTGGCGATGTACCGGAACCCCGAGCGGGCCCGGGCGCTGGTCGGACCCGAGCTGTGGCCGTGGATCGATCCCGCGGCGACCGCTCCCGGGCCCATCCTCCCCGAGCCCGTCCTGCGCTTGCTGCTCGACCGTCTGGAATCCCTGTGACCGGCGCTGCCGCGGTCGTCGCCGCGGCCTGCGCATCCCGACCCCGTCTGGTGAGGAACCGACCGTGACCAGCCCGCAGCCCATCCCGGACCACGACACCCTGACTCCCCGACAGGCGGGTGAGAGGGCGGCGGCCGTGCTCGACGAGATCGGCAGGGCCGTGGTCGGCAAGGCCGAGCCGCTGGCGCTGGTGATGCTCGGCATCCTCGCCGGCGGCCATGTCCTCATCGAGGACCTGCCGGGACTCGGCAAGACGCTGCTGGCCCGCTCCTTCGCCACCACGCTCGGCCTGGACTTCCGCCGCATCCAGTTCACCCCGGACCTGCTGCCCTCGGACGTCACCGGAGCTCCGTTCTACGACCAGCGCACCGCCGACATGGTGTTCCGGCCCGGACCGGTCTTCACCCACCTGCTGCTCGCCGACGAGATCAACCGCACCCCGCCCAAGACCCAGGCGGCACTGCTGGAGGCGATGGCCGAGTCCCAGGTCTCCATCGACGGCAGCACCCGGCCGCTGCCGGAGCCCTTCATGGTCGTCGCCACCGCCAACCCCATCGAGTACGAGGGCACGTACACCCTGCCCGAGGCCCAGCTCGACCGGTTCCTGCTGCGGGTCCGCATGGGCTATCTGACGGCGTCCGAGGAGACGCTCATGCTGCGCGCGCGTGTCGACCGGGCGGCATCCGCGGCCGTGCTGCGCACGCTCAGCGGTCCGGGCGAGGTGCTGGCCATGCGGGCCGCCGTCGAACGCGTCGAAGTGGCCGACGACCTGCTGGAGTACGTCGTGTCGCTGGTCCGCGCCACCCGCGCCCACCCGCACGTCCAGGTCGGCGCCTCCCCGCGCGGCGGTCTGGCCCTGGTGCAGCTCGCCCGCGCCCGTGCCGTCCTGGACCTGCGCGACTACGTGACACCGGAGGACGTCAAGTCGGTGGCGGTGCCGGCCCTCGCCCATCGCGTCACCCTCAAGCCGGAGCTGTGGGTCCGGCAGATCGACGGCGACGACGTGCTGCGCGAGATCGTGCAGTCCGTGACCGCACCGCAGACCTTGCCGCGGGCACCGGTCGCGTCATGACGGAGCACCTGCCGGCCCGGCGAGCGGCCGCCGCGGTCCGACGGGCCCTGGTCGGCCGTCACGACGTGACCGCCGAACCCCCGCCACCGCCCCCGCCCGGCCGGCGCGCCGGTGAACGCGCCCTGCGGCTGGGCACGTTGGCCGCTGTCGCGCTGGCCGCCGCACTGGTCACCGGGCGCGCGTGGGTGGTCGCGCTGGCCGCCGCGCCCCTGGTGCTGCTCGCCCTCGCCCTGCCGAGCGGGCCGTACCCCGAGGCGGTGACGGCCGTGCCCGAGGTGGAGCCGCGGCGGTGCTTCGAGGGCGAGCAGGTGAGGGTGCGGATCACCGTGTCCTACGACGGTGGGACCGGCCGTCTGGACCCCGGCGTCACCCTCGGCCACGGGGTTCGGCTCGACCACCTGGCGGTCGGCCCGTACCAGGTGGATCTGCTTATGACCGCGCAGCGTTGGGGTCGCTGGACGCTCGGCACGGTCGACGTCGACGTCTACGACCGCGGCGGGCTGGCCCGGCGCACCGTCCGGGTCGACCTCGGTGAGATCGCCGTCTTCCCACGGCCCGGACCCGCCGGGCTGACGCCCGTACCGGTCCGGCTGCCGCAACGGCTCGGGGAGCACACCGCCGTGCAGCGCGGCGAGGGCGTCGAGGTCACCGGCGTACACCCGTACGTGCGCGGGGAGCGGCAGCGGCGGATCCACTGGCCGGCCACCACCCGTCGCGGCACCCTTCAGGTCCACCAGTTCGCCGCGGAGCGCACCGCCGACACCGTGGTACTGCTGGACGTGCTCACCGACGTGGTCGACCCGGGCACCGGCGCGTCCTCGCTCGACGAGACCTTCCGGACCGCTGCCGGGCTGGTCCGCGCCTACCTGCGCACCCACGACCGGGTCGGCGTGGTGTCGGTCGGTGGAGTGACCCGCTGGCTCCAACCGGGCGGCGGCCAGGGGTACTTCTACCGCATCGTCGACAGTGTGCTGGAGGTCCGCAAGGACCGCGCGTACCGCACGGAGGGACTGAGCCTCCTTCCACCGCCCGCGTTGCCCGAAGGAGCGCTGGTGTACGTCATCACGCCGCTGACCGACCAGCGGATCCTCGGCATCCTGCACCAGGTGCGCGGACGGGCCAACCCGATGGTCGTGATCGAGGTCCCCACCGGCGAGCCGGTCCTGGAACCCGGCGACAGCGAAGGGGAACTCGCGCTTCGGCTGTGGCGGGCGGACCGCGACGCGATGCGCTTCGCCCTCATGGAACGCGGCATCGCGGTCGTCGCCCACCGGCCGGGCGAGACCCTCGACCTCGCCCTCGCGCCGCTGCTGCGCACCCGCATCCACGGGGGGACCCGATGACCACGCCCGCTGCCCGGGCGGCCCGGCCGGGCCCGCGTCCGGGCGACAGCCGAGCCGCCCTGCTCTTCGCACGTCTCACCTCCCGTGTCACCGACCGCCTGCTCGGAACGGCCCTTGCCGTCGCCGCCTGCGACCCGCCGGCCGTCCTGCACGCATCGGTGCTGGTCAGGGTGTTGGTCCTGGGGGCGGCGACGGCGGCGTGGTGGGCCGCTCCGATGGTCGACGCCCGCCCCGTCCTGACCTCCGCGCGCTGGCGGACCCTGGCGGCCCGCCGCAGGACGACCCTGTTGCCGGCGGCGGCGATCGCGGTCGCCGCGGTCAGCGGTCCCCCGGTCTGGCTGGTCGTCTGCATCGCCGCCCTGCTGCCCGCCTACCTGCTCGTCACGGACCCGTGGACAGCCGGTGTCACCGCCCCGCCCGACCACCCGAAGGCGACCCCCGCGCTGGCGTCCGCCGCCGCGACCACGGTGGTCCTGCTCGCCGCCCAGGCACCGGTCGCGGGCACCCCATGGGCACGCCTGCCCGCCTCACTCGCCATCACCACCACCACGATCTGCCTGGTACTGGCGCTGCGGTGGCGCCGCGGTCCGTCCGGCTGACCGCAGACCTCGTGTCCGGGGACGGCCCGCATACCTCCCGGCCCCGGTCCACCCCGACCACCGCGACCGCCTCGCGTGGCGTCTAAGCGCCTGAGGCCGGTACGGGGTGTCGTCGGGCTGATGACGAGTACGGGCGTTGGGTGCGGTTGCCGGGTTGGATGTGTCGTCGTTACGATGACAGTCTCAGCACGAGTGAAGGGGTTCAGGCTGTGCACGAAGATGACCGTGCGCGCTCGGCGGCCGTCGGCCCTGCGTCGTTTCTCGCCGCGTCCGCAGCGTTGGGCATGATGGACGCCGCCGTCCGCACCGCCCGCCACACGCCACCGGACGACACCGGCCAGAGCGACCCCGGGCAAGCACTCGCGGCTCTGATCTTGCTGCGCCACCTGCGCGAAGAGCTCGCGACCTGGGAGAGCGGTCTGATCGAGACCGCACGCGGCGCCGGGGCCACCTGGGCCGATCTGGCGGAGCCGCTCGGCGTGGCGAGCCGGCAGGCGGCCGAGCGTCGTTATCTGCGGCTGCGCCCGGACGCATCGGACGGCACGGCCACCGGGAGCACCAAGGAGGAGCGGGTGCGGGCGACGCGCGACCAACGCGCCGCCGACCGTGCCGTCGTCACCTGGGCCCGCCGGCACGCCACCGATCTGCGCCGCCTCGCCGGACAGATCACCGCCATGGACGATCTCGGCAGCGGCGCCGCCCCGGCCGTCGAGCGCCTGCTGGACGCTCTCGGCGAGGACGACCCGGCCCGGCTCCTTGAACCACTCGGGAAAGTCCGTCCGCACCTTGAGGCCGATCACCCGGGCATCGCCGACCGGATCGGGCAGATCGGTGCTCGCGCCGATCAGTTGCGCGCGGACAGCGGCCGCCGTCGCCGTAGCGGCCGCAGCCGGGAGAGCTGAGCGACGGCGCGACCGGATCACACCCACCACCCTGTGTCCCCCTCGTCGGATTCCCCGAAGGAGAAACCCCCAGTGAGCAGCGGTACCGAGACGCTCGAATTCCAGGCGGAGACCCGCCAGTTGCTACAGCTGGTGATCCATTCGATCTACTCGAACAAGGACATCTTCCTGCGTGAACTGATTTCGAACGCCTCTGACGCACTCGACAAGCTCCGACTGGAATCGCTCACGGACTCCACGCTCGACGTCGACACCTCCGACCTGCACATCACCCTGGAGACCGACCAGGAGCAGCGCACGCTGACCGTGCGCGACAACGGCATCGGCATGACCCGCGACGAGGTCGTGGAGCTGATCGGCACGGTCGCCAAGTCCGGTACGGCCGGACTGCTGGAGAAGATCAAGGAATCCAAGGACGCGGCCGCGGCGCAGAGCCTGATCGGCCAGTTCGGCGTCGGCTTCTACTCGGCGTTCATGGTGGCCGACCGGGTCACCCTGCGCACCCGCCGCGCCGGCACCGACGAAGGCACCCTGTGGGAGTCGCAGGGAGAGGGTACCTACACGGTGCGGTCGATCGAGGGTCTGCCGGTGGGCACCTCGGTCACCCTGCACCTGCGGCCGGCCGACAGCGAGGACGGCCTCGCCGACTACCTGGCAGGGTGGAAGATCCGCCAGATCGTCAAGCAGTACTCGGACTTCATCCGCTGGCCCATCCGCATGGAGAGGGAGCAGGCCGCCGGGGACGGCGAGGACACGGCCGGCGATCCGGAGACGCTGAACTCGATGAAGGCACTGTGGGCACGGCCCCGCAACGAGGTGTCGAAGGACGAGTACAGCGAGTTCTACCAGCAGATCAGCCACGACTGGCAGGCGCCGGCCGAGACCATCCACATGCGCGCCGAGGGTACGTTCGAGTACGAGGCGCTGCTGTTCCTCCCCGCCCAGGCGCCGCTCGACCTGTACTCCCCCGGCGCCAAACCCGGCGTGCAGCTCTACGTGAAGCGCGTGTTCATCATGGACGACTGCGACGCGCTGATGCCGAACTACCTGCGTTTCGTCAAGGGGGTCGTCGACGCCCATGACCTCTCGCTGAACATCTCCCGCGAGATCCTGCAGCACGACCGTCAGATCCAGGGTGTGCGCCGGCACCTGGTCAAGAAGGTACTGCGTGCCGTCAAGGACATGCAGACGAACAACTCCGAGGGCTACGAGGCGTTCTGGGGCCAGTTCGGCAGGGTGCTGAAGGAAGGGCTGATCGAGGACCGCGACAACACCGACGCCCTGCTGGAGCTGGTCTCGGCGGCTTCCACCCACGACCCGGAGAAGACCACCACACTGCGCGAGTACGTCGCGCGGATGAAGGACGGCCAGGAGGCGATCTACTACCTGACGGGCGAGAACCGCGCCGTGGTGGAGAACTCCCCCCACATGGAGGCCTTCCTCGCCAAGGGATACGAGGTCCTCATCCTCACCGACCCGGTGGACGAGATCTGGGCCGCCCAGGTCCCCGCCTTCGACGGTCACCGGTTCCAGTCCATCGCCAAGGGCCAGGTCGACCTCGACCCGACGGACGACGGCGACGCGCAGGCCCAGGCCGACAAGGCGCAGCGCGAGAAGGACTTCGCCGACCTGCTTCCGTGGCTCGAAACGACCCTGTCCGAACACGTCAAGCAGGTCCGTCTCTCCACCAGGCTGACCACCTCGGCCGCGTGCATCGTCGGCGACACCCACGACATCACACCGACCCTGGAGAAGATGTACCGGGCGATGGGCCAGGAACTGCCCCCGTTCAAAAGGATCCTGGAGCTCAATCCCACGCACCCGCTCATCGCCAACCTGCGCCAGGCGCACGCCGCGAACGCCGACGACCCGGCACTCGTCCAGACCGCGGAGCTCATCTACGGCAGCGCGCTGCTCGCCGAAGGCGGCGACCTGCCCGACCCCGCCCGCTTCACCCGCCTCCTGACCGACCGGCTCACGCACAGTCTCTGACGTACAGGGCCGGGAAGGACCAGAAGTGTGCGGGATGGGACCTGGCCCTTCCCGGCCGCCGGTACATGGTCGGCCACCGGGCACCCGGCCCCGATAGGGCCGAACGGCCCCATCCCGCGCCGCGAACAGGGCCGAACGGCCCTTCTTCGCGCCACTGACGGAATGGAAGCGAACTGACGGGGCGTCAAGCACCGTCGACCACCGATTGCTTTACCGTTCCATGACGAGCGCAAAAGGTTCTGCGGACCTTTCACATCCGTAGGTCTCTGCGTGCGGGATCCGATGAACCGGATCAGGAGACGCGGTGCTCGTTTCACAGAAGGCGGCGGGAACTCTCTTTCTTGGCGGTGCGATCAGCATCACCCTCGGCTCTCTCCTCTACCCCTCCCTGCTGGGAGTGCAGAAGGTCGGCAGCGCACCCGCACGGATCATCGCCCACCCGGCGACCGGCCCGCTGACGGAAGCCGACCGGGATTTCGTGGTCAAGGTGCGCTCGGCGGGGCTGTGGGAGTACCCCGTCGGCGAGAAGGCGTTGCGGAAGGGGTCGACGGCGGCGGTCCGCAGCGCCGGGGAGCACCTGGTCGGCGGGGACGCCGCGTTGGACTCCGCCTGTCGCACCGCGGCCGGGCAGTTGGGCATCGCACTGCCCGACCAGCCGTCACCTCAACAGCAGGGCTTCGTGGACCGGCTGAAGGCGGAGAGCGGCAAGCAGTTCGACACGGACCTGGCCACCACGGTGCGCGCGACGAACGGCCAGTTCCTCACCACGATCGCCGGTGTCCGCACCACTACCAGGAACTCGCTGGTCCGCGCTCTGGCCGACCAGGCCAACGACACCGTGCTCGACCACATCACAGCGGTCGAGAAGACCGGTCTCGTCGACTTCGGCCAGGTTCTCGCCCGGCAAACCACCTCGCCCGATCTCGCCGCCCAGGACCTGACCCCTCCGCCCGCGACCCCGGGACTGCCGCAGGTCGTTCTCACGCCGCCGGCGAACAGCACGGTGTCGCCGAGTCCTACGGTGGGGTGAGTTCGGCGTGATCCGTCGTCCGTCGGCGTCGCGCGCGCCCTCGGTCAGCCGCGATCGTGCGCCGGGACGGGCTCGGTGGAGGCCTCGGCCTCCCGGAGTTCGGCGAGGAGGACGTTCTGCCCGTCGAGGAGTTCGGTGAGGATGCGGCGGGCCGCACGCAGCAGGTCGGCGACGTCGCCGCCGGCCAACGCGTAGCGGACGGTGGAGCCCTCCCGGATGGACACCACGATGCCGGACCGGCGCAGGACGGCCAACTGCTGCGAGAGGCTGGACGGCTCGATCTCGATGTCGGCGAGCAAGTCCCGTACCGGAACCGGCCCGTGCTGGAGCAGTTCCAGGACCCTGATCCGGACGGGATGCCCGAGCATACGGAAGAACTCCGCTTTGGCCTGATAGAGGGGGACTTTCATGACCATTCGCTCTCTGCCGGTCGGGTGACGTGGAGTGGGGTCGCCGGGCAGTGCGGCGGTGCCGTGCGGCACCGCCGCGTTGACCTTGTACGGCCGATCCTCGCCGCTCAGGGCCCTGAGCAGGCACGAATTGGGATCATGCTGATGTGGTCACTTGAAGAAGTCTTCACATCATGGGCGCACGAAATCCCGGGCCTGTGGGGCGCCTAGACCTCGAGTTGTTCCTCGACCCGCCTGAGCTGGTGACGGGCCATGGCCAGGTTCGAGCGCTCCTTGTCGAGAACCAGGTACAGGAACAGGCCGTTGCCGCTGCGGCCGGTGATGAGGCGGATGAGGTGATACTGGCTCTCCAGCGTGATCAGGATGTCCTCGATCCGGCTCTTCAGACCCAGCTCCCCCATCGTGCGCACCTTGGCGCGGATCACATCCGTGTTCCCCGCCGCGGCGATGGTCAGATCGAGGTCCTTGCTCCCCCCGAGCGTCCCCAGAGCCATGCCGCTGGTGTAGTCGACTACGGCCGCTCCCAGCGCCCCCTCGGTCCCGGTCATCATTTCCTTCAGTGACACTTCCACACTCGCCATGGCGGCGCCTCCCCTTTGGGTGTCGGTTCGGGAAGGGACCGTAGGCCCGGAGATGCGCCGCCGGTGCACCGTTTCCGAGTCCGACGCGTATTGACCGGGGAATCGCGTGTCCAGTTCGTTTGCGAGGCGGCGACTGAACGGACAGGGAAGCATGCCGACCACCTTGCCGGGCCTGCTGCCAGGGCTCACCCCGCGCGTACCTGCTCGCGCAGGATGTCAGCGTGCCCGCAGTGGTGGGCCAGCTCGCGCAGGACCTGCAGGTAGACCCAGCGCAGCGTCCGCGGGCCGGTCCGGTGGCCGGTCACGACGGCGTCCAGCGGCAGCTCGGCGACCACCGTGCGCGCCGTCGCGCAGGCCTCCCGATGGGCTGCCGTGACGGAGGCGACGGTGTCCTCGTCGGCGAGCCGGAAGGACTCGTCCGGGGTCTGCACCAGGCCGAGCTCCCGGCGGGGCGTGCCGCCGACGCACTCCTCGAACCAGATGCGCTGCATCCAGGTGACGTGTTTGAGCAGCCCGAGCAAGGTCGTCGCCGAGGGGACGAGCCGACGGCGCGCCTGCTCCTCGGTGAGACCGTCGAGGGTCGCCTCGACAGCGCTCCGGTACTCCTCGACGAACGCGTCGAGCTGCGCGCGTTCGCCGTCCAGCGGCACCTCGAACGTGCCCATGGCGATCTCTCCTCGCTGCTGACCTTCGGTTCCCCGGCGGGCTCCCCGGCCTCCGGCTTCTGCTGCACGCTAGGGCGACGACTCCGTGGACGGGCCGGGACGCCGGGTGAAACGCCGCAGGCCCCGGCGCGTGGGCTTGAGGGGCTTGTCCTCGGGAGCCACCGGCCCGTCGCCCGGGGGCAGGGCGGGTTCCGTGGCTGTGACCGCGGCCGGCAAGGAGCCCGTGCCCCGTTCGAGTCGGGCCCGGACGGCCTGGGCCATGGCCTGATGGGACGGTTCCAGCAGCAGGCCGGCCGCGGACAGGTGCTCCCACATGTGCAGCAGTTCCTGCCCTCGGGTGGCGATCTGGCTCTCGTCCCACAGCCGTTGCCAGGCGGCGGTGGCGCGGGCCACCTCGGGTGCCGCCCGGCTGAGGTCGGTACGGCAACGGATGCGCGCCACGGTCAGCGCGAGCATGGTGGAGAGCAGGTAGTCGCCGCGCAGAAAGGCGAGGTACGCCTCGATCGCCCGTGCCTCCAGGGCGAGTTCGTCCTCGGCGCCCCTGCGCAGGGTGAGGTGCTCCCGCAGTGCGCTGGCGAGGACGAACGCGGCGTGCAGTTCCTCGCGTTGCGCGTGCTGGATGATGCGCTCGACGCGTGCGAGCGGAGGAAACGCCGCCTCCTCGGCGGCGGTGCGTTCGGGCCCGGGTGGGAGGTCCTCCTCGTCGCCGATGGTGCGGCTGGAGCCGTCGGGGTACACGCGCAGGCGGGCCACCTGCATCACCGTGCGGTCGATGACGGTGGCCGCGACCGGGGCCCCCAGGGTGCGGGCGAACATGGCGACGGCGTCGAGGATCGCCTCGTTGGGCCGTCGTATGCCGCCCATCTCCAGGAGATGGCCGTTGACCACCGTCGACCCGTCCTCGGCCACATAGGCGTCGAGCCGGATCAGCGGCGGTGCGCTGAGCGCGGGCAGATTTCCCCGGTCGCGAGGTGTCAGTGAGGAGGTCATCCGCTCAGCCTCCGGGTCGGACCACACCGACGATCGGCATGGAGGCGGCCGGGGCGGTGGTGACCGTGCGTCCGGGCCGGGGGGCGTGGACGATCATCCCGTCCCCGATGTACATGCCCACGTGGGTGGCGTCGTAGTAGATGATCAGGTCTCCCGGGCGCGCGGAGGTCAGGCCGACCCGGGGCAGCCCCTGCCACTGCGCCTGCGAGGTACGGGGTATGGGGTGTCCGGCCGCCGCCCAGGCCGTGGAGGTGAGTCCCGAGCAGTCGTACGACGAGGGTCCCACGGCGCCCCACACGTACGGTTTGCCTATCTGCGCCATCGCGAAGGCGACGGCCTTGGCGGCTGCCCCGCTCGGCTTCGTCCCGGCGCCGCCCGAGCCCGTTCCGGTCCCGGCGCCGCCGTCGGAACCGGAGCCGTGCCATCTGGACCTGGCCTGCCGGGCCTGTTCCTGCTCCAACTGGGCGAGTTCGCGGGTCTGTTCCTTCCTGAGTCCGGCCTCGATCTGCTCGGCCTCGGCGATCTTCGCCTCGATCTTCCGCTTCGACTCGGCCTTGTCCGCCCGGCTGTTCCTCAGCTCCCGCAGCTTGTCCGCCGCGTCGTCGGTCTGCCGGGTCAGCTCGGCGCGGGCGGTTTGCTGCGCCTCGGAGACGTTGACCAGATTCCGCATCGCCTGGCGGGCCTGGGCCGCCTCGTTCAGGGCGTCGTCGGGGTGGTCCCCGAGCAGCAACTGGATCCCGGTGGAGTCGAGACTGCCCCCGCGGTACTGCGTGCGGGCCGCCGCACCCGCGAGGTCGTGCAGGTCGGACAGCCGGTCCTCGGTACGGGCCAGGCTCCGGTGCAGCGACGCCAGCCTGCTCTCCTGCCCTGCGGCCTTCTCGTTCGCCGTGTTGTACGCCTCGGTGGCCACCTCGGCCGCGCGGTAGAGGTCGTTCAGTTCGTCGTGGATCTGCTCTATCGACCTGCCGTCTCGGGGGCCGGGTGCGCGAGGGGTCGCGTAACTCGGGCCGGGTAACAGGGCGATCGTGCAGAGGAGGGCTGTCAAGGTGGCTCGGCTCCACAGCCGTCCGCCGCCGGTCGACACGTTGATCAGCTCCATTTTCACAGGTCGCGTGCAGACGGCTCGGACGGACGGCCTGCCCGTCGCCGTGACCAACACGGGCCGTGCGGAGGGTCGTTCGAGCCTCCCTCACATTACCTCCCCATCACCGGATGCCCCTCGTACCCCACCGGTGTTCACCGACCCGACCACGTCTCGTTCACCACAATGAAGAGGTCGCTACCGAGAACGACGTCTCGGTGGGAGACGTCTGGGACTACCTGGCCCACGACGAATGGCAGATCGCTGTGAGCCTGCTGGAGGAGCTCGGGGACGGGCGGCCGTTGCCTCTGGCGTTCTGGGAGCAGCTTGCCGAGGCGGCTGATCGCCTTGGTCTTGAGCGGAGCGCGGCCTGGTGTCACTGGCGGTGCACCGAGGTCCGCAACGGCGTGATCCGGGCGGACCTGACGCTCGCCGCAGAGGCGCGGCGCAGGACGCCGATCCCCGGTCACGGGGTTCTGCGGCCCATGTGGGACATCGGGAACCTGTCACCCACCGGGGACGCCTCCGTGAGTATCGCGGGGCTCTGGGTGGAGGACATGCCCACCCTGGAGCCCGGCGGCCGGGCCACGGTCCGCCTCGTCCCCTTCACGCCCGCTCACTGGACGCACGTCGAAGCCGGCCGGCGGATCACCATGCACGAGGACCGAACGGTGGCCGGCACCGCGGTCGTGCTGGAGGTTCGACCTCCTCGGTGGCGTGCGGATGCCCGGCCGCGTCGCACAGCGTGCTGACGGTGTGGCCGGGCATGGCGCGGTCCCTGTTCCTCCCCTCGTGCACCTACGTGTCGGGGCTACCAGTAGTGGCGTCGGCCGCCGACGGCGTGCCCGACGGACCCGAGGAGGAACAGGATGAGCCCGATGACGAGCAGGATGATCCCGATCGTCCAGAGGAATCCGAGGTGCAGGAGGAATCCGACGATGAGCAGGATGATGCCGAGAGCGATCACGGTGACCTCTTCTCTCCTCGGTCGGCGTACCGGCCGCTGATGGCGGCGCCCGGGTGGGCGTCGATGGTTTCGGATGGTGCGTGTGCGAGCCGGCGCGGGTTCAGGCCGGAGCGTGACGGGTCTGGCCGCCGTCGGAGAGCAGCTCGTCGAACAGGGCGCGGTAGTGCACCATGGCGCTGCGCAGCTGCTCGGTGGTGGCCTGGTGACCCATGCTGAGGGTGTCGATCTCGTGTGCGGCCCGGTAGTGCTCCAGGTTGCGCCCGTGCTCCACCGAGAGGTCCTTCATCTGCTGGTCGAAGCCCTCGGTCGGGTAGCCGCGCGCCTGCATCAACGACGTCACCAGCCGGTCCGCGTCGTGCACCGCGTCTTCCGGACGGTCCACGAACTCCTGCTGCACACCGTCCCAGTCCCGGCTGAAGCGGTCCCGGGCACTGTCCGGCAGCGGCTTGATGTCCAGGTCCGCATGACGCTTCGAGCGCTCACTGAGTTCACGCTCGGCGGCGAGCCTGCTGTCGGCCCCTTCGACCGTCCGCTCGTACTCCGGGCCGAACCGCTCACGGAGCCGCCGGCGCCGCATGAGGAGAGCGACGGCGACCGCGATCAGGGCCAGGACCACGACGACGGGGATGACGATCGCCAGAAGAGTTCCGGTAGACATCGGACAGCCTCCGCCCGACTGAAATGAATCTTCCATAAGCCGTGTACCTGGATAATCCGAAATCATGCCTGGCGGTGCCGATCCCGGATCCTGAGCTGCGGCAGACCGACAGGGATGCGCTGCCGGCGTGGCACTCTCGGGGTGGGGAAACGCCAGGGCACCGGACCTCGCACGGTTGGCGTCGAGGTCCGGTGCCGCTTGGTTTCGGTGTCAGGCCGCCTGGGTCAGTTCGGCCTTGCCGAACAGCAGGGCGAAGCCGGAGGGGAGCTGGGCGATGACACGGGTGATGAGGTCGGGGCCGGCGAGCTGGTTGACGACGGCGAGGACGGTGCCTGCGTCCCAGCGCGCGGTGGCCTGGGTGCCACCCGTGTGGGTGGCCAGGTCCTTCACGAAGCCCCAGCCGGTGAGCCGCTGCGCGGCGGGGATCTGAGCGGTGAAGATCCGGGCCGCTTCGAAGGGCAGCCGAGCGGCCAGTTCGACGCGTTCGTCGCCGGTGAGCTGTCGGCCCAGCGCGGCCAGCACGTGGCGGACGGCCTCCTCGGCCCGTTCACGGGTGGGGTACGCGCCTTCGTAGCGCACCCTCTCCAGCATCTGCTGGTACGTCATGGCCGGAACGGGCCGGGTCGGTCGGGACTCGGGGAACATCGGGGGCCGGATTGCCTTTCCTGAGGGGATGCTGATCGTGTTCCGAGGGAGCTGCGCAGGACGCGGCATCTGAGTGTGCCGGCGACGTCGGTCAGCCGCTGATCTCCGTGCGCCCGGTGTCGGCCGAGCCGATCTCGATCTTGCGGGGCTTGGCACGCTCGGCGATGGGGATCCGCAGGGTCAGGACACCCGCGTCGTAGTCGGCCTTGATGTGGTCGACGTCGAGCGTGTCGGCCAGGACGACCTGGCGGGAGAAGACGCCCAGCGGCCGCTCGGACAGCTCCAGCTGCACGGTGTCGGCCTTCGCGACCGGGCGGCGCTCCGCCTTCACGGTCAGCATGTTCCGTTCGACGTCGATGTCGATCGCGTCCGGCGAGACACCGGGCAGGTCCAGGGCGATCACGTACTCGTCGCCCTCCCGGTAGGCGTCCATGGGCATCATGGCGGGCCGCGACCAGGTGCCGGACGTGCCGAAGAGCTGCTGGGTGAGACGGTCCAGCTCACGGAACGGATCGGTGCGCATCAACATGGTTGAACACCTCCAAAGTGCTTGGGCGGAACTGCCAATGCGCTCTGACTCCGTTGTAACATGTCATCGAAACGATGACAAGCAAGGTGTCGTCGAAAGGGTGACACGTCCGACGAAGGAGATCGCATGTCCGCTGCTGCCGCTCAGCCCCCTCGACCCGACCAGAGCGGCCCGGGCGGGGGCCACCGGCCTGGCCCCGCCTCCTTTCTCGCCGCGGCCGCCGCCCTGCGCTCCATCGACCGGGCCCTGCACGTCGCCCACACCGCGCCGGACGACGAGCCCCCCGGCACCGGCCCTGCTCCCGAGCAGGTCCTGGCCTCCCTCCTGCTGCTGCGCGAGGTACGCGAACAACTCGCGGGGTGGGAGACGGACCTGATCGAATCGGCCCGGGAAGCCGGCGCCAGCTGGGCCGACCTCGCGGCCCCTCTGGGCGTCGCCAGCCGTCAGGCAGCGGAGCGCCGCTACCTGCGGCTGCGTCCCGGAGCCGCGGGCACCACCGGCGAGGAGCGCGTACGGGCCACGCGCGACCGTCGCGCCGGAGACCGCTCCGTCACCGCGTGGGCCCGCGACAACGCCGCCGACCTGCGGCGGCTCGCCGGCCAGATCACGACGCTCACCGACCTTCCCGCCGCGGCCCGTCCCTTCGTCCGCCGCATCGACGCCGCTCTCGCCGCCGACGACGCCGCCCGCCTCATCCCTCCCCTCACCGAGGCCGAACCCCACCTGCGTGCCGCCCGCCCGGACCTCGCCGCCCGCATCGACAGCATCACCGGCCACACCGAACGACTGCGCGAGGACAGCACCAGACGACGCCAGAATTCCTGACCTGCGACCACACGCCGTCCGCTGCGACGTGCCCGGACCGGAGCCAAGGTTCGGCGCTCGTCAGCCGTACCGCCGCAGCAGTCCGGCCACGTACGCCTCCAGCCGTTCCCGCAGCACGTCGGACGTCAGATCGTCCCGCCCCAGGCCACGCCAGGGACCGGCCAGCTTCGCCGCGTCGGGGCAGTAGTGCAGGGCGTCGAGCAGCCGCCAGTACAGGTGGTCGGGGTCGGCGGCGAGGCCGCGGCCGCCTTGTGCCTCGTAACGCTCGCGGAAGGCCAGCCCGTGCTCCGGCCCGTGCAGCAGCGCGAGCGCGGTCGAGCAGTGCGCCACGTCCAGGTCGGCAGGTCCCCACGAGGTCTCGACCCAGTCCACGACGCCGGTGATCCGCAGCTCGGGGCCGGCCCCGGCGAAGAGCACGTTCCCCGGGTGGAAGTCGCGGTGCAGAAAGCAGCCTTCGTACGGCGGCGGGTCCCGGCGGATCGCGTTCACGGCCCGCTCCCACAGGGGGCCGTCCGGGGTGCGGACGTGTTCCGGGGGCGTCCATGCCTGGTACGTACGTGGCCTTTCGGCCGGTACGACGCCGTGGACGCGGACCAGTTGGGCCGCGAGCAGATCCAGGCGCCGGTCGAGGTCGTCTCCGTCCACGCGGACCCGGCCCGGCAGAGCGGACATCAACAGGGTGGGGTGATCGCAGTGTTCGGCCGTGGCGTCCACGGCGACGAGACCGGGCGCGGGAATGCCTTCCTGCCCGGCGAGCAGGGTCAGGACGGATGCCTCGCGGGCCAGCAGCCCTGGTGCTGCCCGCCGGAAGAACGGCTTCACGAAGGTCCGTTGCACCAGCTCCGTGCCGTCGTCGAGGGTGAGCCGGCGCATCTGGGAGCTCCAGCCACCGGCCAGGGGGCGGGAGTCGGTGACCGAACGGCCCTGGCCGAGCTGCTTGGCCACCCAGGCGCGCGTGGCCGTCCAGCCACGGTCGCCGAGGCCGGTGAGCATCGCCGTCACGAACTCCCGCCGGTCCTCGGCGTGCTCGCGGAGCCACTTGCCCACCTGGTGCTGTGCGCCCGGAAGGTCGAGGCGCGTGTACTGGGCGCGTGCGGCCAGCGCGTCCTGTACGGCCTCGGTCACCGCGGGCGGGATCACCGCGTCCGTGCCGGGAACGGCGAGCACCGCCCGCCCCTCGTACGCCCGTAGGACCTCGAGCGCGGGCGCCGTGCGCCAGCTGTCCGGCTGCCGGATGATGGCGCTGAACCGGCCGTTCCCGTCCCCGAAGGGCACGTCCCACGCCTCGGCGGTGTACACGGCGGGCGCGCACAGGCCGAGCGCGGCCACCCGGTCCCCGTAGTGCCGGACGAGATCCGCCACGGTCTGCCCGCTCATGCTGAATCCCACCAGCGCCAGCGGTCCGTCCGCCCCCGCGTACGCGTCGATCACCGCCACGGCCTGCTCGAACCGCCGCCGGAGGCTCAACTCGCCGAGCGAGCCCGTGCTGTGCCCGTGGCCGGAGAAGTCGAAGGCGATACCCCGGCAGCCGTGGGCCACGAACTCCCGTACCAGCGGCAGCAGTCGTTCCCTGCTGCTGGTGCCGGCGCCGTGCATCACCACGGCGGTGACTGCGGACGGTGCACCCCCGTAGGCACCGCTGAGCCGTTCGCCGTCGTGGTCGTGCGTGAAGTCGAGGAGCATGCCGACAGTATCCGGCCCGGCGCGCGTCACACGCCCTGGAGAACCCGGTCGAGTGCCGCCCGGCCGGCAGGTCCCCAGTGCGGCTTGCCGCCGGGCAGGCCCCGGTCTCCGGCCTGCCCCATGAGCATCAGGAAGAGGCTCTTCATCGCCGCGAGTCCGCGGGCTCGCCGGATGGCCGCCTCGTCCGCCCGCGCGTACCGGGCGAAGAACCGTGCGGCCGTGCCCGCCGGCAGCAGCACCCACGCGGCGGCGAGGTCCCATGCCGGGTCGCCGGCGAACAAGTCACCGAAGTCGACGATCCCCGAGAGCGTCCCGTCCGAGACGACCACGTTCGCGGGGTGGAGGTCGCCGTGCACCCACATCCGCGGGCCCGCCCACGCCTCGGCCGCCACGGCGTCGTCCCAGACGGCGCGGACGTCGGCCGCGTCGTCGGGGGCAACGGCCCTGAGCATGTTCTCGAAGCCGTCGGTGCGGTCCCCGGGATGGCCGCCCCGGTCCGTGGCGACCGGTGCCTCGGTGGGCGCCTCCACATGGAGCGCCCGCAGGAAGCCCGCCAGTGTGTCGGCCGCGTGGGGGCCGCGGCTGATCGAGCCGTGGTCCAGCGGCTCGCCGGGGACCCACGTCATCACGGTCCAGTGTTTGGGGAAACGCTCGGACGGTGCGCCGAACCGCACCGGAGTCGGCACCGGGAGCGGAAGGCGCGGAGCGAGCACGGGCAGCCACCGCCGCTCCTTGAGCTGGGCGTCCGGGGAGGGGTCCATGCGCTGCATGCGCACGGCCAACTCGTCCCCGAGCCGCCACATCTGGTTGCCCCAGCCGCCCACCACTTCACGGATGGCCAGCCCGGCCAGATCCGGATGTTGCTCCCGCAGCAGGTCGCGTACCAGGTCCCCGGTGATCTCGGTCTCGGTGTCGGTCATGCGAAGGCACAGTACTTCGGTTCGGGGCGGTCGGGGCTAGGGATCGTTCGTCTGCTGTTCGGAGAGCTTGGAGAGCTTGCGTACCCGTGCGGTGGCGTCCTTGGCCCGGCGCCGGGCTTCGCGCACCGCCCGCTCCGCGTCCCCTGCGCGGTCGCGGGCCTCCCGGGCGGCGTCCTGGGCCCGTCGCTGTTCCCGTCGAGCGTCCTGAAGCCGCCGGGTGAGCTCACCGACGCGCTGCTCGGCCTGCTGCTCCCCCGCCTCCGCCCGTCGTCCCTCCTCTTCGACGGCGGCCAGCTCGCCCTCCCGCGCGTGGAGTTCCCGCTCGGCGTCCGCGGCCTGCTGCCGGGCCCGGTCGAGGCGCGCTTGCTGCTCCTGGCGACGGGCGCGCGCGGCGTCCAGATCGGCCACCTCCTTGGCCGGCCGGGTGCGGCGGCGGGGAGTCGGCGCCGGTTCGGGCCCGTGCAAGGGCGTCGGGGAGGGCGCGTGCAAGGGCGTGGGGAAGCCGGCGGGGAGGCTCAGCGGTCTCGTCAGCTGTCCCATGGCCCACTGTGCGGCTGTCTCGGGGTCGGCGAGCACCGCCAGCAGGGTGTTTTGGACCTCCTGGCGGACATCGTCGCTGATGCGCTGCCCGGCCTCGGCCGCCAGCCGGCCGGCCTGCCGGGCCAGGGCGAAGGTCAGCTGGTGCTGCTGCGCCGACAGCTCCCGAAGCTGTCCGCCGTCCAGATCCCGGTGGGCCTGCCGCAGCGCCTCACCGAGCCGGAGCAGCCGCTCGGCCTCCTCCGGCTGCTCCCGCACGAGCAGATTGCTCGCCCACGCCGCCAGGGTCGGGCGGCGCAGCCGGCGGATCCGTTCGGCCAGCTGCCGGTCGCCGTCCGCCCGCGCGGTCCTCGCCCGCTCGTCCCGGACGGCTGTGAAGTCACCCGGGGCCAGGCGGTACAGCTCGTCGACGACAGCGTCCAGATCCACCCGCGCCTCCCGCGCCTCCCAGCACCGCCGCCCCTCCCACCGGGGATCTTGTCACCGTTCGTACTCCCGGGTACGGACGCCGCGCCGCACGGGTCAGGTCGCTGCCCGGCGGCGCAGGCGGGCTCTGCCGGCGTGCGGTCGAACGGGGTCCGTCGAGCCGTCCCATGCCGCTCAGCGCTGGCTGGCAGGCTTGCCGGGAAGTGCGGCGCGGCTGCCCCGGCAGGAGTAGACGATCTCCACGGAACCACCGGGGAGGGCCCGCTCGTGCCGGAAGGTCAGTGCGGTGTCGGGGCTGAGCATGGGTGTCAGGTGCATACCGCCGCCGAACAGCATCGGCAGGACGACCAGTTCGAGGGTGTCGAGTGCGCCGAGGGCGTGGAACGTCCCGATCGTCCGCGGGCCACCGATGAGGTGGACGTCGCCACCCCGGTTGGCCGAGCGGAGCTTCTCCAGGAGCCGCACCGGGTCGCTGTCGGTCGTGACGTGGCCGGGGGTGCCGTCAGGACGGTGTGAGCCGAGGACGAACACGTCGAGGTCCGGCCACGGCCAGCGGTTGTTGGTCAGCGCGGGCTCGAAGGTGGTGCGGCCCATCAGCGCCGCCTCGCAACCGTCGAGGAACTCCCGGATGCCGTGGCTCTCGCCGGAGACGAACGAGGGGTCGGCGGTCAGGGCGGGCCACCCGCTCGGTGTGGTCACGTACCCATCGGCACTCATGCTCATACGGGCGCGGATCTGCATGGTTTCTCCCTCGGGCGGCCGGCGGACGACGGCCGGCTTCGTGGTCGGCAACCCGTACCGCCTGCTTCGGGGTCGGGCCTCTACTCAGTCGTCGAACGAGAACCCCGCCGATCGACACGCTCCCGAGAAATCCTCTCCCGTGACGGGATCAGGTGCCGACAGCCTCGGCACCCGGCCGCGTGTCCCACCCGGCGGCGGAAGACGGCACGACAGCGGGGCCCGGGACGCCCAACAGGTGGTTCGCACGCTCCGTGCGCAGGTGGAGCGCCGTACGGCCGGTGCGCTGCGTCGACACCAGGTCCGCCCCGCGCAGCGCGCCCAGGTGCTGGGAGACCGCGCTCGGTGTGATGCCCAGCCGGCCGGCGAGGGCTGTCGTCGTCATGGGTTCCGCCAGAGCGGCGAGGATCGCCGCCCTGGTGTGGCCGAGCACCGGGGCCAGACCCGTGAGCGTCTGAGGCGGAGGCTCCCAGAGCGAGCCGACACCCACCGCGGGATACCGGATCGACGCGGCGGTGACGGGCGACTTGTCGACACCCACGTTCGGCCAGTTGAAGACGCTGGGCAGCAGGACCAGACCATGTCCGCCGGCATCCACGACATGGGCCGTGTGCGGGCCGCGTCGGCCGTGCACCACCAACTGGCCCCCCTCCCACGCGACATCCCCGTGCAGCTCGGCGAAGAGCGCCTGGACTCCGCCGTCGACCAGGGTGAGCGCCCGCCTGCCGAGGTCGGCTTCCAGAACCGCGCGCATCCGGCCCCACTGCGGAGCGATCAGCACCTCGTGGCAGCGGTGCAGCGCCTCGGCGAGCCGCGGCAGCACCCGTGCCGGCGCGGGAACCTCCTCGGCCGGTACGCCCACGACGGCGCCGTACTCCCGCCGGAAGAACCCCTCCTCCGTGCCCCGGAGCAGGTCCAGCTCCGCCGCCATGGAAGGCAGCCGCTCCTGGGGCGCCGGGAACAGGAACGACGGCAGCGGCCCGGCGATCAGCGTCCGCAGCAACGGCATCTCACGCTCGCCTGCCAGAAGCGGCCGCGCCCTGCGCGCCCACGGCCGAAGCACCGCATGCCCGCCCGAACCCAACAGGACCCGCAGCGCCAGCACCGTCTCCCCCAGCGGCGAGACGGCGAACCGCACCTTCGCGACCGACGCCGCGGTGAACCTGATCTCGACCGCCATCCGAGCCGCCCCATCATGTAGCCGTGGCTGAACGATAGGCCGCCACCCGTCGTCACCCCCACGCTGTCCGGCATGGAGACCTTCACCTCGTACGACGGAACCGAGCTCGCCTACCGGGTGGTCGGGGACGGCCTGCCCCTGGTCTGCCTACCGGGCGGCCCGCAGGAGTCGGCCTACCTGGGCGAGCTCGGCGGCCTGTCCGCGCACCGGCAGTTGATCATGCTGGACCTTCGTGGCACCGGGCGCTCCGCGACGCCTGCGGACCTCACCTCCTGTCGCTGCGACCGGCTCGTCGCCGACGTGGAGGCGTTCCGTGAGCACCTGGGCCTGGACCGGATGGACCTGCTCGCCCATTCCGCGGGCGCGAACCTGGCCGTGCAGTACGCCGGCCGCTCTCCGGAACGCGTGGGCAGGATCGCGCTGATCACACCCAGCGTCCGCGCCGTCGGGATCGTGATCACCGGGGAACTGCGGCGCGAGACCGTCCGGCTGCGCCGGGACGAGTCGTGGTTCCCGGAGGCGTTCGCGGCCCTGGAAGCGATCGGCGCGGGCCGGACCACCGCCGACATGTGGCGGGCCGTCGCGCCGTTCTCATACGGCCGGTGGGACGAGGCCGCCCGGGCCCACAAGGCCGCCGAGGACGAGCAGATGAAGCCGGAGGTCATGGCCGCCTTCAACGCCGAGGGCGCGTACGACCCCGACGCCACTCGCCCGGCGCTCGCCCATGTCGAGTCACCGGTGCTCGTGCTCGCCGGGCAGGTCGACCCGGGCGCCCCTCCGCCCGCGGCGGCCGAACTCGCGCGGCTGTTCCCGAACGCCGAGTGCGTCGTCCAACCCGGAGCCGGGCACTTCCCGTGGCTCGACGACGCGGACCGTTTCGTGGCGGCGACCGCGGCATTCCTGAGGTGAGAGCCGACGCCACCAGGCGGAGTCACACCGGCACGACTGGGGGCAGCGGTTCCCGGGCTGCGTGCCAGGCAGCGGGAAGCGCGGCGACGCCCGTGCGGGCGGCGATCACCCCGCCCGCGATGGCGCAGGTGGTGTCGATGTCACCGCGCCCGGCGACGGTGAACCACAGGCCCTCGTGCAGGTCGTCGAGGTGCCCCGCCGCGCACCACAGAGCGTAGGGGACGGTGTCGGGGCCGGACATCGTGTAGCCCGAACCCAGGACCTCCGCGGCGTGCCGAACCGAGGTGCGCTCCGGCATCCGGGCCGCGACCCGCACCCCTGACCGGACGTCGCTGTCGGAGAGTCGTTCGGCGACTGCGTGGAGGAAGTCCCCCCGTGCCGGCGCGCATTCGCCCCTGCTGCGCGTTGCCAGCGCCGCGGCGAGGGCGACCGCCACCGCCGCGGCGACCGCCTCCGGGTGGTGGTGCGAGACCACGCTCTGGCGGGCGGCCTCCTCGGCGACCGCGTCGAGGTCGGCGGCGTGCCAGGCGCCGAGCGGGGCGACGCGCATGGCTGCGCCGTTGCCCCAGGAACCCTGGCCGCCGAACTGTCCGGCGACCACCTCCCGCCAGGGCTCGCCCGCGCCGATCCGGCGCAGCACGTCATGCATCGAGGCTCCGTACCCACGGTGCGTGTCGTCGGTGTAGGCGGCCGCGAAGCGCAGGGCGAGGCGGTCCTGGTCGACGACGCCGCCGCCCTCGACGAGTTCGCGGACGAGAGCGAGCGCCTGGGCGGTGTCGTCACTCCACCGCCACAGCGGCTCTGGGGGCAGCATCCGCGCTTCAAGGAATGCCGGACCCTCCCGGCGCAGGATGCCGAACCAGCAGTCACCGAAGGCGTCACCGAAGGCAAGCCCGTTCAGCGAGTCCAGTGCAGCGGTAGGCGCGTTGATCATCGGAGCAGTATCACAGGGCGACGATGCTCCGGCACTGCGGTTTTAGCGCGGACGTCCTTCTGGAGCGGGGTGCCCTCGCCCCGTACTGGTTTCGTAGGGTCCTAGGGAGGGGCCACGGACGGGAGCAGACGAATGCGGTCCCGTCCCGATCTGCTCCAGCGTCCTGCCGGGGCCTTCGTCACGGCGAAGGCGTGTGGCCCGGGATCAAGTGTGGGCCGCGGGCGCCGAGGACACCGAGGACCTCGTTGCGGGCTGCGCGGTGGAGCTCCGAGAAGAAGTGCTGGTCGATCCTGCCCTGATGAGCCCAGATACCGGCGAGCGACTCCGCGCAGAGCTGGGCCAGTACGCTGCTGAAGTCCTCGCTGCGAATGGTCCGGATCAGAGCCGACTCGACGAACGGGCCTGGGAAGTCCTCCAAGTACATCGCCGCGTCGTATTTCTCGTCCTCGCGCGCCGCGGGATCGTCGAGGATTCCGACGAGCAGGACCGCCTGTTCCTCGGGGGAGATCTCAGCCTCGCTCTCTGGCGGTGCCTCATCCGCGGTGCGAGGCCGCCTCTTCCCAAAGTGCCGCATAGGGATGCCGGTCGTTGTTCCCAAACTGGCGGTCAGGGACGCAGGTGGGCCAGTAGCTCTTCACCGGCTGGATATCCCCGCTCCTGGGGGAGCAGTCGAGTGGCTGCGTCCAGTTCACCGTCCCTGACAAGGGTGTGGATCTCGTGGGCGAGCGGAGTCACGTCGTTGATGGACACGATCCAGTCGTCCGCGTAACGCGATGACGCGTCACCCGAGAGCCCCAGTTGCAGCGAGCGGTACGGCAGTGGACGCAGGTGCAGGTCGCGTTCGGGATCCCACTGGACACGGGCCGGCGCGCCCTTGAGGTCACGCTGCCAGGCGCTGCGATCAGGATGCAGTCCGCTGACGTGACTCGACAGGCAGGCATGGCGCAGCGCCCAGTCGAAGCCGTCGCGAGTGATCTCTATGGCGAGGACGGTCTCCTGACCCTCCTTCGTGCCCCAGCCGGAGCGATACATCATCCACAGGAAACTGGGCTTGATCCAGGTCATGCGGCCACGCTTCCACGCCGCCGGAAAACGACCGTCCCGGACGGCAGGCAGTCCGATCTCAGGGCGGTACGCCTGGTAGACAGTGATCGTGGACGCCGTGTGGAGCGCGCGGATCCTGCGGAGCGGTTCTTCCATGGCGTACAGCGTGGACCCGGTCAGCGCAGGTGACCACCGATTTTCGAACCCGTTGCTCGATCCGGCGGAGCAGGATGGACGGTGAGGGCGACGGTGCGGTGTCGCCGTATCCGTCGTCGCGTCTTGGCGTGGCCCCAGGGTTCTGCTCGGCGGGCCTCCGGACCAGCGCGTGACTCCACGGTCGTCAGGAAGCCGCGGATTTGCCGAGCTTCCCCAGCTGCGCCCTGATGATCTCTTCTGGTACGGCAGCCGGGTCCCTGTCTTCCGGCCCTCGGGGGCGGTTGAACTCGTAGAACATGGCGACCGTCGCGCCTAGCCGAACGGCCACCACCGCATAGGGAACTCGGACGGGGTCGTCGTCCTCACTCTCCGCTGCGAGCTGTGTGAGCCGCAGGGACACGGACTCATCGCCGTAGCCGGGGTCGGGCTGGAGTACGGCCTCGTCGCACCGGAAGCCCACCCCGACGTCCTTGAAGGTCCTGCACCGCTTGGCGGCCGTTCGGAGTGCGTCGATCACCCGCGTGGCATCCCCGGCTCCGTGCGACGCAAGGATCATGGATGCTCCGGGGCCGTGGTCCTTCGAGGAAATCATCCGGCCGACGCGCGCGGTGGCTCTGAAGCCGCTGCTTCCCCCCAATGCCTCAACGACGGGCGCGCATTCGGCAGGATCCGCCGTACGGTGCGACGCCGCGGGGCCGGCCAGGATCCGTTCGACCTCGTAGCCGTCGAGATCCGCGTCCGTGACGGCCACCCGCTCCAGGTCCGCCTTGCCCAGCGGCTTGTCCTCCACGCCGGCCGCCTTGGTCTCGTCCGACGCTGTGCCTCCCCCAGACCCCTGCCCTGACTCGCATGCGGCGAGCGTCAAGAAGGTCAAGAGCGCCGTTGCCATGGCGGCCCGTGGCTGACGAACCACTGTCTCCCCCACCCGTTGGACTGAACGAGCCTGCGCAGGTTCCCGCAGGCTCAAAAGGCCCCTCGAGCCCTCCACTTCGTCTCAGAGCGCCACGCTGCACAGTAGATCGTCAGATCGGGAAGGGGGACGGATTTTGGGGTCGAGGGGCCACGTGGTGGAGGGCTGTGGCGCGGCCCCGGGGACGGGTGCGGTCGGTGGTTCAGTCGGCAAGGGGGCCTGTGGGGACGGCCGCTACCGCTGCCGCGGTCATCTGCCGTGCGGTGGTCACCATACTGGCGATCGCGTCGTCGGGGGTCAGGCCGCAGAGGTCGATCAGGGCGAACAGCGACTCGGCACTGATCACGAGGGCGAGACCGCGCACCAGTTGCTCCACCTCCGCCTGCCCGGCGGAGCCGCATCTGTCGGCCCAGGGGGCGAGGGCGTGCTCGACGAGACCGAAGCGGTGGGCGGGACGAGTCCTGGCCGCCGAGGGTTTCGCGATGGTCGAGGCGACGATCACCCGGACGGCGCCCTGCCTGCGCAGCACCGCCCGGCCCAGGATCTCGGCGGCCTGACCGATCCGTTCGACCGGGTCGTCGCTGCGCGTCGCCGATCGCAGGACCGCGACCAGGTCCTCCGCCATCACGGCCGTACGCAGGAGCGAGAGGAGGTCGGGAAAGTAGCGATAGGCGGTCGCTTCCGAGACCCTCGCCTCGGCCGCGACCTGGGGCATCGTGATCTCCGCCCCGGTGTCGGCGAGCTCGCGGGCGGCCGCCACGATCGCCGACCTGGTGCGTTCCATCTGACTGCTGAGCCCGTTCGGGCGACTCCGCTCGGCCATGATCGTCCTTTCCTGCCGACCGAGAGCATACCGGCGCGACCACCCTCATGAGAGTGCGCTCTTTTTTTGAGAGTTCACTTGCATGGCGGGCGGGACTGATCATATGGTCCTGGCGTCGGTCAACCACCAGCCAGGGAGACTTCATGACCCAGGTGTCGATCATCGGTCCCGGTGAGGGCGAGCTCATCGCCAGCGGGCCGTCGACCATCCGGATCCTCGAGGACGGCAGCAACACCGAGCACCGCCTGGGAATGGGTGAGATCACCATCCCCCCGCACACCCCTGGCCCTCCGCAGCACCGTCATTCACAGCACGACGAGGGCTTCTACGTACTGTCCGGTCGGGTGCGCTTCACCGTCGGGCAGGACGACCACGACGCCGAAGCGGGCACGTGGGTCATGGTCCCGCCGGGTGCGCCGCACACCTTCGCCAACGTGAGTGACGAGACGGCGGTCATGCTCAACACCTTCACGCCTGACCTGTACGTGCAGTACTTCCGCGATCTGAAGGCGATGGTCGACTCCGGGCAGCCGCTGTCGCACGACTCCATCGCGGCGGTCTGGACGAAGTACGGCACCGAACCGTCGAGCGACTACGCCTCGTGAACGCGCTGTTGGCGGCCAACGCCGTCGCCGCCGTCGCCGGCATCGCCTTCGCCCTGGTGGGAGGCGTGCGTCCGGCGGCGCTGAGTGAGAGCGGCACGCCGACCGCCGGGGAGCGTTTCTACGGCTGGATGTACGCGACCAGGGGCGTGCCGCTGGGGGTGGCGGCCGTCCTCGCACCGATCGCGTGGCCGGGGCCGGCCAGTTCACTCATTCTGTCCGCGGCCGCCGCGGCCCAGGTGGGCGACGCCGCCATCGGGGTCGCCACCCGGAAGTGGACGATGATCGCGGGCGCCTCGCTCCTCACGGTCATCCACACGGCGACGGCCGCCGCCACCGCGTGAAGCCGCCCGGGAGACGGCCGGCGTTCTCCCACGCGTCCTAGGAACGGATGTGCGCCCGGGCCTGCTCGATCCAGCCCGAGACGGCCTTGGCCCCGCACCTCTCGGCGACCGACTCCGCGTCGTCGAGGTGGTGGTACGCCGTCGACAGGTCGCCGGTTTCGGCCGCGAGGTAGGCCAGCGCCACCAGGCCGGCCGCTTCCCCGGGTCCGAAGCCGATCTCCCGGCGCAGAGTCACCGATTCGGTCAACCGCTCGCGGGCCAGGTCGAAGTGACCCGCGTCCTTGTCGGTGAAGCCGAGATGACGGATCGCATAGGACATCGTCATCCGGTCGTCGACGGAGGTCGCCCGCGCGTAGGACCGCTCGAAGTACGGTCTGCCGGTGGCACCGTCACCCTTCACCACCTGGTGCCAGCAGCCGATCCAGAACAGCGCTTCCGCCTCACCGGAGGCGTCCCCCAGACGCCCGTACAACTCGGCCGCGCGCTCGAACAGCACCAGTTCCTGGCTGCTCTCCTCGCGGTCCTCCAGGAAGCGGACGTGCATCACCTTGCCCCGCGCCAGGCAGAGCGGGGCCTCGACCGCGTCGAGCACGTCGTCGGATCGCTCCAGCGCGGACCTGTCCCCGACGAACATCGCCGCTTCGAACAGCTCTCCCGCGCGTTCGATCCAGTCCTGTCCGTGCATACCCCGAACCCTCCCCGTCGGACGATGGCAGCGTCGAGCCTCTCCCCGCGCGCCCAGCGGAAGCCGGGAGTCGGTGGCGTCCCCGGCTCGCGCCTGAAAACCCTACGCCCAGCAGCCGTTGACGGTCGCGGCCAGGCCGTCCATCGCGTCCTTGATGGCGTTGGGGTCGGCCGTGGAGCCGTTCTCGACGAAGGAGAACACCTTCCACCGGCCGTCCTTGCCCAGCGTCAGGCCGCTCAGCGCGATGGCGCCGGTGAGGGTGCCCGTCTTGGCGTGCACCTTGCCGACGGCGCACTCGGAGTGGGGGTCGTCGAAGCGGCCGTACTCGGGACCGAGGGTGCTGCCGGCCTCCCCGGAGACGGGCAGGCCGTCGAGGACGGAGCTGAGGGTGTGCGCGTACCGCGGTTCCGTCAGCAGTTCGAGGATCTGCGCGAGGGTGGCGGCCGGGATGCGGTCGGCCCGGGACAGACCGCTGCCGTCGTAGAGCTCGAAGTGGTCGAGGGACACGCCGTACACGTGGCTCAGGATGTGGCGCACCACCTCGGTGCCCCCCTCGAAGGTGGCCGGCCGGCCCGCCCCCAGGGCGGTCATCCGCAACAGCGTCTCGGCGATGTCGTTGTCGCTGTGCTTGAGCATCGTGTGCACGATGTCCGACAGCGGCGCCGACTGATGACGGGCCACCGGTACGTCGCGGGTCCCCGCGGTGGCGCGGGTGACGTCGCCGTCGACGGTGACTCCGGCATCGACGAGCTGCTGGGCGAAGACCTGACCGGCGTCGATCGATGTGTCCTGGACGCCGCGCCCGTCGACCACGAGGGCCCGGACCGGGGCGACGGTGTCCGGGTAGTAGCCGTCGTTCCAGCCGTTGGCCAGGGTGGGCTCGGGGAACAGGCTGTCGTCCACCGCGACCTTCACGGAGGTCAGGCCCGCCGCCTTCAGCCCGGCCACCGCGGTCTTCGCGAGCTCGGCGAGGTCGGCGGTGGTCAGGGTGCGGTCGCCGCCGCCGACGAGGGTGAGGGTGCCGTCGCCGTAGACGACCTTCGTGGTGAACCGGTGGTCCGGGCCGAGCACGGTCAGGGCCGCGGTCGAGGTGGCGAGCTTGGCGTTGGACGCCGGCATCAGCGCGGTGGCCGCGTCGTGGCCCCAGACGGTGGTGTCCGACGTGGCGTCCAGGACCACGCCACTGACGTCGGAGCCCAGCCGCTGGTCGAGCACACGGGTCTCGAGGTTGGCGGCCATCTGCTGGTCGTCGGCGTCCGCGGCACCGGTCTTGGCCGTCACCCCGGTCTTGCCCGCTGCGAAGGCGGAGGGACCCGCCAGCGCGGCCGAGGCGACCGGTACGGCGAGGGCGAGGACGAGGGCCCGGCGAAGACCCGTGCCCGTACCGCTCGGCCGGGGTCTGCGATGCAGGCGCCGGCCTTCCGGGCGGAAGGTTTCCGCCGGCGATGCAGCAGCTGTGTCGTTCATGGGTGTCGGCCGACTTTCGGAACGGGGCGTGATCAGGAGGAGAAGCGAGCGCAGAGTATCAGCTGCCCCAGGGGCCTCATGTGTACCAACTGCGTTGGCGCGTAGCCGAGTTGTGAAAGGACGCCGACCGGGTGACGCCGGCTGGTCCGCGCCTCGCAGAGGGACACCTCCGACCGGATACAGTGCGCGAGAGGGCAGCTTGGTCAGGGAGGGGAAACGTGACCGACACCAGCGACACCCGGGTCGCCGACGGCGAGGCACCGGCACCGCGGCGGAGTCTGCGCCACCGCCTGAAGCGCTACCGCCCCCTGATCGCCCCCGTCCTGTTGTGGGCGGTGCCCTGCTGCGTGCTCCTGTACACCGGCCAGCACTGGCCGCTGCCCGTCACGCCGGTCGGCACCGCCCTGTTCGTCCTCGGCCTCCTCGGCATGCCGCTCGCGATGGTGCGCGGCCACGGCCCGCGTCAGCGGGACCTGGCGGCGATCGTCGGTGACACCCTGCTGGGCGCGAGCTGGGTCCTGTTCACCTGGTCCGTTCTGCTCGGCCTCTTCCTGCGGCTCGCCCTGACCGTGGCCGGCGTCGGCGCGAGTGAGGACCGGGCCCGGATCGTCGCGTGGGCCGTCCTCGGCGTCACCGCCGCCCTGCTGGCCTGGGGATACGTCGAGGCCCGCCGCGTGCCACGCGTGCGCCGGCTCGACGTGCCGCTCCCGCGGCTGGGTGCCGGGCTGGACGGCCTGCGCGTCGCCCTCATCACCGACACCCACTACGGCCCGCTCGATCGCGCCCGCTGGTCGGCACGGGTGTGCGAGACGGTGAACGCGCTGGAGGCCGACCTGGTCTGCCACACCGGTGACATCGCGGACGGCACGGCCGCCCGCCGCCGCGCCCAGGCGCTCCCGCTCGGCACGGTGCGGGCCAGTCGGGCCCGGGTGTACGTCACCGGCAACCACGAGTACTACAGCGAGGCCCAGGGCTGGGTCGACCTCATGGACGAGCTGGGCTGGGAGCCGCTGCGCAACCGCCATCTGCTGCTCGAACGCGGCGGCGACACCCTCGTGGTCGCGGGCGTGGACGACGTCACCGCCGAGTCCTCCGGTCTGGCGGGGCACCGTGCCCACCTCGCCGGGGCCCTGCACGGCGTCGACCCGGACCTTCCCGTCCTGCTGCTGGCCCACCAGCCCAAGTTCGTCGACCGGGCGGCGGCCGCCGGCGTCGATCTCCAGCTCTCCGGCCACACCCACGGCGGCCAGATCTGGCCCTTCCACCACCTGGTCCGCATCGACCAGCCCGTCCTCGCCGGCCTCAGCCACCACGGCGGCCGCACCCTCCTCTACACCAGTCGCGGCACCGGCTTCTGGGGGCCGCCCTTCCGGGTCTTCGCCCCCAGCGAGATCACGCTGCTCGTCCTCCGCTCCCCGCACCTGCCCGCCGCACCCTGACAGCGGCCCGCAGCGGCAGGCCGGCCGGCCCTTGCCCGCACGCCGCCGGACTTCTTCGTGCCCGCCGCGCTCAGGGACGGGAGGTGGTCAGTGGCCGTCTCGGTGGACGTGCGCCGCCGCGAGCAGGAGATAGCCGGCGGCCGTCCAGGTGTAGGCACGGTCGCGCAGGCCGGTGCCGGTGAGGGCGTCGAAGTTCTCGGCGAAGCCGTGGCTCTCGCACAGGGTGCGGAAGCGGGCGCTGATGTCGTCGGCGAGGCGTTGGTGGCCGGCGCGGCGCAGGCCGTCCTCGACGAGCACGGTGGCGGGGGCCCAGATCGGACCGCGCCAGTAGCCGTCGGCGAGGTAGTGCGGTGAGGTGGGCAGTTCGGTGGCCAGGCCGTGCGGCGTGAGGTGGGCCCGGATGCGGTCGGCCAGGGCGCTGCTGACCGCGTCGGGCAGGTGCTCGCCCAGCGCGACGGGCATCAGGTCGAGGAGGCTGGCGCTGCTCCAGGTTTCCCCGCCGGCGACTCCCCGGGCGACGAACCGCTCCCCGGTCCAGAGCTGGTCGAGCAGTGCGGCCTGGGTCTCCTCGGCCACGGCCGTCCAGCGGCGCGCCGCGTCGTTCCGGCCCAGTTCCCCGGCGAGAGAGGCGAGTTCGCGCAGCTGGAGCACGAGGAAGGCGGCCAGGTCGGCGGTGACGACGACGCGCTCGGGGTCGAAGGTGGTGGCGTTGTCCCACCCGCTGTCGTTGCCGTGCTGGTAGTGGGGCAGTTCGGCGCCGGGGGCTCGTCGCGCGGTGCGCCAGAAGGCGGTCCAGCGCTCCAACCGGTCGTATGCCTCGGCCAGTTGGTCTTGGCCGAGCGGTTGTGGGAGGAGGCGGCGCAGGTGGCCGAAGGCCCAGCCGTGGATGGGCGGTTTGACGAAGTTGTAGAGGACCTCGGAGTGGGTGACCGAGTCGGGCAGGGCGCCGGCGGCGTCCTGGTGGTCGAAGGGCAGAGCGAACTGGTCCAGGGCGAGTTCGGGGCAACCCGGTGCGAGAGCCAGGGCGTTGAAGCAGTGGTCCCAGCTCCAGACCTTGTCCATCCAGTGCTTGGACATCAGCACGGCGGGCCGGGTGACCAGGCCGGCCGGCCGTACGGTCGCCGACCAGAGGACGTAGGCGGCGAGTTCGGCGGCCGGTGTGGCGGCCGAGCGCCAGGGGGCGACGGCGTCGGCGAAGTACGCGAACGCACGCCGCGCGGATTCCACCACGTCGTCGAAGGTCTCCGCGGACACGTACGGCGGGCGCGCGGTGTCGAGTTCGTCGATCGCGATCTCCCAGGTCCCGTCCGCGTCCGCGGTCACGGCGACTCCGCGGTCGGTGTCGGCGCCCAGGGCCTGCGCCCCGGTCACGTCGGTGAGGGTGCCGGACAGCACGGTGACGCGGTAGCGGCGCCCGGTCTCGTACGACGTGAAGACGTGTCCGTCGGCCGCCGGGTCGTGGAAGAAGTACGTTCCGCTGAACGGGGTCAGGGTCCGCGCGGTGGCGAGGACTCCGATGCCCAGGCCGCGGCCCCGCAGGCGTACGGTGTCCGGCGACGCGTAGGCGAGGTCGACGCGCCCGCTCTCGCCGAGCCAGCTGAGCAGGCCCGGTGTCGCCTCGACGCGGGTCTCCGCGCGGGCGCCCGTCGCCGAAGTGGCCGGGGGGACCAGGGGGACCAGGCGCAGGACGCCGTGCATGCCGTTCTGGTGGGACACGAGGTGGAGGTCTTCGGCGTACGTGTGCTGCGCCACCACGGGCGAGATGTCGAACCAGGATCCGTGGGTGCTGAACGGGATGTCGTGGACGGCGAAGGCCGGGCCGGGCGGGGCGGCGGTCATGGTGGCGTGACTCGTTTCTGGGAGCAGGGGCAGCGGCGGACCGGTGTCGGCGAGTCGGCGGTGTTCAGTCCTTGACGGCGCCGGCGGTCACACCGGCGGAGACGTACCGCTGGGCGAGGACGAGGATCACGGCGGCCGGCAGCGAGGCCACGACGGCGGTGGCCATGATGGCGTTCCACTGCTGGTTGTTGTTGCCGATGTAGTGGTAGATGCCGAGGGTGATCGGCTCATGGGCGCCGCCGTTGACCAGGGTGCTGGCGAAGACGAAGTCGGACCAGGACCACAGGAAGGCGAACAGGGACACCGTGACGACGGCGTTGCGGCTCATCGGCAGTACGACGGACCAGAAGGTGCGCATCCGGTTCGCTCCGTCCACCTGTGCGGCCTGGAGGAGTTCGCCGGGGATGCCGGACATGAAGGCCGTGAAGATCAGCACCGCGAACGGCACGGCCAGGGTCGAGTCGGCGACGATCAGGCCGGAGACGGACTGGAGCAGGCCGAGCTGGAGGTAGACGACGTAGAAGCCCATCGCCATGATGATGCCGGGGATCATCTGCGCGGCCAGCAGGACGAAACTCAGTACGCCGCCGCCGCGGGGGCGCAGTGCGGCCAGCGCGTAGCCGGCGGGGGCGGCCAGGGCCACGGTCAGCGCCACGGTGCCCAGACCGACGACGAGGCTGGTGCCGAGGTAGGGCACCTGCTCGGCCAGGACGGTGCGGTAGCCGGCCAGGGTGCCGTGCAGCGGCAGCAGGTCCGGTGGGCTCTTGCGCATGTCCTGGTCGCGGGTGAGGGAGACGTTGAGCATCCAGTAGACCGGGAACAGCATGATCCCGGTCAGCAGGACGCCGATCGTGGTCTTCACCCGGGTGCGCCTGCCTCTGCCGGTCATGACAGCGCCTGCTTCCGCTGTACGCGGACGTGGACCAGGCCGAAGACCAGCGCGGCGACCACGAGCAGGTTGCCGACGGCCGCGCCCGGGCCGAAGGCGGGCAGCAGGTTGCCGAAGCCGAGCTGGTAGGACCAGGTGGCGAAGGTGGTGGAGGAGTCGGCCGGGCCGCCCTTCGTCATGATCCAGATGATGTCGAAGACCTTGAGCGTGTAGACCAGCCCCAGCAGCAGGGTGATCGCGGACACCGGGCGCAGCAGCGGGAAGGTGATGGACCAGAACCGGCGCCAGGCTCCCGCTCCGTCCAGCGCGGCGGCCTCGTACAGGCCGGCCGGGATGGACTGGAGGCCGCTGTGGAGCACGACCAGGTTGAACGGGACGCCGATCCAGATGTTCGCGATGATCACCGAGGTCAGCGACCAGGACGGCGAGGTCAGCCAGTTCACCGGTGCGACGCCGACGGCGTGCAGGGCGGCGTTGACGATCCCGGAGTCGCTGTTGAGCATCCACGACCAGGTGGAGGCCGACACGATGAGCGGCAGCAGCCACGGTACGAGGAACAGGGCGCGCAGGGTCGCCGACAGAGGGAAGTTCTGGTTGAAGAAGACGGCGAGGGCGAGCCCGATGGCGTACTGGAAGACCAGGCACACGGCGGTGAAGAGGACGGTGTGCAGGAGGGCCGGGGTGAAGGTCGGGTCGTCGAAGACGGTGCGGTAGTTCGCCAGGCCGGTGAACGGCGCGTCGCCCTGGACGAACGAGCGGACGGTGTAGTCGCGCAGGCTGAGGTCGAGGTTTCGGTAGAGCGGATAGGCGTAGAAGAGGGCGAGATAGACGGTCACGGGCGCGAGGAACGCCCAGGCGGTCCACTGGGTCGAGGTGGGCCGGGGGCGTGTGCCGCCGTGGGCCGGGGGCGCGGCGGCTGCGTGCGCCGTCGCGTCCCGGAGGTGTGCGGGACTGTGGTCCGGCGGACGGGTGGTCTGCTTCATGGGGCGCCCGTCACCTGGCCGCTGCCTGCGCGGACGTCAGCGCGTCCGTGGGGGACGCGGATCCGCTCAGGGCGGACTGGACGGCCTTCCAGAGCTGTTCGGAGATCTTGGGGTACTGGGTGCCGAGGTCGTCACTGGTGCGGCCCTTGGCCGACCTGACCGCCGCGACCCATGGCTTGAGTTCGGCGTTCGCGGCCACCTGCCTGTCCTGGACCTCGCCGGTCGGGGCCACGTAGGACAGGGTGGTGTCGGTGGTGTAGAGGTTGGCGGTGCTGGTCAGGCAGCTGGCCAGCTGCTGGGAAACGGTGTAGCGGGCGGTGTCCTTCTGGACCGGGATGGTCACGAACTCGCCGCCGGTCGGGGCCGGGGCGGTGCCTCCGTCCGTGCCGGGGATGGGCAGTACGCCGTAGTCGAAGCCGGCCTTCTTGGCGTTGGCGAGCTGCCAGGTGCCGTTCTCGCTGAACGCGTAGTCGCCGGTGGCGAACTCCTGCCAGCTGGTGGTCTGCGTGTTGTTGAGGACCGAGTTGGGGGCGTAGCCGTTCTTCAGCCAGTCCTTCCACAGGGTGAGCGCGGACACGCCCTGGGCGGAGTCGAGTTCGGTCAGCTTGGCACCGGCGCCCCAGAACCACGGCAGGAACTGGAAGCTGCCCTCCTCGGTGCCGATCGCCGAGAAGGTGATGCCCTTCTTGCCGGCCTTCGTGACCTTGGCCAGCGCCGCCGTGAGGGTGTTCCAGTCCTTGACCGAGGCGATGTCGACGCCGGCCTTTTTCAGCACGTCCTTGTTGTAGTAGAGGGCCAGGGTGTTGGCGCCGATCGGCGTGCCGTAGGTCTTGCCGCCGGACTGGCCGGCCGCGAGCAGGTTGGGGTCGACCTTCGAGGTGTCCAGCTTGTTCTCGTGGGCCGTGGTGAGCACGCCGGCCTCGGCCAGCGTCGACACCACCGGGTTGTCCACGATGAGGACGTCCGGCGAGTTGCCCTGCTGGGCGGCGAGGAGCGTCTTGTTGCCCAGGTCGCTGGTGTCGAAGCCGGTGCGCTTGACCTTGACGCCGGCCTTGGTGCCGCACCGGTCGAGCAGCTTCGCCCAGGCCGAGGTCTTGTCGAACTGCGGGTAGGGGTCCCAGATGGTGTACGTGCCGGTGCCGGCGCCCTTGGTGCCGGTGCTGCCGGAGCCGGAGGAGCAGGCCGTGGCGGTGACGGTGACGGCCAGCGCGGCGAGGGCGGCGGCGGTCAACCGGCGGTGTCCGGGGGATCTGTTCATGGCGGGGGCTCCTTCGTCCTGGGCATGCGGGTGCCGTGGCACGGGGTGGTGGGCGGTGAACGGGCACGCCGAACGGCGCCGGTGGGCGATCGGCGAGGGACGGGGGCGCGGATCTACCAGGCGACGGAGACGGTGACGGTGGCCGTGACGATGACGGTGGCCGTGGCGGTGGGGATGGCGGTGGCCCTGGCGATGGCGGTGATGGTGGCGGCGGTCAGGAAGCCCTGTGCGGCCCGGTGCTGGCCCGCAGGGAGATCGGCGGTGCGAGCAGGTGGTGCCGGGGCGGTGCGTCGGGGTGGTCGAGGCGCTCCACCAGCAGGTCGACGGCGCGTCGGCCCAGTTCCTCGGCCGGTACGTCGGCGGCGGTGAGCCGCGGTGTCACCGTCTCGGCCCACCGGGCGGCGACGACGCCGGTGACGGAGAAGTCGCGCGGTACATGGCGGCCCGCCTGGGCGAGCCCCCGGTAGAGACCGCCCAGCGCGGCCTCGTTCAGTGTGACGAGACCGGTGGTGTCCGGCTCGTCGTGCAGGATCTGTTCCAGGCAGGCCTGGCCGGACGCCGCGTCGTCCCCGCAGGTGTACGTCCGCACGGTCAGCCCGCGCTCGGCGGCGGCTTTGGTGAAGCCGTCCAGGCCGCGGTGCGCGGACTCGTATCCGGCCCGCAGGAGTTGCTCGGGCCGGTTGACGAAGGCGATGCGGCGATGGCCCAGGTCCGCCAGGTGGTGGACGCAGGCCGCCGCGAGGGCGGTGTGGTCGATCCCGACCCACCAGGTGCCTTCCGGGTGGGCGGTACGGCCGATGGCGACGGCGGGGAAGCCCAGCTCGGCCAGGTGGTCGACCCGGGCGTCCGCCAGCCTGATCTCCATCAGGATCGCGCCGTCGACGCGCCGCTCCCCCAGGAGCCGCTGGAAAGAGCGGTCGCTGTCCACACCGCTCGGTGAGAGCAGCACGTCGTAGTCGTGGGCCGCGGCGGCCTCCACCACACTGCCGATGAAGTCCAGTTGCATGCCGGTGTAGTGGTTGCCGGCCGGCGGGAAGACCAGGCCGATGGTGCTGGTCCGGCCGTTGGCGAGGGCGCGGGCGCTGGCGTTCGGACGGTAGCCCAGCTCGTCGATGACCTGCTGGATCTTCCGCCGGGTGGCGTCCGAGACGGGCCGCTTGCCGCTCAGCGCGTACGACACGGTGCTCCGCGAGACACCGGCCCGGCGGGCGATCTCACCGATGTTCACGGGCGACTCCCTTGCTCGACTTTTCGACGGGCCCGGCCCGGCTCGACCGACGGTCGTCGAACCGGTTCGCGTGATGTGACGGTAGGAACGCCCCCATCGCCTGTCAACACCCCCGGCGAAACTTTCGGGTCCGAGGGAAGGCGCATATTCCGTGTGGCCGGAGGGGATTGATGGGCAGGATCCACGCTGCTAGCTTCCCCGAACCGGTTCGATGAAGTGCGTCTGGCACAGCCCGCGATCGAACCGGTTCGACACCTCTCCGCACGCTGTGACGCCGATACGAGGATTGAGGACGCAATCCATGCCACCCGCTGACAGATCCCCTCGGCGCCGGGCCCCGGCCGCCATGGCACTGGCTCTCGGAGCGGGCCTGCTGGCCGCGCCGGCGGTCCCCGCCCAGGCCGCCGGGACGCCCCGGCCCGCCGCCCACTACACCTTCGACCAGGACGACCTCTCCACCGGAAGGATCACGGACAGCTCCGGCAACGGCCTGACGGCGACCCTGGTCAACGGCTCGACCGCCCGCTCCGTCGCGGGATCGGACGGCGTCGGCAAGGCGCTGTCCCTGCCCGGCGGCGCGCCCACCTCCGACGGCGCGTACGTCCGCCTCCCCCGGGAAGTACTCGGCGACGCGACCGACCTGACGGTCTCGGCCCGGGTGAAGTGGGGCGACGACACGTCGGCCTGGCAACGCCTCTTCGACCTGGGCACCGACACCGGCAGGTACCTGTTCACGACGCCGTCCAACGGCGGGGTACTGCGCACCGCCGTGACCACCGGCGGCTCGGGCGCGGAGGCACAGGTCTCCGGCTACGCGCCGCTGCCCGCCGACGGCTGGCGGACGGTGACGGTCACCCTCGACACCGCCGCCCACCGGGTCACCACCTACCTCGACGGCGTGGCCGTCTCCTCCGCCGCGACCACCGTCAGGGCCACGGACCTGCTGGACGGTTCGGCCACGGCGGCCGGTTACATCGGCAGGTCCTTCTACCCGGATCCGCTGCTCAAGGGTGTGATCGACGACTTCACGGTCTGGCACGCGGCGCTCACCGCCGAGCAGGTGGCCGGTACGGTCAAGGCCGTGCCCACCCTGGACCGGCTCTCGCAGACGTCGTTCGACGTCCGTACGACGACCGGGACCGCCCCGTCCCTGCCCGGCTCCGTGCGCGCGTCCTTCTCCGACGGCTACGACCGCGACACGCCCGTCGTCTGGGAGACCGTACCGCCCGGGAAGTACGCCCAGGAGGGCACCTTCACGGTGGCCGGCACCGCGGCCGGGCACGCGCTGGAGGCGACCGTCACCGTGGTCCGCGAGGGAGCCCTCACCGTCGACCTCGCCTCGGACACCGGCGCCTTCCACGGCGGCGCCTCCGGCACCCTCTACGGCGTGTACGGACCGGACGTCCCCACCAACAACCTCATCGAGGGCATGGGCCTGCGCACCGTCTCCACCAAGGCGCAGGACGGCCCGCAGCACCCGGGCGCCGACGCGCTGGACGTGGTGAGGCCGCTGGCCGACTCCACCGACGGTGATGTGTACATCTACATGACGGACATCCACCGCGGCTTCCCCTACGAGTGGCCGGGCGCCACCCCGCAAGAGAGGCTCAAGCTCTACGAGGAGAAGCTCGCCCAGCAGGTCGACCAGGTGCTGCGGCTGCCGAAGCGGTACCAGGACAACATCGTGTTCGTGCCGTTCAACGAGCCCGAGGGCAACATGTTCGGCACCGGCGAATGGAGCTACGACAGGGTCAGCTGGCTGACCGATCCCAAGGACTACTTCGCCGCCTGGGACTCCGCCTACAAGCTGATCAAGGGCAGGATGCCGGACGCCCGCATCGCCGGACCCAACACCAGCGTCCTGTACGACCAGGTGAGGGGCTTCCTCACGCACACCCTGGCCGCCGGCACGCTGCCCGACGTGATCACCTGGCACGAGCTGAGCCATCCCGAGGCGGTGCGCCAGAGCGTCGCCACGTACCGGGCCTGGGAGAAGGACCTGTTCAAGGGCACCGACCGCGAGGGCACCCGACTGCCCGTCAACATCAACGAGTACGCCTTCAACTACCACACCTCCGTCCCCGGCCAGATGATCCAGTGGGTGTCCGCGATCGAGGAGTCCAAGGTGGACGCCGACATCGCGTACTGGAACATCGACGGCAACCTCTCCGACTCCGCGGTGCAGTCCAACCGGGGCAATGGGCAGTGGTGGCTGCTGCACTCGTACGCCTCGATGAGCGGGCACACGGTGGCGGTGACCCCGCCGTTCCCGGGCCGGAACTACACCATGCAGGGCGTGGCCACGCTGGACGAGAAGAAGAAGCAGTCCCGGCTGCTCTTCGGCGGGTCCGCCGGCAAGGGGCACATCACCTTCGCGGGCGTCCCCAGGAAGGTCTTCGGGGACCGCGTGCACGCCTGGGTGAGCGAGATCGACTGGAGCGGTCAGATAGGTGACAACCCCGGACCGAAGCTGCTGACCGAGACGAACCTGAAGGTCGGTGCCGACGGGAAGGTCGTCGTCGACTTCGGCGACGGCGCACTGCCGCGGCTCAAGGAGTCCTCGGCGTACGAGATCGTCCTCAGCCCTGCGGGGAGGGCGCAGCGCACCCGGTCCGCACCGGTGCGCTGGCAGGGGTCGTACGAGGCGGAGGACGCCGCCCACACCGGGTCCGGCTACTCGAAGAACGGCCCCGAGGGTTCGACGGGCGACGTGTCGAAGTTCTACACCTCCGGCGGTTACGACGTCGGCGGCCTGCGCACCGGCTCGGACGTCACGCTCGACTTCGCCGTCGACGTGCCCGAGGACGGCACCTACGACCTGAGTGTCTTCGCCAACTCCCTCAACACCTTCGACAAGGTGAAGGACCAGGGCCCGACCAACGTGTTCCTGCGGGTGGACGGCCAGGCCGCCGGCGAGCAGGAGCTGTACCTGCCGCTCGGCTACAAGTGGGTGGTGTGGGACCACACCGACACGACCGTGCACCTCACCAAGGGCAGGCACACCCTGACGCTCGCCGCGCGGAGCCTCGACGGCAGGCGCGCCACCCAGGGCGACGCCATCGTCGACCGGCTCACCCTGTCCCTGCCGGACGCGTCGGCCGCCACCCAGGTCTACGAGGGCGAGCTGGCGTGGACGAGGGGCGGGGCCCACCCGGTCTACGACCTGCCGAAGCACACCCCGGCCCCCGCCACCGGCTCCGGCGCGGTCCGGGTCGCGAAGGACCAGACGGCCACGTTCTGGGTCTACTCCCCCGCCGACCGCGAGGCCACCCTCGGCGTCGACACCCTCGGCGCCGCGGACGCCCGGCTGTCCGTCAACGGGCACGACGTCCTGCACGTGACCAGGTCCAGGCACAAGGTCGCCGTCTCCCTCTCGGGCGGCGTCAACAAGGTGACGGTGACCGGTGGTTCGGACACCACGCTGGTCGACCGGCTGACGGTCACGCCCACCGACGGCACGCTGAGGACGCGTACGTACGAGGCGCAGGACGCCAGGCTCGCGGGCACGGCCACGCTGACCCCGCTGCCGCTGGCCACCGACGGCACCGCGATCACCGGCATCGGCGGCGACCCCGGCAACGGCAACACCGCGACGTTCACGGTCGCCGCGGACACGGCCGGCCTGTACGCGCTGCGCATCCGCTACTCCAACCCGGAGCAGTCCGAGGCGACGCACTACAACCCGGACCCGCTGGCCCGTCACGCGGACATCAGCGTCAACGGCGGTGCGGCGCACCGCGTCGGCTTCCCGCACACGTTCCACCAGGACAACTTCTGGGAGCTGACGGTCCCGGTCCAGTTGCGGAAGGGACAGAACACGATCAGCTTCCGCTCCGAGGAACTGCCGAACTTCGACGGCACGACCTACGCCTCGGACACCTTCCCGGGCGTCCTGCTCCGCTCCCGCTACGCGCCGCTGATCGACCGGATCGCCGTCGCGCCGTACGCGCGGGTGGTGCGATGAGGTGACGGCCATGAGGTGACGGCCGCGGGCGGTGGGTGCACCCGCCGCCCGTGGCCGCACGGCTTCCATGTGTCCGGCGTCACACACTCGGCGAAATATCTGACGAGTCAGTTACTGTTTCATCAGGAGAACTGCTCGCACCCGGCGAGCGCACCACCCCGGCCGAGGTTTTCCGATGAAGCTGGTCTGCGAGCTGACGGGCGCCGTGTTCGACGAGGCATACGAGCGGCTGATCGCCGACGGCTCGTTCGTGATGGACTCCGTGGCCGCCGCCCGCGGCGTCGCCGCCCTGCGCGCGACGGCCCCCGAGCGCGCCGCACACCTGGCCACCGCCGTCCAGGACGCCTTCTACGTCGACAGGCTGAGCCTGTCCGACCCCGCGACGTACCGCACGATCGCCGAGGACGCCGGACTCGACGCCGACGCCGTCGTCACCCCCCTGGCCCTGGGCCGTGCCACCGCCGACGAAGTCGACCGGAAGCTCGCCGCCCAGCGCGGTCACTGATCCCACCGGCATCCCGTCCCCACCCCTGTCATCCCCTCCCCAAGGAGCCATCGTGAGCGCCCTCTCCTTCAAGGTCCTCGACCTGGACTTCCCGGCCGGCAGCAAGAACAAGACCGCCACCCTCGTCACCGGCGAGCAGGAGGCCCTCCTCGTCGACGCCGCCTTCACCCGCGCCGACGGCCACCGCCTGGCCGCCGAGATCCTCGACTCCGGCAAGACGCTGACCACGGTCTTCGTCTCGCACGCCGACCCCGACTTCTACTTCGGCGCCGAAGTCATCGCCGACGCCTTCCCCGAGGCGACCTTCGTCGCCACCCCGATCGTCATCGAGCACATCCAGCACTCCTACGCGGGCAAGCTCAAGGCCTGGGCGGCCCTCGGCCCCAACCTCCCCACCCGCCTGGTCGACCTCACTCCGCTCACCGGCGACCTCATCCTGGAAGGCCACCGCTTCGAGCTCAGGGGCGGCCCCGCGGGCCTGCCCGACCGCCACTACCTCTGGCAGGCCGAACACCGCGCCCTCCTCGGCGGCGTCCTGCTCTTCCAGCAGGAGCACGTCTGGGTCGCCGACACCCCCGCCCCCGGCGACCGCGCCGCCTGGCTCGACCTCCTGGACGAGATGGCCGCCCTCGACCCGGAGTTGGTGGTCCCCGGCCACCGCCTGCCCGGGACCGCGGCCGACGCCTCCGCCATCACCGCCACCCGTGACTACCTCGTCGCCTTCGAGGAGGAACTCGGCAAGGCCGCCGACGGCGCCGCGCTGAACGACGCCCTCGTCAAGCGCTACCCCGACAACGGCATGCTCATCGCCGCCCAGATCGGCTCGAAGGTCGCCAAGGGGGAGATGAAGTGGGGCTGACCATGAGCGACCTCACCCACCTCCACGGCCCCGGCCGACGTCGTACGCCGCCAGTACCTCGCCTCCGCGGCGGGCGACCTGGCGGCCCTGCGGGCCACTCTCGCCCCCGACGTGGAGTGGACGGAGATGGCCGGCTTCCCCCTCGCCGGCACCTACCGCACCCCCGACGGCGTCACCGCCAACGTGATGGAGAAGCTCGGCCAGGACTGGGACGGCTGGACCGCCCACGACGACACCTACGTCGTGGACGGCGAGAACGTCGTCGTCCTCGCCCGCTACACCGCCACGAACAGGGCCACCGGCAGGCCGATCGACGTGCGGGTGGCCCACCACTTCGTCGTACGGGGCGGACTCGTCGTCCGCTTCGAGCAGTTCGTCGACAGCGCCCTCGTACGCGAGGCCATGACCGACTGAGACGGACTCCACGGACGACCCACGTCCGAGCGGCGCAGTCGACGGTGACCATGAGGGCCTCTTCGACGTTGCCATGAGATGTCCTCCCGCTCGATTCCGGTCTACTGTGAACCGGAACCGCAGATCGCGGCAATGAATCCCGTGGATGACGTGCATCCACACTACGAATTCCCTCTCCGTGCCGGCGGTGTCCGATGAACCTGTCCCGACTCGACCTGAACCTGGTCGTCGCCCTCCGCGCGCTGCTGGAGGAGCGCAACGTCACCCGGGCCGGGGAGCGCGTCGGGCTCAGCCAGCCGGCCATGAGCGCGGCGCTGTCCCGGCTGCGGCGCCACTTCGACGACGAACTGCTCGCCCGGACCGGCAACTCCTACGAACTGACTCCGCTGGGCACCGCCCTGCGCGACCGCAGCGCCACCGCGTGCGACCTGCTGGAGCGGGTCTTCGCCAGTCAGGCCGACTTCGACCCGGCGGCCGAGAGCCGCGAGTTCACCCTGCTCGCGTCGGACTACGGGGCGGCCGTGTTCGGGGCCGCCCTGGCCCGTGCCCTGCACCGGGAGGCGCCCGGTGTCCGGCTCGCCTTCCGGCACCCGGCGCCCTCCGTTGTGGAGAACACCGCGACCGTGCTGAGCACCGTCGACGGACTGCTGATGCCGCACGGCGTCATCGACGGCCTCCCCGCGGTCGACCTCTTCAGCGACCGCTGGCTGTGCCTGGTCGCCGAAGACCACCCCGAGGTCGGCGACGAACTCACCCTGGACGACCTCGCCCGGCTGCCCTGGGCCGTCTACCAACGCCCCTACGACGCCCCGGCCGCCCGGCAGCTCAGCATGATCGGCATCAGCCCGCGCGTCGAGGTCTCCGTGCAGACCTTCCAGCTGCTGCCCCACATGATCGAGGGCACCCACCGGATCGGGATGATCCAGGAACGCCTGGCCCGTACGGCGGTGCGCTCCGCCGCGGTCCGCGTCCTGCCCTTCCCGTTCGAAGCCGTACCGGTGCGGGAGGCGATGTGGTGGCACCCGGTGCACGCCCAGGACGCCGCGCACATCTGGCTGCGGCAGAAGGCGGCGGAGGTGGGGGCGACGTTGACGGGCGACGGCGGCGACGACCTCGTGCGGCGCGCGGACCCGCCGAGCTGACCGGCACCACCACGCGTCAGACCGTCCGCTCCGGCGACGGCCGGGGGCCGACGGCACCGACGCGACGGCGGGCCGCGAGGAGCCCCGCCGCGAGGAGGGCGGTGGCCGGCCCCAGCAGGTGGGCGGGGCCGGTGACGGCGACGGGCGACGGCGCGGCATCGTCCACCGCGACGGCGGACGGCGGGACGGAGGCAGGCATGGTGACTCCAGGGGACGGCGGACGGGAGCGGACATGCCTGCGGGGGCGTTGAACAGCGCTCGGCATGCTGCGACGCGCCGCACCCGCCGGCGGTCGGACCAGCGGCGTGCCAATCGGGACGACTAGCGGATCGGGACGACTATGGGCCGCCCGCGGCCCCGCTGGTCCGTGGATGCCGTGTCGACACGGCACGGTGACGGCATCGCCGGCAGTCGGCGGATCAGCGATTCTTGTGTGGCTGGGGTGATGCCTGGTAGGACTGTGGCGCGCCGTCACCGTCACATGTTCGATTCTGCGGGGGTTCATGTGGTCGCCACGGCCGTCACGTCCTCGTCGCGGCCACGCCCCGGTGGCCCGCGCCCGGTCCGGCAGCGGATTCCCGCCGCTGTCAGGCGGGCCGCGCAGCACGGGCTGGTACTCACCGCCGTCGCGGTGACCGTTCTGCTGTGTGCGACCGCGCTGGCCGCGCTCGCGGCTCTGGCCGGTGGTTCGGTGCAGGCGGGGGCCGTACGGCGGCTCGCTGCCGACCCGGACGCCCAGGTGACGGTCTCGGCGTCCTACCGGGCCGGCGGAATGGCCGCCGCCGACCGCGAGGTGCGGGCCGCCGCCGCGCGGGTGTTCGCCGGCGTGCCCCAACGGACGTACGTGGGGCTGCTCGGCATGTCACCGGTCTCGGTGACGGGGATCGACGGGGTGGCCGGACCGCCGCGCGGCCCCGGCGGGAGCGGGCTGCACCCGGTGGCGGTGCAGGACGGGGGCAGGTTCGGGAGGTTGGTCGCCGGGCGGTGGCCCGCCGGTACGGCCGACGCCCCGGCCGGTGCGTTCACCTCGCTCGCCGACGTCCGGGCCGCCACCGGCGCCACCGCCCCGGTCGACGCGGCGGTGCCCGACGCGCTGGCCAGGCGGCTGGGCGTCGGGGCCGGTTCCCGCATCCAGGTGCGGGACTCCTTCGGGCGCGCCCTGACCGTACGCATCACCGGGGTCTACCGGGCGACCGGTGCCGTCGGGTTCTGGCCCGCGATGGCCGGCGACCTGACCCAGGGGGAGACCGCCGACCAGCACCTGCTGGTGGTGTCGGCGGCGGACCTCAACGGCAGCGCCGCCCTGAACGGACAGCTGACGGCACGCTGGAGCGTGCAGCCGGGCTACTCCCGTCTCGACGCGGGCAGTCTGGCCGGGTTGCACGACCGGCTGCGTGCCTTCTCGGGCAGTCAGAGCCGGGTGTCGGTGTTCCGCGGGCGGCAGCCGTCCCTGGCCGACCTGACCGTGGTCTCCGGACTGCCGGGGGCGATCGACGACCTGACGGTGCCGATGGTGGCGGCCCGGTCCTCGCTGTACCTGCCGGGCGTGCTGCTGGCGGCCCTCGCCCTGGCCACCCTGGTGCTGGCCGCTCGTCAGCTGACGGAGCGCCGACGCGACGAGCTGGTCCTCCAGCGGGCCAGAGGAGCAGGCACCCTGCGGTTGCTGCGCGGGGCGGCGGCCGAGTGGGCGCTCACCGGCCTCCCGGCCGCCGTCGCCGCGCCTTGCCTGGCCCGGTTGCTGCATCCCGGTGCACTGGGCACCGGCGCGTACGCGGCGGTGGCCCTGACCCTTCTGGTGCACGCCGCGGCGGTGCTGCTGCCCGTGCTGCCGTCGGCGCGGTCGCGACCGGCGCGCGGCGCACGGGCCGCCGCCGCGCAGCGCCTCGGCGCCGACCTGGCGTTGCTGGCCGTCGCGGTCCTGGGCTATCTGGAGCTGCGGCGGCACCACTCGCTGCTCGCCGGCCTGGGCACCGGCGCCGCCGCCGCGGACCCGGTGCTGGTCGTGGTGCCGACTCTGGTGGCCGGCGCCGCCGCGCTCCTGCTGTTACGACTGCTGCCGCTGACCTCCCTGCTGCTGGACGCGTTCGGGAGGCGCAGCCGGGGCTTCGTGCCCGCACTGGCCGGCTGGCAGCTGAGCCGGCGGGCGGCGCGCAACGCGGGACCGGTGGTGCTGATGTGCATGGCCGTGTCGGTGAGCGCCTTCGCCACCACCGCGCTGGCCTGCCTGGGCCAACTGGCTTATGAGCAAGCCGCGTTCGCCGTCGGCGCGGACGTGCGGATCTCCCCGTCGGCGGCCGACGGCTACCCCTCCCCCGTCCTGGGCACGGCCTATCGGGCGCTGCCCGCGGTGACCGCCGTGACGCCGGTGACGCAGTCGACGGTGACGCTGCCCGGCGGGGCCACCGAGAACCTGGTCGGCACGGTCGGCGGACCCGCTCCCCGCACCCCGTCGCCGGCCGTCGCCGGGATACGGCTGCCCGGGCGGCGGACCGCAGTGCTCCTCGACGAGCGGCTGAGCAGCGACGGCAGCCGGGCCGCGCCGAGCCTGGAACTGACCGTGCAGGACGCGTCGGGCCTCGTCAGCACGGTGCCGGCCCGGCTGCCCGCCGCCGACGGAGCCAGGCACACCGTCGTCGTACCGCTCGACGTGGCGCTGAGCGGCGGTCACCGGCGGGAGTACCCGCTGACGGTGACCGCCGTCGGCGTCCTGCCGCAACCGGGCGTGCGTCCCGCGCGGATCGATCTGGAACTGGTCCGGGTGGGTGCGCGCGCCGGCACGGACACCTGGGTCACCCGGCTGCCCGGCGGACAGGTCTGGGCCGACGGCACGGACCACGCCTCCGAGGCCACCGCGGGCGCCTGTGAAGGAAAACCGACCGGCGGCTACGGTCCCGGCGTCCCCGGGGTGTGCTCGGTCGTCCGTGGCGGCTCCGTGGTGTTGCGGACCACCGTCAGCACCGGCATCCGGCGCTCCCAGGCCGGCGACGACGCCTTCGGCGAGCTTGCCGACAGCGACTACGACACGCGGCCCGGCAGCCGGGTGCGGCTCGTGGCGGCACCGGCCGGCCCGCCCGCGCCGCTGCCCGTGCGCGCGGACGCCGCCACGCTGCACGACGCGCGCCTGGGCGTGGGCAGCACCACCACGCTGGATCTGGGCGGCTCCCGCATCACTGTCAGAATCGTGGGCCGGGTCGACTCGCTGCCCGGACTGGGCCGCGGGCAGGGGCATCTGATCGCCGACCAGCGTCGGCTCGCCGCCGCGCTGACGCGGTCCGGTGCCGACCAGGAGGATCCCGCGTTCTGGTGGCTCAGCAGCACCGACAGCGCGCGCACGGCCGCCGCCGCCGAGGCCCAGCCCGCGCTGGGCCGCGTCACCACGACAGCGCGCGCCGCCGCGTCCCTGCGGGCCGACCCGTTCCGCAGCGGACTGCGCCGGGTGCTGGAACTGGTGCGGTATCTGGCCCCCGGCTTCGCGGTCATCGCCTTCACAGTGCACGCGGTGGTCTCCACCCGGCAGCGGCGCAAGGAGTTCGCCCTGCTGCGGGCGATCGGGGTCCGAACCGGAAGCCTGTCCGCGCTGCTCGGCGCCGAGCAGCTGGGTCTGGCGATGTTCGCGGTGGTCCCGGGGGTGCTGATGGGCCTGGCGCTCGCGTTGGCGGTGCTGCCCCTGGTCACCGTCGACGACAGCGGACAGGCCCCCTATCCACCGCTGCCGCAGGTCGTGCCGTGGGGCACCGTGACACTGACGGCCGTGGCGACCGCCGTGGCCATCAGCGCGGTCGTCCTGGCGCTGGCCCGCCTGCTGTCCCGGGTGGACCTGGTACGGGTGCTGCGCGCAGGGGAGGACCGTTGAGGCCCGTGAACGGGAGCGCCGCGGTGACGCGGCGTCTGGTGCGCGAGGAGACCCGCGGCGACCTGCCGCTGCTGGCCTGCCTGGCGGTGGTGGTCCTGGCGCTGACGGCACTGTGCGCCTGGGCCCCCGTCTTCGCGGGCGGTCAGGAGGACCGGGCGCTGCGGCAGCGCGCCGACGCCACGACGGCCGGGGCGCCCCTGATCAGCGTGAGCACCACACCCGAGGTCTTCGGCACCGTGCCGCCCGCCGTGCACATGGCCGACCTGCTCGGCTCCGGCGCCACCCTCGCCGAGCGGCTCGGCGGCCCCGGTGCGCGCCATGTCACCGTCACCGGCGACGGTTACGACTACAACGACGCGTCCCTGGTCTCCCCCCGGCCGCCGGGACCCGCCGACACCAGCACCGAGCTGGCCGTCAGTCATCTGCCGGCCGCGCGGGCCCACCTGCGCTACGTCAGCGGCCACGCCCCTGCCGACGACACACCGCTCGGCACCCCGCCCCAGATCGGTCTGTCGGAGGCCACCGCGCGGGCGCTCGGTGTCCGGGCCGGCAGCCTGCTGACCCTCGAGTTCGCCAAGACGCTCGGGGTGCAGAGCGCCCCGCCGCGGGCACGCCTGCTGGTGAGCGGGCTCTACCGCCCCAAGGCCGCGGCCGACGGCTTCTGGACCGGCCGGGAGACGCTGGACCAGCCGTCGCGCTACCCGGCCGAGCACTCCGCCGGCACGGTGCTCGCCGCCCGCGGCCTCGTCGGCCTCGACGCGGCCGACCTGCTGGCCGGCGCCGGTGTGGGCGGCCCGCGGGTGACCTGGCAGGTGCGCGCCGACCTGACCGGGGCGGCACTGGACAAGGCCCGCGCGCTGACCGGGCCGCTGTCGCACTACAGCGCGGACCTCAGCGCCGACCTGTGTCAGGGGTCCGACCCGATCACCGGTGACCTCGGCTGCCTCGTCGGCGGCCAGGCCACCGGGCCCCTGCTGGTGACCGACGCGCTGTCGCCGTTGCTCGCCGACTTCACCGCTCAGGACCGGCAGGCCAGGGGGCTGGCGACGTTCGCCGTCGACGCGGTCGCCGCCGTCGCGCTGGCCACCGTCACCGTCGCCGTCCGCCTGCTGCTGCGCCGAAGGCGGGCGCACCTGCGGTTGCAGCGCGCGCGGGGCGCGTCCACCGGACGGCTGGTGCTGCTGCGCTGTGCCGTGGCCTGGCCGGTGGTACTGATCGCCGCGCTGCTCGGCTGGGCGGCCGGCGGGGCCCTCGCTCCCACCGGGACCTCGGGATCACCGCGACCCGCGACCGCCGCCCTCACCGCCGCGGTGGTGGCGCTGACGGTGCCGCTGATGACCTGGCTCGCGGTCCGCGAGCCGCGGGGACCCGGCCGGTTGCGGCGCTCACGCCGGAACCTCGCCACCGGCCGGCGCGTGGTCCTGGAGCTGACGGTGCTCGTCTGCACGGCGGCGGGTGTGGTCGCGCTGCGTGCGCAGGGCCCCGACGGGATTCTGGGCGCGGTGCCGGTTCTGGTGGCGCTGACCGTCGTACTCGTCCTGCTGCGGATCTACCCGCTCGTGCTGCGCCTGGTGCTGCGGCGGACCCGGCGTGGCCGGGGTGCCGTGGGCTTCGTCGGGGCGGCCCGGGCCGCGCACGACGCCCCGGCGACCGGGCTGGCCCTGTTCGTCCTGGTGCTGACCCTGGGGACGGCCGTGTTCGGCGGGCTCGTGCACCGTACGATCGACGACGGCCTGGCCACGGGTGCGGCCTGGACCACCGGGGCCGACGCGAGCGCGACCGTGGCGGGGACCGTGCCCTACGCACCGGGAGCCGCCTCCGGCACACGGACCGCCCTCCAGCACCTGTACACCCTCGACCTGACGGGCCGGACCGACGGCGCGGTCATCTCCCAGGTCGCCGTGATCACCGTCGATCCCCGCCAACTGGCCGCCGTCGCCCCGAAGTCGCCGCTGACGCTCGCCATGCGGTCCCTGTCGGCCACCGCGACGGGAACACGAGCCGGTACGAACGCCCCGCTGCCCTCCCTCCTCTCACCCGGCTTGCGGGCGAGAGAACGCACCGGCGGTTTCACGGCCACGGTCGTGCCCGACGGGCAGCGGCCGGCGAACCTGGTCTTCGCACCGGTCGGCACTCTCACCACCGCGGAACTGCGCGACCCCCTGCTCGGGCCGGTCACGGCGCGGCTCGCGCCCGGGACGCCGCTCCTGATCACCACCGCCGCGGCCGGGCAGCCGATACCCCCGCAGCCCTCGGGCACCACCGTCCTGCTCCTGAAGAGCGACGGACCCGGCACCGCCGAACCCGCTGCGCTGCGGTCGGCGGCGGCCAGGGCGCTCGGGCCGTCGGCCCGGATCCAGGTCCGCGCCGAGACGCTCCGGACCCTGCGCACGGACGGGCTGACACGGGGAGTCGGCACGATCTACACCGTCGCCTCGCTCCTGGCCGCCCTGTCGGGCCTGCTCGCGCTCGTCCTGGAGCTGACTCTCACCTCCCACGAGCGCAGCCGTACCACCTCGTTCCTGCGCACTCTGGGACTGGGCGTCACGGAGGCCGGGGCGCTGCACTTCCTGCAACTGCTGCCGCTGGCGGTCGCCTCCGCGGTGGGCGGCACCCTGGTCGGGCTGCTCGAACCGCGGCTCATGGCGGCGACACTGGACCTGCAGCAGTTCACCGGCGGCCCCGGGCAGCCGGCGCTGCGCACCGACTACGCGCTGACCGTCGCCCTCGTCGCCGGCGTGACCGCGCTGATCCTGGCCGCGGCGGTCACCGAGTCCGTACTGGCCCGCAGGCGCGGACTGGGGGCCGTACTGCGCCTTCCGTGACGGCGCGGTGTGTTGCACGCGACCCCGGACCTGCGCCGCCCCTCCGGTGTACAAGGCTCAGGCGCCCACGGTCTCGGTCTGCTCCTCGGTCGCCGGCGGCGCTGCTGCCTCACCGTGCTCGGTGGTGTGCTTGCGGCCCGGCAGGACGGCGACGACGATCAGGGTTCCGGCGGCCATGATGGTCCCGCCGATGAGGCTGGTGTGGGCGATGGCGCGGGCGAAGGACTCGTGCACTGTTCCCAGCAGGGCCTGGGCCTGCTCGGCACCGCCCTGGGGGTTCTTGGCGACCTGCTCGGCGACGGCGATGCCGCCGCCGACGGAGTCGGGTTGCGAGGTCAGTTGCAGATGCCGCGGACGGCGGACTGGGCTCCGGAATCGGAGACCAGGGCGCAGATGTAGTGACCTGGGCCGTCGGGCCACCAACCAGAGCCTGCGCCGGTGGTGTCGGAGATCTCCCTGCCGTTGTCCGTCAGGATGAACCGGCAACCGGGAGCAGCAACGGTCGGGTTGAGCTCTTGCTCGTCATGCCAGGCGCCGTCGACGAACTTCAGTTGGATCTCCTGGTCGGCGGTGCAGTCATAGGTGTGGATCCAGTGATCGCCCTCGTTGGCGGCGAATGCGGGCGACGCGGACAGGGTGACCATGGCACCGAAGCCGAGGACGGCGATGGCGGAACGCAGGGCCGTACGGTGAGACAGCATGAAGCAGATTCCTTCCGAAGGTGAGGGGATGTCAGGAGACGGAGGCTGCGGGGGTCTCGCCGCCGTAGTTCGTCGACGGGGCCGGCCGTATACGCCTCTCCGGTCGCCAGGCCGATGCGGGCGACCGTCATGGTCACGGCAGCGGCGACCGCGGCGATCTGGCGTCTGCCTGTCACCGCCACAGCAGCTGTGCCCCTGGGGATGGCATACCTCGTTTCTGCCGACAGCCAGCTCGACGCCTGGCGGGCGATGCGACGGGTATGAGGACGCGGGGTGCATTCCACGGCGATATACAGGACCAGTAACCCATCGTGTGGAGTGCGTAGCTGCACAGTGAAGAAGAGGTTCCGGTGCCGCAGTGCACACCGGACCGGGAGAAGCCGGCGAGGTCATGTCCCGGCGCTGACGGCAATGCGTCCCCAGCCCTCGGCGTGGCGGCGTTCGATGGCTTCAGTTGCAGACGCCCAGGGCGCTGCCTCTGAGAAGGGCGGGGTCATAGACGAGCGCGCAGATCTTATGGCCCGGTCCGTCGTACCACCAGTTGGAGCCAGCGCCGTTGGAACGCCAGATCTCGGCGCCGTTGTCCGTCAGAATGAAGGTGCATTGGCCGTTGTCGGTAGCGGTCGGGTTGAGCTCTTGCTCATCATGAAGCTCAGAGCAATCGCGGCACCGACACCGAAGGCGGCGAGAGCGGATCGCAGGGAAATACGGCGAGTCATCATGAAGCGGACGCCTTTCGAAGCGGACGCATCCCGACGGTTGGCGTCGAGCGTGAGCAGAGCCGACGCCATCGGCGGTGCGGTCACGTCCGTCGGGATGAACGCCGGGGCAATATGGATCGACAGCCCGTCACGAGCAGAGCGGTCGAAAACGGCACGTACTCGTCTGCCCCTTGGGAAGGCAGTGTGCCGATGCGGGGCGGGCTTCCGTGAGGGCTCCTGTTAGTTGATGAACATCGCGATGTCTTTGTTGTAGGCGGCGCTGGGCAGACTTCCGGCGTATCCCGGAGCAATGGGTATTCCGCAGTTCATGTTGTTGGGCGGAGCGGCGGGGACGCAGATGTTCCAAGAGTAGGAGGTGTTGTTCACCACCGAGGCCGCGTTCTTGTAGACGGTCTGGCCGTAACCCGAGCCGTTGCCCCAGTTACTGAAGGTGAACTGGCTCAAATCGCTGAACGAGCCTGGACTCCAGTGCTCGAACGCCCCCCAGCCCGCGCCGGGTGAGTTGTAGTACAGGCAGAAGGAGCCACTAGGGCAGGTCTCGGCACCGCCCGGACCCGCGGCATAGGCGGAGCCGGTCATCCCGATGAGCGAGGTGGCCGCAGTCGCCACGGAGATCAGGCCGTACACGAGCTTGCGTTTCATTGATCCTCCTGAAACAGATTTCATGTGACAAGGCTGCGTTGCCGCCGAGGCGGACACCGTAGCCGGAGCCGTTACCCCAGCTGCTGAACATGAACTCGCTGAGGCAGGGTGGCCGTCCGGGCTCCGGTGTACGCAGTAACGCCGGACTTACTACGGCGAGTTGTAGTAGTGGCAGACGCCGCTTCTGGGCAGGATTCCGCCCTTTGCGGACGGTGGCGCAGGCCGATTCGGTCATTCCGACGAGCGTGGCCGACACGGTTGCCATGACAACCCGCATAGAGGGCCGTCCGGGGTGCCGCAGTCGACCTGTCAGTCGCCGCAGAACGACCACGCGCCGTTGTAGAGGCTGCCGGTCAGTTGGCCGGACGTATGGGGAGCGAAGTAGGTCACCGCGGGGTTCGGGTTGTGGGACCGCTCCGTGCTGCAGTTGGTGCCGCTGTAGACGGCGACGGTCTGACCGGTGTTGTTGACTGCGGCGGCGGCGTTACCACCGACGGTCTGTCCGTAGCCGGAGCCGTTCGCCCAGTTGCTGAAGGTGTCCTGGCTGAGATCGCGGTCCGTGGCGGGGCTCCAGTGCTCGAAAGAACCCCAGCCTGCGTTCGGCGAGTTGTAGTACAGACAGAAGCTGTTGCTGGGGCACGCCTCCGAGCCCGTGGGGCCGGCGGCGTACGCCGATCCCGTCATCGCGGCAAGCGTGGCTACCAGGGCCACTGTGACAACGCCGAGAGATGACGCCCGTTTCCCGGCCTTTCCATTCATGCGCAAGTTCATGGGATTCCCTTCGAGTTTTGCCGATGGTGACGGTGCGAGTCAGCCCACGTAAGTAGGAACCTCATCGCGGGTGACAACAGTGGAGGACCCCGGAATATCCCGGAGCGTCGCCGCGTCGCGTGTGGGTGGCCCCAGTTGCCGGTCGGTCTCTCTCAACCCGTAGACTCCATCGCCCAGTCGGCATTGTGCAGGAAGTCGGGCAGAGCTCCGGCGAATCCAGGGTGGAACTTTTGACAGTCGTTCAGAGCCGTATCGGAACAGATTATCCAGTCCTGGTCGGTGTTGTTGACAATGGAGGCTGCATTTCCGCCGACCGTGACTCCGTAACCGGAGCCGTTTCCCCAGTTCTTGAACTGATAATTTCCGAGATTTCCGTAATGACCGGGAGACCAATGCTCAAATGATCCCCAGCCGTTCTGCGGCGAGTTGTAGTACAAGCAGATGCTGCCGCTGGGGCAGTTCTCGGCGCCGCCCGGGCCGGCAGCGTACGCCGCTCCCGAGGTTCCGAGAACCACGGCCGCCGTACCGATTGCGGCTATGCCGATCGAGATCGTCCGCTTCATGAGGGTGCTCCCGTAGGTCTGGTGATGAAGGCTCTTCGCGGCACTCGGCCCGGTCGGGTGCTCACAGCTGACGCATCGGGTATGACCCCCGACACGCTCCCTCAGGCGGGCAGGTACGCCCCGCAGGTTTCTCCGGCCCCGGCAGTCCGGGAACAACGCGGCTGGGCATCGGGTCAGTTGTAGACGTTGCTGCACTGGACCTGGGACCCGAGGGTCAGGTCTTGGACGCAGACCTGGACTTCGAGCAGACCGCCGCTGTCCGTCGGCCCATGCCACCACGTAGGGGAGCCGGCGCCAGTGTTGGGGTCGTAGGCATCGGCGTTGCTGTAGGACGAGCCGGCGCCCGGCGTCCCCTGGGCGTTCCACTGGATGATCGTGATGCGGCAGTCGTTGTAGGCGTGGTCCCAGACGTGTCCTGTGACGTGGTTGGTATCCCACGTTGTCCAGCCGTAGCAGTTTCCCGACCACTCAGCCCAGTTGGAGCCGGCTGCGTGGGCACTCGGCGCCACCGTCACCCCGGCGGCCAGCGCCGCCAGAGTGCACAGGGCGCCTGCCGCGACCCTGCGTTCGCCAGGTGTCGAACACCGCCGCAGTTGGCGTCGCATGTATTCCTCCCATCGAGGTCTCGCCGCCTTCGGCGAGGGCGTGTCCTTCAACGAGCTCAGCGGTTCATTGAGGTGCCCACTACTCGGGACAGGTCCCGTGACAGCGGCAACGGCCGTCGTCCGGCCACCACTGCTGTCGCGTCCGAACGATTCATCGCTGTTTCCTCTCGTTGCGCGGGAACGGCCGAGTGGTCCACAAGGACGCTATGGACACGGCCCCGTCGGCCGTCCTAGATTCGTCCTACGGCGAGGTCAGCCGGGGGATTGGCACCAATGGTCACGTGCCGAGGGGAACATGAGGTTCGGCTTGTTGGGCCGTTACACGTCCAGATCACCGGACGCGAGGTTCGATGAGACGGACCGCGGCAGACCAAGGTGCTGGCCGCGCTTCTGATCGACGCCAACAGCCTCGTCCCCATGGAACGCCTCGTTGCCGTGATGTGGGACGGGGACGCGCCCACCACCGCGGTGCGGCAGGTCAAGGACGCCGTCTCCGGGCTGCGCCGCAACCTCGCCGCGTGCTGAGCACCAGGCTCCTTGATCAGTACGCGGCGCGGCGGCTACGAGATCCACGTGGCCCGGATCAGCTCGACCTGCTGGAGTTTGGCCACGAGCGGCGCCTCGCGGAACGGCACATGGCCCCGTTCGAGACGGCTGTCGCGCTGCGGCGCGCGCTCGCCTGCTGGCGCGGAAGCGCCCTGGTCGACATCTCCAGCAGGGTCCTGGAGATCGGTCGTGCAACCGCCACGCCGCCTGCACCGCGAGTTCGGTCGTGCCGACACCGGCTTGCCCCGACACCGCGGCGCTCCGCGGGCCAACGTCGTGCGCTCTGCGGAACGCCTCAGGGTCAACGCGGCCGCGGGTCTGCCGCTCGTCGGCGACGTGCGCGTGAGCGCGGCCGTCTTGGCGGCCGACGGTGACAGCGTCGCCGTCACGGACGTACGACGCCCGCTTCACCGGCCGCTCCGTCACGTTCCGCCCGGAGTCGCCGTCCGCGTGAGGTCAGGCGGCGTCGGGCAAGGGGCGGCGGGCGACCTCGTGCGCGTCGTCCGCGGGCAGGCCCAGCATCCGCAGGACCATCTCGGCGAGGTTGACCGCGGCCTCGTCGCCGTCCATCTCGGGGCGGGCGAACCGCAGCTCCACCAGGGACAGCAAGGTGCCGCCCAGTGCCGACAGGGCGACCACGGGGTCGAGGGCGGTGAAGCGGCCGGAGGCGATGCCGACCTGGAGATCACGCAGGGCGCGCCGGGCCAGGCCGTTGTCCGAGTGGATGTGCCCGAGGCCGCGCCGGCGCAGGACCTGCATCAGCTCCGGATGCGAGTCGGCCATGCGGGCACTGAGCCGGAAGCCGTCCGCGACCAGCTCCGCCGGATCGTCGATCCCCGTCAGGCGCTCGTCGAAGGCCTGGCCGAACTCCTCCAGGGCGTCCACCACCGCCGCCTCGAACAGCTCCGCCTTGGAGTCGAAGTGGTTGTAGAAGGAGCCGAAGCCCACGTCCGCGCGCTCGGCGATCGCCTGGATGCTCGCACCGGCGTCACCGCTCTCAGCGAGAATCTGCCGGGCCGCCCGCACCAGAGCCCTGCGGGTCTCCGCGCGACGTCGCTCGAACCGGTTGCCGGGCGGGGCTGACGTAGGCATGCACAGAGTCTACCGGTCACACGGTCGCGATCGCAGTCCTGATGAATTCATCATTCCTTGTCGCGGACACCTTGACGACAGAACTGTCACAGTTGATGATTTTCTCATTACGGCAATGTTGCTGGAGGGCACCATGTCTGAAACACGCGTCAACGGGGACGTCATCACGGCCCACCAGGACCTCCACAGTGAGCAAGGCGCCCTGCGTGGCGAACACCCCGGCCGCTCCCGGAATCCCGTGATCAAGGTGGCCGACCTGGCCTGGCTGGAGTTCGAGAAGCCCGACCTGGACCGGGCGGAGGTCTTCGCCCGCGACTTCGGCTTCGGCGTCGCCACCCGCACCGCGAGCGAGCTGTGGCTGCGGGGCACCTTCGCGGGCTCGCCCTGCATGGTGATCCGACGCGGCCGCACGTCCCGCTTCGTCGGTCCGGCGTTCCGCGCCGCCGAGCGGGGCGACCTGGACCGGCTGGCCCGCGCCACCGGATCGTCCGTACGGGACTCCGACGTGCCCGGCGGCGGCAAGGCGGTCGACCTGCTCGACCCGTCGGGCTTCCCGGTCCGGGTCGTGCACTGCGACGCACAGCTCCCCGCACTGCCGGAACAACAGCCGCTGATCCTCAATGTCGGCACGGATCACCGTCGTACCAACGCCACCCAGCGCCCGCCCCGCGAACCCTCCCGCATCCAGCGTCTCGGCCACGTGGTGCTGGAGACACGGGTGTTCGGCCAGGCCCTGGACTGGTACCTGGACACCCTCGGAATGATCGTCTCCGACTTCCTGTTCCTGGACGGGCAGCGCGGTCGCGGTCCGACGATGGCGTTCATCCGCTGCGACCTGGGCGGTGTGCCGGCCGACCACCACACCCTCGCGATGCACCTGGGGCCGGGTACGGGGTACGTCCACTCCGCCTACCAGGTCACCGACCTCGACTCCATCGCCGCCGGCGGCGAATACCTCAAGGAGCGTGGTTACAAGCGCAGTTGGGGTATCGGCCGACACATCCAGGGCAGCCAGCTCTTCGACTACTGGCGCGACCCCGACCACTTCATGCTGGAGCACTTCGCCGACGGCGACCTGTTCTCCAGCGACGTCGAGCCCGGCTGGGCGCCCATGTCGACCAGCGGCCTCGCCCAGTGGGGCCCGCCGGCCACCCGCGACTTCCTCGGCGCGAGCCCCTCCCCGCAGCGGGTCCGCGATGTCATCGAGGCCCTGCGCGGCGACAACGAGATGGACCCGGCACGGCTGTTCGGCCTGCTCAAGGCCGCCAAATCCTGACCCCCGCACGCGAATCCCCCTCTCACAAAGGCACTGACATGAGCACCAATGTCCTGCGCACCGCTGACGGCTGGTGGGTCGTCCGAGGCGACCGGGCCGTCCCCGTCGAGACCAAGGCCGCCACCACCGCCGAGCTGCTGGCCGACCGAGCCGCCGTCCGCGAGGCCGCCGCCTCCGGCGAACCGGGCACACCGGTCGCCGACCTGGTGGCGCTGTCCCCGGTCACCACCCCCTGCCGGGTGGTCGCCCAGATGGTCAACTACCGGAGCCACGCCCGCGATTCAGGTTTCAAGGGCGACATCCCGCCCGCGTTCTTCCGCAAGGCGTCCGGCTCGGTCAGCGGCCCCCGCGACGCCGTCGTCCGCCCCTCCCACGTGAAGTTCCTCGACTACGAGATCGAACTCGGGCTCGTCATGGGCGCGCCCCTGCCCGTCGGCACCGTCGTCGAGGAGCGGGACCTGCCGTCGTACGTCGCCGGACTGGTGATCACCAACGACGTCAGCGCCCGTGAGGTGCAGCTGACCAAGACACAGTTCTACGAGAGCAAGTCGTACCCCACCTTCACGCCCACCGGCCCGTACCTGACGCTGCTGGAGCCGGAGGACTTCGCCCATCTCCTGGACCTGCGGCTGAAGTTGAGCGTCAACGGTGAGCTGCGCCAGGACCGCACCCTGGCCGACATGATCGTCCGCCCGGCGCGGGCACTCACCCTGCTGGCCCGCTTCCAGACCCTGGACGCCGGCGACCTGCTGCTCACCGGCACCCCCGGCGGCACGGCCCTGAAGGCCCCGCCGAAGGCCGTCGAGAAGATCGGCGCGCTGCTGCCGCCCGCGGTGAAGTGGAAGGCCTTCTTCAAGAGCCAGGCGAAGAACCCGCACTACCTGCACCCGGGTGACGTGATCACGGCGACGATCGCGACCCCCGACGGCCGCATCGACCTCGGCGGGCAGCGTACGCCCGTCGCGGCCGCGAACTGACACCCGGGGTGAGCCGCACATGACCGTCGATGAAGCCGCACGTGTGCCCGTCGTGATCGTCGGGGCCGGGCCGGTCGGCGTGACCGCCGCCCTCCTCCTGGCCCGGCGCGGAGTCCGCAGTGTCGTCCTCGAACGCCACCAGGACGTCTACCCGCTCCCGCGCGCCGTCGCCGGCGACGACGAGATCCACCGGATCCTTCAGGCTGCGGGCGTCGGTGAGGAGTTCGCCGCGATCGCCCGCCCGGCGAAGGGGCTGCGGCTGCTGGACGCCCGGCACCGGGTGATGGCCGAATTCCGGCGCTCCCCGCACGGCCACCACGGCTACCCGCAGACCAGCATGTTCGACCAGCCCCAGCTGGAACGCGCGCTCCGCGACGCCCTGGCCCAGCGCCCGGAATGCGCACTGCGCGGCGGCGTGGAGGTCACCGGCGTCGGCCCGGACACCAGCGGCCCGGTGCGGGTGACCTACCGCGACGAGGACGGCGGCGAGCATGAGCTGTGGGCCGACGCGGTTCTGGGCTGCGACGGCGCCAACAGCCTCACCCGCGAGGCGATCGGCGGCGCCTGGGAGGACCTGCGCTTCGAGGAACGCTGGAAGGTCGTCGACGTCGAGACGACGGGCCCCGTCCGTTGCTGGGAGGGAGTCGACCAGGTCTGCGACCCGGCCCGGCCGGCCACCTTCATGCGCGTGAGCGAGAACCGTTACCGCTGGGAGTTCCGGCTCGGGGAAGGGCAGGAGACGGTCCGTGAGCTGGTCGCTCCGTGGCTGCCGTCCTCGTACGACGGGGACTTCGAGGTCGTCCGCGAGACGCAGTACACCTTCCGGGCCCGCGTCGCCGACCGCTGGCGCAGCGGACGGGTCTTCCTGCTCGGCGACGCCGCCCACCTCACCCCGCCGTTCATCGGGCAGGGCCTGTGCTCGGGGCTGCGGGACGCCTACAACCTCACCTGGAAACTCGCCCGCGTCCTCCAGCAGGGCGGTGACGAACGGCTGTTGGACACCTACGAGAGCGAACGCAGGCCGCACGCCCGGCATGTGGTGCGCCTCGCGGTCGCCATGGGCTGGGCCATGACCGGCGGCCAGGACGGCGCCGCCGCGATCCGCCGCCGGGCGCTGGGCGCCGCCTGCCGCATACCCGGCCTGACCGAGCTGGCCGGCCGCGACCTGAGCCCGCCGCTGACCGCCGGACCGCTGGTGCGGCGCGGGGCCCGCCGACGCCTGGCGGGCACGCACTGTCCTCAGCCATGGGTGAGTGTCGGTGGACGGCCCACCCGTCTCGACGACGCGCTCGGAGACTCCTTCGCCGTGCTGACCGCCGCCGAGCCCGGGCCTGCGCTGACCGCGCTCGCCCACGGCCTCGGCGTGCCCACGGTCCCGGTGGCCGACCTCGGCGACGACGGCACCCTCTCCGGCTGGCTGCGCGCCGGCCGCGCGGACGCGGTCCTGCTACGGCCCGACCGCGTCGTGATCGACGTCGTCCCCTCCGGTGGCGGCGACTTCACGTCGACCGCCGTCTGGGCATCCCTGCTGCACACCACTCGAACCCCTGATTCTGCCGAACGGACGGCGCCGCACAGCCTGTTGAGGAGCACCACACGATGAGTACGTCGTACCCGGAGCCGTTCTTCACGCCCGATCCAGAGACAGTGACGACCAGCCGTATCGCGGACTTCGCCCGCTACGTCGGGGTGGATGGCTCGGACTATGCCGCCCTGCATCGCTGGTCGGTCACGGACCTGGAGGGTTTCTGGGGCACGGTGTGGGAGTACTTCGGCATCGACGCCGACACCCCCTACGAGCAGGTCCTGGCCGAGGAGACCATGCCCGGCGCCCGCTGGTTCACCGGCGCCACCCTCAACTACGCCCACCACGCCCTGCGCAACGTCCGCGACGAGGACGCGGCGATCCTCGCCCTCGACGAGACCGGTGCCGGGTACGAGGTGACCGGCGCCCCGCTGCGTGCCCTGGTGGCGTCCGTGGCCGCCACCCTGCGCGACCTCGGTGTCGGCACGGGTGACCGGGTCGTCGGCTATCTGCCCAACACCCCGCACGCCATCGTCGCGTTCCTCGCCGCAGCGAGTCTGGGTGCCGTGTGGTCGGTGTGCGGACAGGACTACGCCCCCAAGGCCGCCGCCGACCGCTTCGCCCAGCTCGAACCCACCGTCCTGATCGCCGCCGACGGCTACCTCTTCAACGGCACCACCCACGACCGCCGCGACGCTGCCCTCGAACTGGCCCGCGCGCTCCCCACGTTGAAGGCGACCCTGCTGGTGGACCACGTGGGGCTGCCGCGGCCTTCGCAGGCGTACCCGTCGCTGGTGGTTCCCTGGGAGGAAGCCGCCACCCGAACCGAGCGACTCACCTGCGTACCGGTCCCGTTCGACCACCCGCTGTGGGTCGTGTTCTCCTCCGGCACCACCGGCCTGCCCAAGGGCATCGTCCACGGCCACGGCGGCGTGCTGCTGGAGCACCTCAAAACTCTGGGCCTGCACTCGGACGTGGGCCCCGGCGACCGTCTGCTCTGGTACACCACCACCCACTGGATGATGTGGAACCTGGTCGCCTCCACCCTCCTCACCGGCGCCACGACCTGCACCTACGACGGCAGCCCGGCCCCCTTCGCCAAGCTCGACGTGCTGTGGGAACTGGCCGCCCGCCACCGGGTCACCGTCTTCGGCACCAGCCCCCAATACCTGCTGGGCATGGGCAAGTTCGGCATCGACCCGTCCGTTCACGACCTGTCGTCGATCCGCGTCGTCGGCTGCACCGGCTCGGCCCTGCCCGCCTCCGCCTACCCCTGGGTCCGCGACCACGTCGGCGACCACGTCCTGCTGGCCTCCATCAGCGGCGGCACCGACATCGTCTCCGGCTTCGCCGGCAGCGCGCCGAACACCCCGGTCTGGGCGGGCCAGTTGTCGGCACCGCACCTGGGCGTGGCGCTGGCCGCGTACGACGCCGAGGGCCTCCCCGTCATCGACCGGGTCGGCGAGCTGGTCGTCACCCGGCCCATGCCCTCGATGCCGCTGTACTTCTGGAACGACCCCGAGGGCACCCGCTACCGTGACGCCTACTTCTCCTCCTACCCCGGGGTGTGGCGACACGGCGACTGGATCACGGTCACCGGGCACGGCTCGGTGATCGTCCACGGCCGCTCCGACTCGACGCTCAACCGCAACGGCGTACGGCTCGGCAGCGCCGACATCCACGACGTCGTCGAACGCCTCCCCGAGATCGCCGAAGCCCTGGTCATCGGCGCGGAGGAGCCGGACGGCGGCTACTGGATGCCGCTGTTCGTGGTCCCGGCGGCCGGTGTCGGGCTGGACGACGCCCTGCGCGACCGCATCCGCGACGCGATCCGCACCGGCGCCTCACCCCGCCACGTCCCCGACGAGATCCTCGAAGTGCCGGGCATCCCGCACACCCGCACCGGCAAGAAGCTGGAGGTCCCGATCAAGCGCCTGCTCCAAGGCGCGGCGGTGGAGCAGGTCGTCAACCCCGCCACCGTGGATGACCCCGACCTCATCGACCACTACGCCCGGCTGGGCCAGGAGCGCCGCGAGGGCAGGTCCGCCTGATGACCATCGTGCTCACCGTCGCCCTGTCCCTGGTCTTCCTTCCGCTGGGGCTGGCGAAGCTCGCCGCGGCGCCGGTCATGCGCCAGGCGGCGGCCCATCTCGGCATGTCGATCCGCCTCTACCGCGTCGTCGGCGCGCTGGAGGTGGCCGGGGTCGCCGGTCTGCTGACGGGCCTGACCCGGACACCACTGGGCGTGGCCGCCGCGACAGGCCTCGCCCTGCTGATGGCCGCGGCGGCGGTGGTCCACCTGCGCCACGGTGACCCGCCGCCCCGGGCCGTCCCGGCGGCCGTACTGGCCCTGATCTCCTTGACGTACGCGGCCGCGGCGACGGCCGCCGGCTGACGCGTCCCGTACGGCCGGGCACGGGCGGCATCCTGCGAGGGTGGCGGCCGCCCCTCCCCGGCTCCGCGCGGGCTGAATCGCACACCGGCCTCCCCCTCCCTCGAGGCCGGGCGGCCCGCGCCGACGTCCGGGGCCTGCGAGACGGCTGCGCTCAGCAGGCCCTGGACGTGACACCCCGCTCCCGGGGATGTCAGTCGCGATCGGAGGCAGTGGCGGGCGTCTCGCTCGAGGCCCGCGCGGACGTGCAGGCTGCTCGCCGCCAGATCGACGAGGACAGCGTTGACCGTAAGACCAACGAAGGTCGGCTGTATCGAAGTCCGCATCGTCCGGAAAGACAACACCTTTGACAGCGACCCGTCCGCACCGAAGTCACGCTCGGCGCCTGCCCTACTTCCGCAGTGCCACGGCCAGCGGGGCGGGACGGTCCACACCCTCGACCTAGGCACCGCCCTCACCAGCGACTGGCACCCGGCCACAGCGGCGGACGTCGTGCTCAGTCCCGACGGCCGTACCTTCGCCACCACCGAGTTCGTCCATGACCGATTCCTGGTACGGCTAGACAGCACCGCCGACGATCGCGCGTCCTGCACGTCCTCCCGCCACTCCCGGTCTCCCTGCCGTCGACCCCGGGGCCGCACCCTGCGCCTCACCCGTACGGGCGACGACGACCGCACGGCGAGGTGTGGAACACTCCGCAGCCGACGGCGCGCCAAGCCGCCCGTCGGCCCGGCCGCGCACTTTCCGGCCCTCCGGGGCGACGGACGGCTGCTCGTGGGCGACCGAGTCGTGGCCCGTCCACCGTCCTGGCGGGCGGGCGCGCTGTACCTCGTCGGGGCAGGCCCGCTGGGCACGCCGGCCTTCCCTCCCAACGGTTCCCGGCTCGCGGCCGACGACATGACCGGCCGGGTCACCTTGTGGGACAGCGATCTCCGCCACCGTGTCGCCGCAGTGCGGCGGGCTGCTCACTACCCCCGGGAGGCGATCTACACCCTCGCGTTCGGCTTCGACCGGTCCACGCTGTACGCCGGCAGCGCCCACGTCCCGCGCCAGCGGTACGACCTCGATTCCGCCCACGCCCTCGCACGGGTGTGCGCTCGCACGGGTGGGTCCGGTCTCAGCCCGGCCCAGTAGCGGGCCTATGTTCCCGTCGCCGCGTTCCGGCGGGTGTGCCCGTCCACGTGAGCACCGGACCCCCTCTCCCCCATACCCTTGCGACCCGGCGGTTCTACGCTCACACAAGTACTCGCGCAAAGTTCTATTGTCGTAACCAGGGTCCGCTGGCTTCCTGTCGTCCCGAAGTCAGTTGGCGGTGAGGCTTTCTCCTCCTGGGTAGATCGCGTTGCGGGGCGCCGTCTCCGGCCGGGCACACTGAGGCGCGGCAATCACTCGGCCTGTGTTTTCGGGCTCGCGGTTTGGACGGGCCGTCGTAAGGCCCAGTAACCCAGATACACCGGGTATGGCCTTCCGGTCCGCTGACGGATCGCTGAGTGAGATCACGCCGGCGAGGTCGTCCGGGAGCACGGATCGCCATCGAATGATCGGAGGAAACGCGTCCACAACGACGAGCCGGAACTGCTGGCCCTGCTCGCCGACGTGGTGGCTCTCGAAGAGCAGGGCCGCCCCGGGGCAGTCTGGGCGGGCGCGTGACACCTGCAAGCGCGCGCCCTGATCCCCTGCGCGCGCCCTCGGATGGCACCTGTTGCCGCAGCCGCGATGTAGCTTGACTGCTCCACGTCGGTCAAGGCGCTTGTATGCAAGGGGCACGCGATGGACTCGGGCACACTCATTGCCACCTGTGCGACGGCGGTGGCAGTTGGCTCTCTCTGGGTCAGCCTTAGCCAAGCAAGAACAGTAGTGGTACACAACCGAAAGTCTGTGAGGCCCCACTTACAGATGCGGCAGGTGAAGGACTACAGGGATCGCATAACCGGAATTCAGGTGATCAACGTCGGCCTCGGCCCCGCACTGATCACCAAAACCACGGTGAAAATGGACGGCGAGCCGGTCGGGCAGTGGGACCACCGAACCTTTCAGGCTCTGGCTGAAGAATGGCCTGCCGTGCCCAAAATGTATGCACTCTTCGAGGGTGTCAGCTTTCCCGTGGGCGCATGTGAATACCTCATCCACCTCGACGAATACGACGAGGTGACACACGCTTGGTTTTGGGAAATTGTAGCGCAACGACTAACTATCGAAATCGAATACGAGTCCTTCTACGGTGGAGAAAACTTCAAGGCCGTGCCACCTCCCACCTAATACGACCCCGGTTGCACTGCGCCGTGCCCTCAGCGGTCGAGCGAGCCGATGAAACGGTCCAGCCGAGAGACGACCTGCCGCAGGACGTCAACCGATCCTGCGGCATCGTCCGCAAGCTCCAGCCCATGGTCCGCCGAGGGCACTTCCAAAACTTCGTGTCGCAGGGACGCAGCGATTCGTGAGTCCCAGAGCTTGTCGGCACTGCCGCCGACGAGGAGGGTCGGCGCCACGGTACGCCGGAGAGCCGCGGCAACATGGCGGATGCTCAGGACCGGGGTGAGCCAGGCTGCCGGAATGTTCCTGTCGGCTGTTATGCCGCAGGCGAGGGAGCCCAGGGACTTGCCGACGACGAGCCGACAAGCCCCCGCCTCGGCTTCAATGGCTTCGGTGACCTGCCCCTCCACCCATACGATCCGGTCGTCCACCGTGAACTGCGCGAACCCTGCGGGGATCTGCCACCACAGCTCCTGGACCGTCCAGCCGTGCTGCAGCAGGACGCTCCGGGTGAAGTGCAGCAGCGGCCGGGCAGGCGAGTAACCAACACCTGGAACGACAACTGCGACACGATCTCGGCCTCCGTCGAAACGGGTGGGCATGGCAAAGGGGACGGGATCAGTCATGGCCGCAGACTACTAGTCAGTAGTTCACGTGGCTCGCGGTGCTCGAACGTCGCCACTACCTGGGATGACGTGGCCTGAACCCTCGGAATTACGTGACCGCCGCTGCGTCGACTCCGCACTCGCCCGTCGCTCGCCTTCCCCGCCCGCTATCAAACAGGCAACCAACACCCATATTCGCTCTGCCGCACCGGTTGAACCGGGCATTGGCCGACGCCAGCTCCACGATGATCTGGCGGTCCTGTAAGGAGTTGCCCGGCTCGCGGCATCGGCGTTGAGCACGGGTGGCCTCTACAGCTGGAGCACTGGGCCGACAGGCCGGAGCAGGTGAAAGCGGTGTGACCACTGGGCTACTGAAGCCCAGGTCGGCCGCTGAATCGTCAGGCGGTGAGCCGGGACGCGGTAGTTGCAACCGGGACATGACGGTTGGAACCAAGATCAGCTCGCAGCGCGGTTGGGGCCTGAGGTCCCGGGGTTCGCGGGCAGGGTCGCTGCGTCGTGGGCGGCGAGTTCTTCTCGGGTTCCGACCAGGGCAGGTCCGCAGCTGGGAGGGAGCCGGTCGACAACCATCGTGACGGCCTGCTCTGCCGTTGCGGCCGGGCCCACGGACTCGCTGCGCAGCGGGCCAGAAACCCAGTATTCGCCTTCTGCTGCGGGCTGGATGTAGGGAACGTCCCATGCCCACGGCCACTCCGTGCAGCGGCTGAAGTGCAGCTCTCCCATTCCTGTCCAGGGGAACAACCGGCGTAGGCGGGGCTCGGCGTAGGCCGCTTCGAGCAGTTCCGGACGGACCCGCCCGTCGTCGCGAACCCTCTGCCAACCCGCTTCGACCAAGGCCTGCTGGTCCGGTGGTGCCGTATCCATGGTGACCATCATCCCCGAGCCGCGGTAGCCGGATGTTGGATCCGCTACCTACAACGAACGGCAGGCGAGGCGGCTGGCCTTGGGGCCGTCAGGCCGCGCGTCCCGCCGGACCTGCCGACGGACGTCGCCGGCACCGCATCAGCGTCGTTTGTCCGGTGTCTCAGTTGGTCCGGTCGGCCCAGCCTTCGGGGAGATCGCCAGGTGCGAGGGCGACGGCGTCCTCGTTGTCCTCTCCGACGAACTCGTCAAGGGTGATCTTCGCGAACTCGGGGACGACGTAGATCGGATACGTGGGGCCGGCGTCGCGATAGGCGCGCATCCGGTCGAGGTGGTCGTTCTGGAAGAGGACGGTGCGCTGCGGGTGCTCCTCGACCCAGTGCGGGAAGAAGATCGTGCCGTGCAGCACGCGTTCGCCAGGGAGCACGTTCACGGTGACCGAGGTGCCTGTGGGTTCGGTCCAGGAGACCTTGTAGACGCCCGGAGTGAGCATGACGAGGTCGACGTCCTGGTCCCTGACCCAGCGGCCGCCGACCATGCCGGTGTGGATGCGGTAGTCGATGGTCGTCGGGTTCTTCACGTACATCTCGTACTGCCAGCCGTTTGCGTAGGTGTAGATGAAGCGGTGGCCGACCACGGCGGAAAGGTCCTGCGCCGGGACCGGACTGGCGACGGTGGTCTGGTGAGCGGGGGTGTTCATGGAGATCGTCCTTGTCTTGCGGTACGGCCACCTTGCCCAGTGGCCGGCACTTTCATTTTGCCACAAAACTATTTTGTGGCAAAACATGGATCCTGGCAGAATGGCGGGCATGGACACCGCTTCCGAGCTCAGCCGACTACTGGGCCCCCTGCGCCGCGCCGTGGTCCGCGCGACACGCAGCGCCGACGGGCTCCCCGACCTGCCCGAAGCCCAAATCGAGCTCCTGCGCGCGCTCGCTTCCGAGGGCCCCCTCAGTCCGCGGGCCACCGCTCAGCGACTGGGCATCGCACCCTCCACCGTCAGCAACTTGGTCAAGACGATGTCCGCAGCGGGCCTGGTGACCCGCGAGCCCGCCCCCGGCGATCTGCGCGCAGTGGTCCTCGCGCCATCCATAACCGCCCTCGACCTGCTCGACCGCTACGACCGCACCAGCTCGGCAGCACTCGCCCAGGCCATCGACCAACTACCCACCGACGACCGCGAGACACTGACGGCCGCACTTCCGGTACTGGCCCGCCTCACCAGTGCCTTGGAGCCGAGCCGACAACACCCCTGAGCCCGCAGCACAAAGCCCTTCACCATGCGGACGAAGAGGGGCTGCTCCCGAAGCCGCGCGCAGCTCGCCCTTGGACGTCCACGGCATGACCAGCGTCTTTGCACCAGGACCATTCCGGCGCTGCCCTGGCAAGAGGTCGACGTCGAGATCCGCAGGCCGGTGGACCTGCTGCCGGATCGCTGACGAGCAGTAGCCGGGCCGGCACTGGGCTCCCAAGCCTTTGCCGGTGGCTCGGCGAGCCATGCGTTCGACGGGGCCGACGTTTCTCTGCTCGTCCGGGCCGACGACAGGCCGAACCTCGACGGCAGCGAACCATGGGCTCTGACCGTCCGGTCGTGCGTCCATGAGGACGACTTCGGGGTGACGATGGACGTTGTCGGATGGCTTCTTCGCCACGCGACGACGCAGGGATGGGTAGGCTTCGTCCGCGACTCCGGTTTGGGCAAGGTCCAGCACCTCGTGCGTCACGAGGACGGGTTCGATCTTGTCGATGTCCGTCCGCTCGGCCAGGCGAAGCGTGTGCCCGGGGCGCCGTCATAGGAGTGTCCCTGCGCGGCCTGGTCGCCGCCGGCCTCGGCCTGCTCGCCCCCACGGCGGGCCGGGTGTTCACCGACGATCGGCACAACTGCTGCCTGGCGGACCTGACTTCAACAGAACGCGCGGTCGTCCTTGCGTACGTGGAGGCGAGGGGACCATCTGGAACGAGGCTGCCGCGCACGTCGGCGTCGGCGATGCGGAGGCCTTCGGTGAACGGGTGATGGGGATCGCTGACATCGGCTCCGCCCGCGGTTTCGTGAGCTCGTTCAGAAGGAGCGGTAGATCTCGCCGGGGTCATCGGCAGCCCGGGCCGCATACTCTTCGAAGCCCATATTGCCGATGCTCAGGTTCGCGTGGACGTCGTGGAGCGCTGTGGGGGCGGTGCGGAAATCGCGACCGAACTCGGTCAGTTGTTCGTAGTCCTCCTCGTCCACGCACTCCTCCCGCGTCAGTGTGGTGACCGCCAGCAGCGGGTGCGGCTCGACCTGCATGGTTGTAGGGGCGGCGAGAAAGACAACGGCCAGGTTGTCTGTCTCCCCACGGCTCCGTCAGCGCCGCCGCCACGTCCTGCCACGCCTGGTCGTCGAGGTAGTCAGTTCTCACGACCACGGGTCCTCAGCTGGAAGCCGTTGAGCCCTCTGCGGGCGCCCGCTCCGTGTGCGAGGCGGGCGGTCGGCGGCGAAAGATCTCGGCCACAGCTGTATTCGTGACCACGACGACCGCCATGGCCATGGCGGCACCAGGATGCCCGACGCCGTACAAGGCCGCTGCTCCCCCACCCAGCACCACCGCCTTGACCACGAGCACGAGCGGCAGCCCGGGCCGCAGCCGGGCCCTGGGCGCCGCGAACAAGGACCACAGCACCATGGCCAGCAGGGGCGTTCCCACGCCGAGCAGGATACGGAGGGCCTCGTCGTGGCTGACGGCGAATCCCCACCAGCTCAGGCACACCAGAGCGACGAGCTCCACGAGGAAGGCCAGGAGTTCGTTCGCGGCGTACCAGTGCCGCGTGTCCATCACGACCGCGCCATCAGGGCCTGCTGACATGGAGTCCTCTCGCTGCACAGGGCACCCAGCATGCCAGGGCGGCGCCACGTGCGTTGTGCTTTCCGGGACGACGGGACGTGGCCGCTGAAGCCGCTGCGATGGCCTATGTCGGGGGGTGATGCGCGACGACGGCAGTGACGTAGGCGGGGGCGGTGCCGACGGACATGCCGAAGCCGACGGCGATCTGCGCAAGCGGGTCGTGTCGGCGCAGGTGGAGGCGGGCGACGAGAGCAGGCCGGTGAGGCGGGAGCTTGCAGTGGGGGTCTCACCCTCACGGGGAGCCGCCGCTCGCCGTGTCCTGCGCCTCCGACCTGGCCCGGCGTGCCGCCTCGTCGGGCCACACGCCGACGTGGTCGGTTTCCAGGACCAGCCGCACCCGCTTGCGCAGGTGCAGGCGTTCGGTGAACTCCCTCGGCAGTTGCAGCCGGCCGCTGCCGTCCAGGACCGCGAACTCCTCGGCGCTGAGCACCTCGACGCCGTCCTCGTCGGTGGCGACCCGGCGCAGCACCTCGGTCGAGGTGCGGCCGTCGCGGATCCCCACGGTGCGCTGCACCTGCTCCGACACCAGCGCGTCGTGGGTGACGACGACCACGGTGACGCCGAGGTCCTCGTTGGCCCGGCGCAGGGCTGCGAAGACCTCGTCGCTGGTGGCGGTGTCCAGTTCGCCGGTGGGTTCGTCGGCGAGCAGCACCCGCGGCTCGTTGGCGTTGGCGACGGCGATGGCGACCCGCTGCTGTTCGCCGCCGGAGAGCGTGTCGGGGGTGCGGTCCCGGCAGTGGCCGACGGACAGCAGGTCGAGGAGTTCCTCCGCCCGGGCCCGGCGCCGGGAGCGCTTGATCCCGGCGTACGTCATCGGCAGCATCACGTTCTCGGCCGCGGAGAGGTAGGGCAGCAGGTTGCGGGAGGTCTGCTGCCAGACGAAGCCCACGGTCCGGCGCCGGTAGTCGAGCCGTTCGCGGCGCTTCATCGCCAGCAGGTCGTGCCCGGCGACCTCGGCGGCACCGGCGGTGGGGACGTCCTGGCCGGAGAGTATGCCCAGCAGGGTGGACTTGCCGGAGCCGGATGCCCCGACCACCGCGATCATCTCGCCCTCGGCCACGGTCAGGTCGAGGCCCTGGAGGGCCTGTACCTCCACGCCCTCGGACTGGTGGATCCGCACCAGGTTCTCGCAGACGACGAGCCCTGCCTCACGTCGCGGCGCGGCTGCCGCCCGTCGGTGCAGTTCGTCCAAGTCCGGCGGCTCTGGCGGCTGTTCGTGAACGGGCACACGGTCCCCCGGGGATGAGGTCTGCGGACAACGCTGTCAGACGGTCGTCAGGATAATGCGGAAGGCCGCCGGGCGGGTCGCGGGGCGGCAGTCCGTACGCGCGGGTGGCTGGGCCGAGCGGCGCCGTCAGGTGTCCTGGACGATGCGGCCGTCGCGGAGTTCGAGCACGCGGTCGGCCAGCTTGAGGAGTTGGGTGTCGTGGGTGGCGACGAGGACCGTGACGGCTTCGCTGCGGACGACGGCGCGCAGCAGATTCATCACGGTGAGGCCGGTGTCGGCGTCGAGTTGGCCGGTGGGTTCGTCGGCGATGATCAGGGCCGGGTCGTTGGCGAGCGCCCGGGCGATCGCGACCCGCTGCTGCTGGCCGCCGGACAGCTCACCGGGACGCTGGTCGGCGTGCTCGGAGAGGCCGACGAGGGAGAGCAGGAGGCCGACGCGGGCCTCGCGTTCGCGGGCCGGAACCTTCCGCAGGCGCAGCGGAACCCCGATGTTCTCGGCGGCGGTCAGGATCGGGATGAGACCGAAGGACTGGAACACGAAGCCGACGCGCTCGCGGCGCAGCGCCAGCAACTCGTCGGCGCCGAGGCCGGCGAGGTCGGTGCCGTCCAGGATGATGCGGCCGCCGTCCGGAACGTCCAGGCCGCCGACCAAGTTGAGCACGGTGGTCTTGCCGGAGCCCGAACGCCCTCTGAGAGCGACGAGTTCACCGCGCGGCACGGTGAAGGAGACACCGCGCAGGGCGTGGACGGCGGTGTTGCCGCTGCCGTAGGTACGGCGCAGGTCCTCGACCACCACCATCCCGCCGGTCCCCGTCCCGACGCCCGCCACGCCCGCCATGACGCCGTCGTCGCTGGTCCGCTCACGCACCTTGCCCTCCCCGTCCGCCCGGTGCGGACCGGGCCGGTTCGCATCCGAACCGGCACCGTACGGCATGCCGCACCGCCGCCGGAAGATCAGCCGGGGCACACCCGGCTTGCCCTTTTCAGCGTCGTGGTGGCCGGGCGTCTGGCCGCCCTCGACACGGAGATCGCCCGCCTCACGCGCCTGCCGCAGGGCCTCACCGCAGCCGGGCGTGCCACACGGGCCATACGGGCCACACGGCGGGACGGCGCGCCGCGCTGATCCAGGCGTCGGGGACTGACGGTCGCCGAACCTCGTGAACTCTCGTCATGCCGAACCGGGTTCAGCCGAGACCTCGGTGAGCGGCCCACAACTCCCCGGCGCGGCCGGCGGCTTCAGCCACCAGGGTCGCCAGTTCGGGTCTGTCGGGGACGGGGAACGACACGTAGGCGCCCCGACCACCGGCGACAGGTCGCCCGTAGGCCTTCACGGCGACGTGGCCGTCCGGGAGAAGCCGGACGGTGAGCGTGGTCAGCGTGAACTCCTCACCGCGCCGGGTGTCCGTCCACCGGAGCGCCTGCGGAACCGTGACATTGATCGCGAGTGCATTCACTTCCAGGTCGCTTCGGTCGCTGTCCATGGACGGATGGTTCCACACCGAGCGCCGCAGGGCCGCTGCTACTGCGTCCGAGGTGTCCCACAGCCGTCCGCCACGCGGCCGTCACCGCGCCGTGGGCCTTCGCGGTGCACGCTGCCCGGTCACCGCTCAGGGTGATCGGGGCGCCGACGTGGACGTGCAGCAAGGGGCGGCGCAGGGGCGCGGTGAGCAGCCCGGCGATCTGCTTGCCTGCCGTGCCCGAGGCGATGCGCCGGGCTCCCGCCTGGCCGACGGGGACGACGGGGGCGCCGGTGCGCTCGGCCAGCCGCGCCAGACCGCCGCGGAAGGCGGCCGGTTCGGCTTCGGCGGCGTCGGTACGGGTCGGGAGACCGCCTTCGCCGTAGATGAGCACCGTGCGCCCCTCCCCCAGGGCCGCCGCGGCGAGGTCGAGACAGCGGGCGGCACGGCGGTCCCTGCGGTGCACCGGGATGTGGCCCTCCCGGGCGAGCGTGCGCCCCAGGAGGGGCACGCGCCACAGGCCGGCGGCCGCCATGACGGCAGGCTCGGCGCCCAGTCGGCGCAGCGCGGCGAGAACGACGGCCGGATCGGCGAGGGACGTGTGGTTGGCGACGATGATGCTGCCCGGCGCGAGGGCGGTACCGGTGTCGGCGGTCACGGTGAGTCGGCCGACGGCCGGCAGCAGGACGTCGGCGAGGCGGCTGAGCATGAGGGGTCTCCCGGTCTCCACGGTGTTGATCCACATCGTCGAGGACCGGAAGGGGCTGAGGCCTGGGCCTTCGTACTCAGCCGCACCAGCGCGCGGTACTCAACTCCGGGCCGTGACGTGGCCGTACGGCGATGTTCTGAGCGGAGATGTCGCTGCTGGACGTGTGCCGGCCGCGGTCCCCGCGTCGGCGCGGGAGGCTGCAGGACGCCGTCAGGCCGAGGCGTGCGGCTGCTGCGGGTTGAGGTAGTGGACGCGGGTCTCCCGTGCGTGAGCCGTGAGCAGTCCGAGGAGTTCCTCCGCCGCGGTCTTCAGGAGGTCGCCGTCGTCGTCCGCCCGCAGGGTTTCCAGGACGAAGGCGACGTGGGTGGAGTCCTCGGTGACTCGGGTGCGGTGGGCGTCGCGGTGGTTCCAGTGCCGGGTCAGGACGCCGGTGGCGTCCGCGTAGATGATCTCACCGGGCCTCGGGTTCTCGACGGTGCCGGGCTCACCGAGCGGGGTGAACTCCTCGCTGCCCTCGGCGTACCTGATCTCGACCTCGCCGACGACGTGGTCGAGGTCGAAGGCGCCTGCGGGCAGGCCGTGGCGGACGGAGACGGCGTTGTAGGAGTCGACGGCCGGGTTGATGCGCGGCAGTGTGCCCTTCTTCGCCATACGGCGTCCGAGGGCGTCGACACTGGGGCGGACGCGGCGCGGATTGGTGCCGAACGAGCGGTAGGCGGTGTGCCATGCCTCGATACGCGGGTCGGTGTCGTCGGCGGGGGCCCAGGCGCCGGCGGCCAGTTGCCGCTCGAGGTCGTCGAGGACTCCGACCGTGTCGGGCCAGGGTTCCTGGCCGCGCAGACCGGTGGCCGTGACGACGGCGATCAGGGTGGAGGGGAAGGCTTCGGCGACCGCGGTCGTGAGGCGGAAGGTCGGCATGGGCGGGCTCCGTTCGGCTCAGGGAAGGGGGACGAGGGGCGAGGGATGGGGGGCGGCGGCCGCCTCGTCAAGGCCCTTGCCCCGGGCGGAGAAGCGGTCGGCGACCGTGGCGCGGTGCGTGACGGGCCTTGCGTCGTCGTGGGTTCAGTTGAGGGCGAGGAGGCCCACCGCGACCGCGGCGGCGCCCAGGCCGAGGAGCTGTCCCCGGTGGATGCGCTCCGCGAGCACGCCGCGCGCGAGCAGCACGGTGGCCGTCGGGTAGAGGGCGGTGATCACGGCGACGACGGTGAGGTCGCCGCTGCGCGCGGCGAGCAGGAACAGCAGGTTCGCCAGGGAGTCCAGCACTCCGGCGCCGGCCGCCATGGCGTAGGCGGGCTTCTCGGGGCCGAGCCTGCGGTGCAGAAGGCCGGCCGTGGTCAGGGTGACGGCCGAGGAGACGGCTCTGCCGACGATCAGCGGGGCCACGCCGCTGCCGGCCGGGGCCTGGTGGAGGAAGACCAGCTGCAGGGCGATGGCGGCGCCCGCCCCGAGGGCCAGGGTCAGGGCGGTGCGCGAGGGGCGGGCGGCGCCCGCTCCGGGCCCGGCGCTCACGAGTACCACCGCGGCCAGCGCGAGCGGCAGGCCGATGAGCCCGGCCGGGCCCGGACGGTCGCCCTCCCCCAGGCCCACCGCGACCGGGAGCGCGGCGGACACCAGCGCCGTCACCGGGGAGAGCACGTTCATCGGGCCGATGGCCAGGGTCTTGTAGAGCAGGGCGAAGGCGGCGGCGGAGGCCACGCCTGAAGCGGCACCCCAGCCGACGACGGCGGGGTCGAACGAGGCACCGAGCAGGGGCCACACCAGTAGTTCGAAGGTGAGGCTGGCGGGCGCGGCGACCATCACGGTGCGCAGCACATGGGCCTTGCGCGTGCCGAGGCCGCCGAGGAAATCGGCGCATCCGTAGGCGAGCGAGCTGCCCAGGCCCAGCAACAGAGCTATCACGGGACGATCCCTTACCATTACAGTGGAACGACTGAACCGTACAACAGAACGACCGTGGCGTGTCAACCGAACGACCGGGTGGCACATTCCACCGACCTGTCAGCGAGGGAAGGCGATCAGGTGGCCGAGGCAGACGCAGCCCTGCGGACGCTCGCGCACAACGTCCGAGCGGCCCGCACCCGGGCCGGCCTGTCCCTGGACGAGCTGGGCCGCCGCGCCAAGGTCAGCAAGGGCGCCCTGGTCGGCCTGGAGAAGGCCCAGGGCAATCCGAACTTCGCGACCCTGGTCCGGCTGGCCGACACCCTCGGCGTCTCGGTCTCCGCCCTGTTGGAGGGGCCTGCCGAAGGCCGGGTCCGGGTGGTGTCGGCCGACGCCGTGATGCCGCTGTGGGCCGGAGAACAGGGCGGCGACGCCCGGCTGATGCTGACCACCTCGGGACCGGCGCCGGTGGAGGTGTGGCGCTGGCGCCTGCAGCCGGGCGAGGAGTACCCCAGTCACCCGCATCAGGCCGGCGTGACCGAGACCGTCAGTGTCACCGCGGGTCGCATGGTCCTGGTCGTCGACGGCACGGAGCACGCGGTGGCGGCCGGGCAGACCGCCGCCTTCGACGGCGACGTCCCGCACACCTACCGCGGCGCGGGCGACGCCACCTGTCACCTGATCATGACCGTCCACCTGCCCGCCGGCCCGACCACCTGAGCCCCGGGCACATCGGCGCCGGCCCGGCCGGTCACTCCCCGGTGGTCTTGTCCACCAGGGCGCTGTACGTCAGCTGCAACGCGTCCGCGCCGGCCAGGGCCGCGAGCGCCCCCATGGCCGTGCGCGTGGCTCGGGGCCAGAGCAGCTGCCCGGCGGTGAGCGTCGAGGCCACCCAGACGCTGACGCAGTACGGGCAGGTGACCAACTCGCCGACCATGGCCTCGCCGCCTTCGGACCGCGCCTCCTCGTGCAGCTCCGCCGGCCCCTGCGGGCCGTGGAACGTGGTGAAGGGAGCCCGGAGCGGACTGGTCACCGACGCCTTGCTCAGCAGCCGGCTCAGCCGGAACGTGGCCACCGCGGTCAGCGCCACGTCCCCCGGCACGGGCCGGTCCGGCAGCGGGCGTCCGCGCATCCTCACCACCGTCGCCCAGGCGGCGGTGTAAGCGCCGAAAGCCGCCAGGGCCGCCGTGTAGCCACCCAGCGGACGCTCCTCCTGCGCCGAGTACGCACGCAGCCGTCGCCGCAGAGGTTCCGTGAACCGGCCGTCAGCCGCTGTGCCCATGATCCCTGCCTTCTTCGGTCCCCTTCTGGCCCATACCGGCTCTGTCCCATACCGGAATGAACGGGAATCTTCCCCATGGCGCAGGGTCCCCCTGGCGGTGGTGGACAAACAACCTGTGGTTCCTGTCTGTCCTGCCCGGTGCGGGTGTTCACCCGCGGCGCGCCCGAATCCGCGGCCACCCGCCGGTTGCCCTCCGGTCAACGGGTACTCGCGAAGTCCGAACACACCTCGCTTCGAAGGTGATGATCATGACCACTTCTCCCCGGCCGTCGATGGAAACGCATCCGGACATCATCGACATGCGGCTCAGGCACGAGATGGCCGAGCGCGCGACGAGCACGCCCCAGGGGCAGGCCATCGAGACCATGGCACTGCTCACGGGGCTGTACCTGGCGGCGTCCCCCTGGATCACGGGCTTCAACGCCCTGTCGACCCTCGCCGTCAGCAATCTGCTCACCGGAATCGCCTACGCGGTCCTGATGAGCGGCGGGTTCGGACGCGCCTACGAACGCACCCACAGCATGGCGTGGGCCTCCTGCGCCCTGGGCGTATGGGCGATCATCTCCCCCTGGGTGGTCGCCGGGCACGTCAACACCACCAAGACCATCGTGAACAACGTCATCACCGGCGCCGTGGCCCTGCTGCTGGCTATGGCCGCCAGCGCGGCCGCCAGGGCGGCGGAGTCGTCCCAGGCGGGGCGCGGTGTGCCGACGTCCTACGCGCCCGGGCGCGGCTGACCACGATCCCTGACCCGCGTCAGCGCCCGGGTCACGCGAGGGTCGGTGCCGAACCGGACCTCGCGGCGACCCGGGCGTGCTGTCCGTGTCGACAGTGCACGAGGCGGTCGCCGAGCCCCAGGGCGTCGGCCTCCGCGAGGAAGGCGTCCAGGGGCGATCGCATCACGGTGTAGTCGCCGTAGTGGACGGGCAGCACGGCGCGGGGGTCCAGGCGCCGGGCCAGTTCCGCGCCCTGGGCGCCGTCCATGGTCACGACGAAACCGCCGGGCAGCCGGGTGCCGCCCAGGTGCAGCACGGCCAGGTCGGCGGCCGGGAACCGGCGGGCGATCTCGTCGAGACCGTCGTAGACCAGCGTGTCGCCCGAGACGTACAGCCGCAGCCGGGGCGACCCGCCCGCGGGGCCGAACTCCAGCATGCTGCCCATCACCGGGGGCAGCATGCCGCGCAGCACCGCGTGGCCGGCGTGCCGGCCCGGCAGGGCGGTCACCCGGACCTGGTCACCGCCCTGGCGGAGGGTGAACCCCTCCCAGGTGCGCAGCCCGGCCGTCCGGGGAAAGCCGTGCAGCACCCGCAGCCGCCGGGCCGCGTGCGGGGTCGACAGGATCGGGACGCCGTGGTCCAGATGCCGACGCGCCCGCCGGTCCCAGTGGTCCCCGTGCAGATGCGACAGCACGATCCCGTCGAGCCGTGGCAGGTCCCGCACGTCGACGGCGGGTTCGGTGAGCCGCCGGCTGAGCAGCCCGTACCCCAGGTAGGCGTACTGGCCCCGGTGCAGGAAGTTGGGGTCGGTGAGCAGGGTGAGCGCGCCGTACCGCAGCAGGACCGTCGCGTTGCCCACGAAGTGGAGGTCGACGACGTCGTCCGTGAGGTCACCGGTGTTCGAGACCATCAGGCACCTCGCCAGGGCAGGGAACCGGGCCGCGGCCGTCGTCCGCGGCGGGGCCGCGGGTCGCGGCACCGGACCGGGTACCCACACCGCGGTGCTTCACGGGGCGCGCACCTCACGCAGGGCGGCGCCGATGTGGGCGACGCCCGCTTCGATGTCGTGGGCGGGGCCCGCCGCGTAGCCGAGCACGAGGCCCGGCCGGCCGGGCCGGACGCGGTGCCAGGACAGCGGGTGCACCTTCACGCCCCGGGCGAGGGCCGCCTCGGCGAGGTCGGTGTCACGGAAGCCGGTGTCCCGTGCGCCGTCGAAGGTGACCATCAGGTGGAGGCCCGCGGCCGCGCCGTGCACCCTGGCCTGCGGCAGGTGCGCCTCGACGGCCCGCAGCATCGCGTCCCGCCTGCGCCGGTGGCGGGAGCGCACATGGCGCAGGTGCCGTTCCAGTTCGCCGGAGTCCATCAGCCGGGCGAGCACCAGCTGGGTGAGGATGCCGGTCCCGAGGTCGGCGTACCGCTTGGCGGTCACCACCGCGTCCAGCCGGTCCGGCGGGACGAGGAGCCAGCCGATCCGCAGCGCGGGCGCGAGCAGCTTGGAGACGCTTCCCGCGTAGCAGACCCCGTCGGGCATCAGGGAGCGAAGGGCCGGCACCGGCGGCCGGTCGTAGCGGTGCTCGGCGTCGTAGTCGTCCTCGATGACCACCCCTCCGGCGGCCGCCCAGTCCAGCAGCTCCCGGCGGCGTTGCCCGTCGAGGACGACACCGGTGGGGAACTGGTGTGCCGGGGTCGTCAGCACCGCGCGGGCACCGCAGGCCCGCAGCGCGCCGACGTCCAGCCCGCCCGCGTCCACGGGCACGGGAACGGTCGTATGACCGCCGTGCTCCAGTTGCTGGCGTGCGCCGAGCGATCCGGGATCCTCGACCGCGATCCGGCTGATGCCCTCCCCGCGCAGGATCTGGCCGAGCAGACCGAGGGCCTGCGCCACGCCTCCGACCACCACCACCTCGGCCGGGTCGGCGCGGATGCCGCGGTTGCGCGCCAGCCAGTCGACGACGGCGCGGCGCAGGGCGAGGGCACCCCGTGGATCCCCGTATCCGAAGTCGCCGGGGGTGACGCTCGCGAGGACGGCGCGTTCGGCACGCAGCCAGGCGGTACGGGGAAACGCGGCGAGGTCGGGGACGCCCGGGGAGAGGTCGATCCGGCACGGAAGGGCCCGCAGCGCGTCGATGGCGCCCTCGCGGTCGGCCGCCCCGAAGAGCGCACGGCCGGGCTCCGCCACGTCGGCGGGGCGTGCGCGGGGCGCGGCGGGAGCGGCCACCACCACCGTGCCGAGCCGGCCGCGACCGGCGATCTGACCGGACTCGGCCAGCCGCCGGTAGGCCTCGGTGACCACGCCCCGCGTCACCTTCAGCTCCTCGGCGAGCACCCGGCTGGCCGGCAGCCTGGCTCCGACGGGCAGTCTGCCGTCGGCGATGGCCGACCGCAGCCGGTCGGCGAGCCAGGCGGTACGTCCGCCGGACGGCGCCCGTCCGATGTCCAGCTGGAGGAAGTCCGAGCCGACGCTCGCCGCAGGCGCCGGGTGCGAGGTTTTGGACCCCTCGGACGGTGACTTCGTGGACCTGCCCATGGCGTCCATTGTGGCGGCAGGGTGGTGGGCATGGACACACCTTCCCCCTCGTTCGCCCAGCTCGTCCCCGGCATGGCCGGGATGGTGCTGGTCGGGAGCAGCGTCACCGTCTCGCACACCCTCGTCGACGCGCCGCTGTTCGCCGCCCAGGCCGTCCGGTACGCGGCCGCGACCGCGATCCTCCTGGTGGTCGCCAGGGCCGCCGGTGCCCGTCCGGTCCGGCCGCGCGGCAGGGAGTGGCTGTGGCTGGCGGGGCTGGCGGTCACCGGCCTGGTGCTGTTCAACGTGGCCGTCGTGCGGGGTGTCGCGCATGCGGAGCCCGCGGTGATCGCGGTCGCGGTGGCGTGCGCGCCGGTAATCCTCGGACTGGTGGGCCCGCTGCTGGAACGGCGCAGGCCCAGCCGCCAGGTCCTGGTGGCGGCGCCCGTCGTCGTGGCGGGCGCGGTGCTGGTGGAGGGGACCGGCCGCACCGATCCCCTCGGAGTGGCATGGGCCGCGCTCGCGCTCGGCTGCGAGGCCGCGTTCACCCTGCTCGCGGTGCCGGTGCTGGGACGGCACACCCCGTGGGGGGTGTCCGTGCACGCGACGTGGCTGGGCGGTGCGGTGCTGGCGGTCCTCGGCATGGCTTCGGAAGGGCCGTCGGCCGTGACACGGTTGACGGGCGTTCAGTGGGCTGCCGTCGGCTACCTGGCTGTGCTGGTCACGGCGGTCGCCTTCGTGCTGTGGTACTCGACGGTGAGCGCAGCCGGGGCGGGCCGGGCCGGGCTGCTCACCGGGATCGCCCCGCTCGCGGCGGCGGGCGCGAGCACGGTCGCGGGGACCGGAATGCCGGGGCCGTCGGTCTGGGCGGGCATCGGGGTGGTCGTGGTGGGTCTGGTCATCGGCCTGCGGCCACGTGGCCCGGCCGTCGGAGCGACACCGGGCGGGGGGCGAGCGGCCACGCCGGAGGCCGGGCCCGTCTCGGGCCGCGCCCGGTAGCCCCGTCTCACGCCGCACCCGGTAGGCCCCCGTCCCGTTCCCGCTCCCCCACCCTCGCTCGGCACCTCCCCGAGCAGCGGGACCGGGGCCCGGCCGCCCCGGGTGGGGCGGCCGGGCCCCGTTCAGACGGGAGGGCGCACCGTCACGGCCGGACGCGCACGATCTGGGGGTCGTGGTCGCTGGTCTGCGCGGCGAACTCGCTGTTGATGTGCACCACGTCGTAGTCGGCTTCGCGGCTCAGGGACGGGCTGGTCAGGATGTGGTCCAGGACCTGCGAGTTGCCCTCGTAGACGTAGGAGTAACGCTCCTTGACCGGCAGGGTGTTCACCAGGTCGGTGAGGAGCCTGCCGTTCGCCGTGAGGGAGGTGACCGCCGGTGAGAACTGGTAGTCGTTCAGGTCGCCCAGGACGACCAGGTCGGCCTTCGGGTCCGCCTTCTCCAGCGACTCGACGAAGTCCCGCTCGACCAGGGCCTGCCGGTTGCGCTGGGCCTCGGAGCTGCGCACCGGCGGCTGGAAGCGGCTGTCGATCGACTGGTCGCCGCCCTTGCTGTTGAAGTGGTTGGCGATGACGAACAGCGTCTTGCCGCGGAAGGTGAACTCGCCGACGAGGGGCTTGCGCGAGGAGGTCCACGCGTCGTCCGTCGGCGCGATCCGGCCCGGGGACGCGGTCAGGTGGGTGTCCGCGCCCTTGCCGGTCACCCCGACGGCCGTCGAGGAGTCGCCGCCAGGACGGTCGGTGAACTGCACCCGGTCGGGGTTGAACAGGAACGCCTGCCGGATGTTGCCGCCCGGCTGGCCGCCGTCCTTGTCGTTGACGGGGTCGATCTGCCGCCACTGGTAGCGCGGTCCGCCGACCGCGACGATCGCGTCGACCAGCTTGCCCAGTGTCTTGTCGGCGGCGACGGTACCGTCGTCGGTGGCGCCGCTGTTGTCCTGGATCTCCTCCAGCGCGACGATGTCGGGCGAACGGAGGTTCGTCACCAGGCCCTTGGCGAGGGCGTCGAACTTCGACTGCGCGTTGCCCGGCGCGAGATTCTCCACGTTGTACGTGGCGACGCTCACCTGGGAGGCGCTCTGCTTCGCCGTCACCTCGGGCTCGAGGTCGCCCTTGCGGACGGTGCCGATGACGCGGGCCTGGACCGTGTAGGTGCCGGCGAACTGGTTGTAGTCGAGCGGGCCCTCGGTGCTGCCGGACAGCGTGTCGCCGACGTTCGCGACGGGGAACGGCTGCTGGGCGGTGGGGATCAGCGACTGCACCATGAGACGGCCCGAGTTGGGGTCGTCGTAGCCCTTGTACAGGGTGCCGCCCCGCTTGGTGGGGTTCTGGTCGGGCCGGACCGTCACCCACATCTCGGAGTACGGGTCCGTGGCGCCGACCACGCGGCTGCTGCCGATGCGGACGTTCATGCCCTCCAGCGACTCGTAGGTGTCGAGGGCGTACTCGTCAGGACGCAGCGGCAGGTTCTCGATGCTCGCGCCGCCCGCCTGCGGGGCGAACCGCTCGGGCACCGAGTGCCTGTCGAGGACGACCGGGGCGGGCACGGCGTTGCCGCTGGACACGACGGTCACCGTGGCCTTGGTCAGTTCGGTGACCGACTGGATGCCGGTGCTCTGGCCGCCCGGGTAGTACTCCTGGACGGTGGCGTCGACGGAGACGCTGTCGCCCACCTTCACGGTGGGGGTGGTGGAGCCGGTGAAGACGAAGACGCCCTCGCTGGTGCGCGGGTCCGCGTCGGGGTTCGGGTCCTGGAACCAGAAGCCCTGCGAGGAGCCGTACGCGCGGACGCCGGTGACGATGCCGGTGACCCCGGAGACGGCCTTGCCGTCGAGCGGCGAGACGCGGGAGGTGCCCTGGATGTCGTGGATCTTCGCGGGGGTGGCCGGCGGGGTGGTGGGGGGCTGCGTGGTCGGCGGGTCGCTCGGAGTCGTGCCGCCTCCGGTGTCCCCGGTGTTCTGCGGGGACGGGTCGCCGGCCGTGAAGTCCGCGGCGTTGTCGTCGGTGTCGGTGAGGGAGGCCGAGCGCGCCACGGACGCGGTGTTGCTCGCGCCGGCCGCAGCGCCGTTGCCCTCGTGCACCACCGCGGTGCCGAAGCCGACCAGGTCCTTCACCCGGGGGTCCGCCTGGCAGTCGGCGGCGGTGAGGCAGGTCAGCGGGTCGCTGCCGGTGACCAGGGCGACGGTGCCGTTGGTGCCGGACATGTTGATGGAGCCGGTGGCGTCGGGCGTGGGCAGGGCCTTGGTGCCGCCCGTGCCCGCGGCCTCCTGGACCAGGTAGCGGCCGCCGCCGGCGAGCGAGCCGGTGAGCGGGGTCGACTGCCACTTGGAGGACGCGGTCGGCGCGCCCGGCAGGTACTGCACGCTGTAGCCGCTCAGGTCCACCGCGCCGCTGCCGGCGTTGGCCAGTTCGACGAAGTCGTTGGTGTACGTGGCGCCCGAGTTGCCGCCGCCTCCGTAGACCTCGGCGATCAGGGCCTCGTGCGAGGCGGCCATGGCGTTGATGCTCAGGCCGGCGGTGGCGAGCACGACGGCGCCCGCTATGCCGTAGGGCAGGGCTCGCTTGCGTCTGGTGTGCTGGGGACGCGGCTCGGCGGCCTCGGATGAGAGGTGCGACACGGAGGAGCTCTCCTTCATGCAGACGGCGTGACGTGAGTACGTGAGCGTGCGGGGCCGCCCCGGCGTACGACCGGGCCAAGATACGCGCGTAGACAGCGCGAACGCAGCAATCCGTAGGTGAACTCTGGGACACAAACGGAGGTCTGACATTCCGGTTGGCGACCGCAGCGCGTGCGCGTGGGACTGCCGACCGTCCGCCGGATGCGTCGGCTCGGCCGTCTCCAGTTCCGCGCCATCCAGCAACTCGCCTTCTGATCCCGTGCGTTGACAGCCGTCGGGATCGGCGCGACGGTGAGGGTTCCTGCCGGGTCCCCAGTGCGGAGGCCGTCTCTTGACCAGTTCGTCAGTACCCCGCTCGGAGGCCGATCTCGTCGAACGCGTCCGCGCGCTGCACCCTCTCATCCGCTCGCACGCCCTGCGCGCGGAGCAGGAACGGCGAGTGACCAGCGAGGTCGTCGAGGCTCTCACGGACGCCGGGATCCACCGTATGAACGTCCCTCGCCATTACGGGGGCCACCAGACCTCCTTACGCACCCAGGTCGACGCGCTGAGCGCCGTCTCCGCCGGATGCGGGTCGGCCGGGTTCATGGCGTTGATCCAGGCCGGGTGCGCGTTCATCGCTGCCCTGTTCCCCGACGAGGCCCAGGACGAGATCTTCGCGGACCCCGAGGTACGGGTCGGCGGCACACTCGTCCCGAGTTCGAAAGCCGTTCCCGTGGACGGCGGTTACACGGTGAGCGGAAACTCTCCTTTCGCGACCGGCTGCCAGGACGCCGACTGGCATCTGCTGACCGCGGTGGCCGGCACCGGGGACGGCCCGCCGGAGATGGTGTGGCTGGCGATCCCCATGACCGATCTCAAGGTGCTGGACGACTGGAACGTCTCCGGTCTCAGCGGGAGCGGCAGCAACACCGTCGTCGCCCAGGACGTGCACGTGCCCGCCCATCGCGTGCTGCCGGTCGGGCCGCTGCTGGCGGGCACGTTCCCGTCCCGGCGCAACGCCGCCGACCCCTTCTACCGGATGCCGGTCCTGCTGCTGTTCTGTGCCTGGACGGCCGCGAACGCCCTCGGACTGGGCCGCGCGGCTCTGACGGAGTTCGAGGAGCGCATCCACCGGCGGGGCATCACGTACACCCCCTACGAGCGCCAGCACGAGGCACCGGTGACGCATCTCCAACTGGCCGAGGCCGCGATGAAGGTCTCCTCCGCGGAACTGATCACCGCCGACTTCGTGGGGCTGATCGAGGCCAGGGCGGCCGACGCACAGCCCTTCACGGCGCGGGAGCGGGCTCGGACCAGGGCGCAGTGCGGATATCTGACGCGGCTGTGCAAGGAAGCCGCCGACCTGGCCGGGTCCGCGGCCGGCGCCTCGTCCCTGCACCGGGAGGTGCCGATCCAGCGGATCGTCCGGGACCTCAACGCCCTGAGCCTGCACTCGTTCGTCAACCCCACCGCCAACCTGGAGCTGTACGGCCGGGTGCTGTCGGGGCTCGACGCCGGGACGCCGTTCCTCTAGGACCGTGCTCTGTCAAGTCCCGAATTCGAGTCACGTGACCGGGGTGGGGCGGCGATGCCCCAATGGAGGCATGAGGTCGCACGGAAACGGCGGCCACCCACTCGCCTCACTCAAGGAGCACTCCCATGTCGCGTTTCACTCGTATCGCCGTCCTGACCGCTTCGACCGCGCTGGCCGCGGGCGGGGCACTGATCCCCACCAGCGCGTTCGCCGCCCCGGCGCACACCGGCGCCGTGACCATGGCTCCCAGCCATCACCACCACGGAAACGGGGGCGGGGGCACGGTCACCAATGTCCCGGTCTTCAACAACGGCAACGGCGGCGGCACGGTCACCAACGTCCCCGTCTTCAACAACGGCAACGGCGCGGGCACCGTCACCAACGTCCCCGTCTTCAACAACGGCAACAGCGGCGGCACCGTCACCAACGTCCCCGTCTTCAACAACTGAGCGGAATCGTGCGGCCGAGCGGGGAACCGTCTCGGCCGCACCTCCGCATGACGCACGCGTACCGGGCCTCAGGGCTCCGGGGTCAGGCAGGCCGGGAGGGGGCCCGTGGCGGGGGGTGGGTCGGACAGGCAGGCGGCGGCCTGCTCCGGGCCCAGGAACGGGGCGAGTACCGAGAAGGCCAGGCCAGGCAGCAGGGCAGGCAGTTCGGCGGTCCGGCCGGCGGCTATGCGTCGGTAGATCGCGGAGTACACGCCACCGACCACGGTGTCCACCAGCTCCTCCTGCGGAACCGGAAGCTCCAGGTCGGGCAGGTCGGTGAAGTAGTCACGGAAGCGGGTCAGCAGGTGCTCGCGGGCCTCTCGCCCGGCGGGTCCGACGGCGTCGATCTCCACGATGGCCATCGCCGCGAACGCCGGCGCCCCGGCGAGGATCACGAGGAGCGCACCCAGCCCGGCGCGCACCTTTCCCGGCCAGTCGGGGGCCTGGGCGCGGGCCTCCTCCATGGCGGCGAGCACCTGCGAGGTGCCGTGGTGGTGGGCGGCGAGGAAGGCGTCCTCCTTCCCCTTGAAGATCTCGTAGAAGACCGGTCTGGTCACGCCGGCCGCCTGGCAGATGTCACTGACCCGGGTGCGGGCGTATCCGACCTGGGCGACGGTGCGGACGAACCCGTCCAGCAGCCGGTCCCGCTGGTTGGCGGCGACGGCCTCGGGGGACGTACGGCGGGGACCGCGCCGCAGCGAGCGCTCCGGGTCGCGCCCCTTTCGGGTACCGGGCAGCACCAACGGCGGCGGCACCGGCGAACCTGCTGCCATTCCATGCCCTTTCTCACGAACTCGCGTGCTGTGCCTTGACGTTGAATACTCGTCAGGTTTACAACCTTCACAGGTTTTCTTTGGTGCGGACCTGCGGCGGACGACCCGCTGGAGCCGCCAGTGTCACGCACCCGCACAGCGCCAACAAGTGCACCGGTCCGGCAGTCCCGCCACCCGGGACAGCCATGCCCGGGTCGCCGTCCCTTCCCGTGCCTGGGGACGGCCGCCCCCTTCCTCGTCACACCCGCACGCCCGAAAGAGGACTCACGCATGCGCAGATTCGGCGTCTCCGCCTTAACCGTCACCGCTGCCCTGTCCGCTCTGACCCTGCTTCCCGCCGCCTCCGTCTCGGCGGCCGGCGCCGTGCTCACCTACGGCAGCGCCGGCGGCAACGCGGTCTCCGTGGGCGACGTGCTCACCTCCTCCCTGGCCAGTGGCACCAAGGCCTCGCTGGCCACCACCAGCGGTGGTTCGACCGGCATCACGTGCACCGGCTCGTCGCTGTCCGCCAAGGTGACGTCGAACCCCGCCGCCCCGGGCACCGCGACCGAGTCCGCCACCTCCCAGACCTTCAGCGGCTGCTCCAGCAACGTCCTCGGCGTCACCGGCGTGCAGAGCGTCACCGTCAACAACCTGCCGTACACGACGTCCGCCGCCTCGGGCGGGGCCGTGACGGTGACTCCGGCCTCGGGCAGCACCATCCAGACCACGGTGGTCCTGTCCACCCTGCTGGGCACCGTCAACTGCGTCTACCGGGCGTCCGGGCTGGCCGCGGTGAGCTCGAACACCACCCACAGCCTGACCTTCACCAACCAGGCGTTCACCAAGGTGTCCGGCTCGTCCCTGTGCGCGGCCAACGGATACTTCACGGCCTCCTACGCGCCGGTCGTCGACAGCAGCGTCAGCGGCTCTCCCGCCGTCTTCACCAACTGACCTCCGGTACGGCGATCCCCGCTCGCTCCGAGGAGAACGGCGGGCACGGAATGCCATGGCCGCTACGGACTGCCACCGTCCGTGTCCGCCGTGCGGGAGCCTGACGCCCACGCCGCCTCCGTTCGACTCCGCGAGCCCGGGGAACACGGCGGGGAGGTGAGCGTTACCACGATCGCCACGAACACGTCCGGCAGGCCGGCCGTCCACGCGCCGGCCGCGCCGGGCGGGAAGCGGGACGGTGACTGATGCAGACGTTCCTCCCCGATCCCGACTTCCGGCGCACCGCACAGCTCCTGGACCGGCGCCGGCTGGGCAAGCAGCGCGTCGAGACACTCCAGGTCCTGCGCGGCCTGACCGTCCCCGGCTACGGATGGCGCCGGCACCCGGCCGTACGGATGTGGACCGGGTACGAGGAGGCGCTCGTGCGGTACGGCCTGGAGATCTGCCGGGTCTGGCGCGAGCAGGGGCACCAGGACAGCTGCGCCGCCTCCCTGGTCGCCGGGCTGGCCGCGTGCCGTCCGGGCGCCCAGGTGCGCGACCAGGCGGAACTGGCGGCCGCCGGGGAGCTGCCGCCCTGGCTCGGCGACGAGGCATTCCACGAGAGCCACCGCTCGGCACTCGTCCGCAAGGACCGGGAGGTGTACGCCGGTCTGTTCCCCGGGGTGCACGACGACCTGCCGTACGTGTGGCCCGCGTCGGACCGCGGGCCACGGGACACGCCGACCGGAGCGTGACACGGGCAGCCCCCGGCTCACCACGTCGGGACGAATCCTCCGTCGATGCGCAGGTCGCTGCCGATGATGTTGGCGGCCCGGTCACCGGCCAGGTACACGACCAGGTCGGCGATCTCCGCGGGGCGGGAGAAGCGTCCGCTGACGCTGGCGGCCGCGGCCTGCGCCATGACGTCCCGCGCCTCCAGGCCCGCCGCGGCCGAGACGGTGTCGGCCACTCCCCCGGCGCCGAGCCACAGCTCCGTCTCGACCGGCCCGGGGCTCACGCTGTTCACCCGCACGCCACGGGGCCCGAACTCCTTCGACAGCGCCTTGGAGAAGTTGACCAGCGCGGCCTTGGCCGCGCTGTAGTCGACCACCGTCGGATCGGGCAGTTCGGCGTTGACCGAGCCGATGTTCACGATGGAACCGCGGCCGGTCTCCAGCATGAGGGGCAGGACGGCCCGGGTGACCGCGATCGTCGCGAACAGGTTGAGTTCCAGGGTCCGCCGCCACTGGGCGTCGGTCACGCTGAGGAAGCCGCCGGGCCGGGCGGGGGCCGAGCCCACGTTGTTGACCAGCACGTCTATGTGCTGCCCTGCCGCGGCCACCAGCTGGTGGGCGCTGTCCGGCTCGGTCAGGTCCAGCTGGACCCAGCGGGCTCCGCCCTCTTTCACCAGGACGTCGAGCCCCGGCGACATGGTCCGTGCCGCCGCGACCACGTCGGCTCCGGCGGCCACCAGCGCCTCGGCCACGGCGAGACCGATGCCCTTGCTCGCGCCGGTGACGACGGCCGTTTTGTACCGCAGATCATCTGTCATGGTCCGCTCCTCACCACTCGCGGTCCCCCGGTCCCTCCAGCCTCGGGCCTCCGGCCGGGAAGCGCCGTACGAGGGCGGGTGGCGGACGCGGGACAGGACCGGGACGGCCGCCGGCCGTCCCGGTCCCGGACCTCGGGTGCCGCCGGCGAAGACCCCTCCGCCAGGCGACCGACGAGGCGCTATCCGCACGTGAGTGTCGGCGTCCCCCAGTCTCCGTGGTCGTTGCCGTTGCCGTCACCGGCGTCGCCGACCCTGAGGTCGACCACCTGGGCGCCGCTGACGTCGACGTCGATCGGTACCGCCGCCTGCTTGCCCCGGATCGTCGGCGTGGTCACCAGGGTCCTGCCGTCGGCGATGACGGAGAACGTCACCGTTCCCGCGCCGCCCGTCTCGTCGTCGACACCGACGTCCGCCGTCAGACGGGAGCAGGTTCCGGCGAGGTAGAGCTGGACGTCGCTGACCGAGTTGGTGCCCAGGCCCTTGGCGTGGGCCACGCCGGCGATACTGATCGGCCGGCCGTCCCCGGCCGCCTGTTCGCCGACGCTGCTGTCCCGTTCCACCGGCCCCCAGCCGTTGGTGGCGGACAGGAACGGCAGGTCGCTGACCGCGCTCTTCCCGGCGGGGGGCGCCGGTGGGATCCCGCCGAGGATGCGCTCGTCGGTCCCCGTGGCCTGCCGTCCGTGCTGCTGGTAGTGCACGGTGGTGGTGAGGGCGGAGGCGGACGGCAGCGCCCCGGCCGGGGGCCGGACGTTCCAGGTGAAGGTGGCCGACGCACCCGGTCGTACGCGTTCGGCCGACGTGGGGCCGGTGGCGCCGACGCTCCAGCCGTCGGGGGCGGAGAGCGAGGCCGTCAGCCGGGTGGCGGCCGATCCGTCCTCGGGCACCCGGACGGTCGTCCGGGCTGTGAAGGACTGGGCCGGCTGCGCGGTGTCGGGCACCTCCAGGGTGACGTCGGCGCCGGGGCGCTTCGGCATCGCGTACGTGCGGCTGTCGTAGCGGGGGCTGTCGTTCTGGGCGACGCGCAGGGAGGAGGTGTAGCTGCCGTAGTCGGTGAGCGAGACCCGGCCGAGCCCGCCGGTGCTGCCGTCCAGGTTCCAGACGGCGATGGCGATGCTGTTGTGGCCGTTCGGGTTCAGGATTCCGTCGGGGACGGGGAACGTGTGCTGCGGGCCCAGGTAGTTGACGTAGTTGCCGAGCTGCCAGCCGTTGACGAAGATCGTGGCACGGTACTTGCGTGCGGCGTCGTCGGTGAACGTCAGGCCGACCGAGGTGTCCTGACCGCGTGGCAGGTCGAGGTGGGCGTCGGTGCGGTACCAGGAGACACCCGGCCGGGTGTCGGTCGTCGGCAGTGTCACCTTGTTCCACTTGCCGTCCGGGTAGCCCGGCAGGGACCAGCCGGCCCGCTCGCCGTACAGACCGCCCGTCGAGAGCGGGCCGCGCACCGTGTCCTGCAGGTCCTCGCCGCCGCGTACGCCCTGGAGGCGCCAGGTGACGGAGGTCAGCGGGGCGCCGACGAGGGAGGCGCTGGTCAGGCCGCGGGCCGTCTTGTTGCCGTTGCTGGAGTTGTAGTCCTCCTCGTGTCCCATGTTCACGGTGAGCACGGAGAGGACGTTGTCGCCCGTGGACTTGACCGAGCCGGCCGGGAAGGCGAGGTCGGCGCTGCCCGTGGTGGAGCTGCCCAGGAAGGTGCCGTTGAGCCAGGCGGAGAACGCCTGGGCGCCGCCGCCGGAGTCCGAGACCAGATGGACGCCGGTTTCCTTGCCGGTGGCGCGGAACCGGCCGCGGTACCAGGTGTTGCCGGTGTGGAAGCCGTAGTCGTCGGCGTAGAGCACCGGCAGGGAGTTGCCGCCGGAGACACTGTTGGTGGTCGTCCTGTCGGCCACCTGCCAGCGGGAGTCGTCGAAGCCGGGGGCCGCTTCGGGGGATTCCTCGGCGTGCTTCCAGTTCGTCAGCGCCGGCAGCCGCACCGCGGCCGCGGTCGCGATCTCTCCGGTCAGGCTTCCGGTGCCGGTGGCCCGGGTGTGCACCGTCCGGCCGTTCCAGGTGACCCGGGCCGCGGAGCTGAACACCTCGATGTTCTTGTCGTCCGCGTTGTCGCCGGTGAGCGCCACGGTGCGGCCGCCGTCCCGGCTGGTGGCCGTCCGCAGCAGGTGCGTGCCGCGGACGAGGACCGGGCCGGCCGCCGTCTCCTGACGCCAGAAGGTCTTCGCCGTCGCCTTGTCGCCGACGAGGAGCAGCAGCGGGCGCTGTCCGCCGCCGGTGATGCCGATGCGGATCAGGCCCTTGTGGGTGTAGTTCAGCCGCAGGTCGCCGGTGGCCGGGTCCCAGGTGGTGGTGGCGGTGCCGCCGCTGGTGACCACGGTGGGCTTGGCGGAGTAGCGCAGGACCGTCTCGCCGTCGCTGCCCGGGTCGCCGTAGAGCACGGCGACGTCCCGGTCGCCGATGGTGGCGCCGGTCATGAGCTCCGAGGTCGAGTACTGCAACTGCGAGTCGCCGAGCCGGTAGTCGGCGACGATCACATGGGAGTCGCGCCCGTCGAGGGTGATCGCGGTGCCGGGCTGCTGGGGGACGACCGGGTAGGTCGGTTCCGCGGCGGCGGCGCCCGTCGGCACGTCGATGGCGTCGATGGCCACGTAGTTGTCCGTGGAGGCCGAGCTGTGGGTCCCGGTGACGACGATCTTCAGGGTGTGTGCTCCGGCGGCCAGGCCGGTCTTCTGGAAGAGCACCGCCTGGTTCTCGCCGCCGGAGTCGTCGACCGTCGCCTCCTTCGTACCGTCGAGGTAGACGTCGGCGTAGCCGTGGTTGTTCGTCTTCGAGCCGATCCAGCGGATCGCGGTGCCGTCGAAGGGGACGGTGACCGAGTCACCGGCCTTGTTGGAGAACGACTCGGTGTGCTTGTAGTCGCCGCCGGTGTAGCTCTGGTCGGCCACGTGCGACCACGAACCGGCGTACTGGAGCGCGGAGTCCGGGTCGTCCCAGGTGTAGGTGGTGTCGGCGGACGGCTGGGCGTTGAGGTCCAGTGCGATGTGGGTCCTGTCGACCGCTGTGGACGTGGAGTTGCCGTGCCGCAGGACGTGGAACTGCGTCTTGGTGTCCGGGTTCATCCGGGCGGTGTCGACCACGGCGGAGTCGTCCGGTGGCGTGGCCCTGATCGCCTCCGTCTTGGTCAGCGGGGCGACGGACTGGGTGAAGTAGCCGATCAGCTTGTCCTCGTAGTACTTCGGATCGAGCTGCCGGGTCTCGCGGATCGCCGCCCCGTAGTCGTACGACGTGTAGTTCTCCGGCATGCCCAGCCAGCCCCAGTTGGTGCCGCCGTAGGTCATGTAGAAGCTCTGCGCGGTGGCGCCGACGGCTATGTTCTGCTTGTAGAACACGTTGGCGAACTGGTCGTTGATGAGCTGGGCGCACTTGTCGTAGCCCGGTCCGCCCCAGGGGTCGAAGGCGCCGCCCTGGAACTCCGGTGAGTACAGCGGCTTTCCGGCGGGGTGGTCGTAGCTGATGTCGGGGACGCCGTTCCACTTCGTGGGGTTGGAGCAGTCGAAGCCCTGCGGGTACGAGTCGGGGCCGTCGACGTCCAGGGCGCCGGTACCGGAGTTGAAGGTGCCGTTGTTGTTGCCGGTCAGCGGGACCGTGATGCCGTCGGCGCGGGCCTTGTCCTCCAGGTGCTGCATGTAGGAGCGGCCGGCGGCGGAGCCGTTGTAGTACTCGTTCTCGACCTGGTAGGCGATGACCGAGCCGGTGCCGTTGGTGAGTTGGTGGCGGGCGATGATGCGGTCGATCTGGGTCAGCCATTCGTCCGCGTACTTCAGGAACCGCGGGTCGTCGCTGCGGTTGTTGCCGGCCTTGGTGGTCAGCCAGCCGGGCAGGCCGCCGCTGTCGACCTCCGCGTTGATGTACGGCGCGGGGCGCGCGATGACGTAGAGCCCGGCCTCCTGGGCCATGTCGAGGAGCTTGTCGACGTCACGCACCCCGGTGAAGTCGTACACCCCCGGTTTCGGCGAGTGGTAGCCCCAGTCGAAGTACAGCGAGGTGGAGTTGAAGCCGGCGGCCTTCATCTTCTGGAAGATGTCCCGCCACAGGTCCGGGCTCGGCAGCCGGAAGTAGTGGAACTCGCCGGACCACAGGTAGGTGCGCCTGCCGTCGACGAGGAACGAGTAGCCGTCGAGTGTCACCGTGTGCGCGTGCGGCTCTGTGGCGGGCGTCGCGGTGGGTGATGACCCGCCCCCGTGTCCACTCTCGTGCCCGCCCACGTCCAGCGCGGCGGCTGGTCCGGTCATGCCCACGGCCAGGGCGATGGTGGCGGTCGTCGCGAGGACCGCCCTCCACCACCGACGTCGACCGGGTCTCGCGTCCTCGGAACGGCTCCGACTTCCCCGCACTGCGGCCTCCATCCGCCTGAGCACTCATCATCATCGAACAGACTCAGGCAGACCCGAACAGTAAAGGTCCACAAGGCTCAACACAATGGGGCGGGAGAACACAGTCGGGGCGGTGGAAGTCAAGTGGGCTCACCCGTGGCCGAGAAGCGGCCACGGGGACCGACGAGTCCGACCCGGACGCCGGCAGTCGGCGGCGGTCGGCGGCCCGGCGGCGGCGAAAAGTCAGTCACCCGCCACGGCGGCGGCTCCACGGCACGGCCGCTGAGGGCGTCACGTCAGCACGCGGTCCGGCCGAGCGGCACGCCGTCGGCGACGGCGGGCGCCCGGGCTCACTTCTTCTTCAGCGCGGACGGCTTGTGCACCGCCGACCGGCCGGACTTGGCGCTGCGCACCTGGTACTGCGGGTCGTCCGGTGCCGCGGACACCGTGCGGCCCGCAGCCCGGGTGCGCTTGGTGATCTTCTTCTCCACCTCGCCCTCGGCCTGGCCGCCGTGACTCTTCCAGGCCACCTTGTCGCCCTTCTTCAGGCTCTCGCGCTCGCTCCGTTTCTTCGCCATACCGACGCTCCTTCCCGCCCGGCCGTCCCCCTGTCTCCAGGGTGCGGTCACCGCGTCCGTGGCGCAGCCGCGGTGACGGCGTGAAGAGCCTGGGTTTACCGCTCGAAGTCAGGGGCAGCCGGAGTTTCGTGCTTCGGACCGGAGGCGCAGGCCCAGCGGGTGACCACCCGGGCTGCCGGCATCCTCCGGAGCCCGGCCACCTCTCCGCTGCGGCACCCTGACCCACCCTTCAGGACATGTCCGGAACGCAGTTCCGGACTTCTGGAAAGACCGTTCAGGAGCGATTCCGCATGCTCACCGACTTGTCGACCAGCCGTCCCGCGACGCCCGGCCACACCGCTGCGGGGACGTCCCGCCGCACTCACGACGACGCCCCCGACACAGCGGCCCTCTTCGCCCGTCTCGCCGCCCTCGACGAGGGCCCCGAGCGCGACGCGCTGCGCGACGAACTGGTCGCGGCCTGGCTGCCCAT